>NZ_JBEWZI010000029.1:0-40428 GCF_040566545.1 Uliginosibacterium flavum
GCGGTGAGATCGCCCTCGGCGATCCGGGTCGCTACATCCAATGCGTCGCCAATCGGTTTGGTGATGCTGCGGGTGACGATCCAGGCGGCAAGTGCGGCAAGCACCAGCGCGACCAGGAAGGTCACCAGCACCAGGGTGCGGGTTTGCTGGGCGAGGGCCTCGGCTTCATCCCCGTCGGCTTCCATGATCTTGGTCTGGAACTCGTTCAAGGCCTTCAAGGCACCCATGTATTCACCTTGCGTCTTGCGCAGGTCGCCGAAGATGGCGGTCACCGCATCGGCACGCCGGTTCTCATTTATCGCCTTGATCACCACATCCTGAGAAGCCACATACGCTGCACGCGTGGAACTCACAGTCTTGAGCAGATCGCGGCCCTTGTCCGAGGTGATGGACTTGTCCAATTTATCGATGTTTTCACTGATCTGCTTGCGCAAATCCGGGATCTGGTCGAGTTCGGCTTTAACCACATCCGGTTTGTCGGCCAGCATGGCATTGCGCAAACGCCGGGCAATCGTATCCAGATCGTTGATGGTGTCATTGACCAGTACCGTTTTCGGGAAACGGTCATTGGCCATCAAATTCACTTTTTCATTCAGCACCCCGACCCGGGTGAAAGCGAGAACTGAAATCACTGCCATCAAGGCCACGATCAGGCCAAATCCAATGGCTAGTTTCACACCGAGTTTCAAGTTTTTGAACATGATCCAGCTCCTTCGTTTGAAATTATTAATCGTCGTGGATTAGCCGTTACTCATGCTCACCGCGCGCTTGGTTTTTTCCTGATCAGCCGCCAGGCCGATCAATGCAGGCACATCCAGAATCAAAGCCACCTCACCACCGCCCAGAATCGTGGAACCGGCGACGCCGCGCAGCTTCTGGAAAATGCGACCGAGCGGTTTGATCACGGTCTGAAATTCACCCATCAATTCATCGACTAGCAGCCCGGCCTTGCGCCCGCCGTAACGCACCACCACCACGTTTTCGCGCTTGCCGGCGGGGCCGCCGATCTCGAGGAATTCGCGCAGGCGGATGCAGGGCAGCACCTCGCCGCGCAGGTTGATGTAGTTGCTGCCTGTGTTCGTATGGCTCTGCTCGATGCATTCTTCGACCATTTCCAGCGGTACCACGAAGGCTGAACCGCCAACGCCCATCAGGAAACCATCGATGATCGCCAGCGTCAGCGGCAAACGGATGCGAATCAGCGTGCCCTGCCCTTCAACGCTTTCCACATCCACCGTGCCGCGCAGGGCTTCGATATTGCGGCGCACGACATCCATGCCGACGCCGCGCCCGGACAGGCTGCTGACCTGCTCGGCGGTGGAGAAGCCGGGTTCGAAAATTAGCCGACACAGCTCCTGATCGCTCATTTCTGCGTTAGCGGCGATCAGGCCACGCGCGATGGCTTTTTCGCGGATGCGCGTACGGTTCAGGCCACCGCCGTTGTCGGAGACCTCGATCACCACGCTGCCGGATTCGTGATAGGCATTCAGGCCGAGCATGCCGCGTTCCGGTTTGCCCTGGGTGCGGCGCACTTCGGCGCTTTCGATGCCGTGATCCATCGCGTTGCGTACCAGATGCATCAGCGGATCGCCGATCTTGTCGACCACGCTTTTATCCAGTTCAGTGTCTTCGCCCTGCACGCGCAATTCGATGTCCTTGCCGATCTCCTTGGAGACATCACGCACGACCCGCTGGAAGCGGGTGAATACGTCGCCGATCTGCACCATGCGCAGACGCAAAGCGCCATCGCGTACTTCTTCGACCAGACGCGAAATGGTCGAGGTAGCCTCGCTCATCACGGCATCGTGCGAGCGCTGCGCCAGCAAGGAAACCGCCGAGCCGGCAATCACCAGTTCGCCGACCAGATTGATCAGGTGATCGAGCTTGTCAGCATGCACGCGGATCAGCTGCGCATCCTGTGCGCGCCGCTCGCTACCCTGCACTTGTTTGCTGACGGCGGCTTCGACCAGTGCCTTCTGCACCACTTGCTGTTCCACCAGAATCTCGCCCAGCGGCGGCGGCGCCGGTTCGTCGGTGATGTCCTGTTGCTGCACCGTCAGGCCAGCATTCAGTTCCTGTTCGGTCAGCACGCCGGCCTTCACCAGAATCTCGCCGAGGCGCAGATTGTCTTCCGGCAGGCTCATGATCAAGGCGATGTAATCATCCAGGCGGCTGTCTGGCGGCAGGATGCGCAGCAGGCAGTTATCGCGCACGAATTCGAAGACGCGTTCGATCTTTTCCTTGCTGGTATCGGATTTGAAATCGATTTCAAATCCCAGATAGCAGCTCTCGGCATCCATTTCCTCGGCCGGCGGAATGGCATCGGTCAGGGTGGTGATGTGGGTGATCTCGCCAAAGCTGGCCAGATAACGGATGAAGGACAGCGGATCCATGCCTTCGCGCAGTACGTTCGTGCCAAAGCGGATCGAGATGTGCCAGCAATCATGGCCGATCAGGCCGCCGCGCGCGGCATGCAGCGGGCCATCGGAGCGGGCCAGCGCACTGCCGGCGTCGGCTGTCTCGGTGCCGGTAATCTTGTGCAGCAAGGCATGCAAGGCAGCGCCTTGCGCCAGCAATTCGACCGGCGGACTGCTGATTTCATCGGCCACGAAGGTGAGCAAGGCGCGGATATGATCAATGCAGCTGAAAATCAGGTCAATCAGCTCGGCGCCCAACTGCAGGCGTTCTTCGCGCGCATCGTCCAGCAGGTTTTCGAGCACATGCACAAAGCTTTCGATGTAGCGGCATTCGACGACGCCCGCACCGCCCTTGATGGTGTGCACTGCGCGGAAAATGGCGTTGATCAGTTCGGGGTTGTTGCCGTCTTTCTCCAGCGCCAGCAGGCTTTCATCCAGCACTGTCAGCAATTCCTGGCATTCGGCAATAAAGGCTTCGCGTACCGGATCCATGATTCAAGCCCCCATTGAAGATTGTTCAGCCGCAACCAGCAGCGGATCGCCAAACCAACCAACCATGCCGCACAGGTCCAGCGTCTCTTGCACCTCGGCGCTGTGCGCCACGATGGCCAGGTTGTGGCCCAGGCGGATCGCCTCGCGCTTGGCCAGCACCAGCACCTGCAAGCCGGCGGTGTCGAGCTCCTCAACCTTGAGCAGATCCAGCTCGACCTGCGCGGCGGATTCAACCGCCTGCAGCAGTTGCAGCTTGATCTCCGGTGCGCTGTAGATGTTCAGCCCGCCGTTGAGCGTGAGGCGCTCGGCTTTGGGCTTGGCTTTTGTTTTTGCCTCTGTCATGTTGTTGACTCCGTTTCAGAATCTGTTGATACGCAATTTTGATATCACGATAGTTCGCAGCAGGGGCCTGGTGCGGCGGGTTTCATTCATGTCGGCGCACCTCAAAACAACTCGATTTTCTTGCCGCCACCACCGGCCGGCGCAGCATTACGCCCCAGGGCGGAGGCATGCGCATCGCGCTGTCCATCCATCACATAACCGGAAAACATTTCGTCCAGCCGTTCGCCTAGCGGACGCAATGGCGGCACATCGCTGCGCGACTGATCCAAGGTTTGTGCCATCTGCGCCAGATGCTCAGCCAGGCCACCCATGGCACCGACCACGTGCTCGACTTGTTGACGCGTCACATCCTGAAACTGGATGTCGGCCATCACATCCATGAAGGCATGCGTCAGCGCCTCGCTGGTATTGCGCAACTGCTCCACCGTCTCGCTCTCACGCAGCACCAGATAGCCGTAACGCGCCCCCATTTCCGTCAGCTGACCTGCGAAAACCTCCAGCGTGACGACCTCATCTTTTTGCACGTCATGCGCAAGGCTATCGGCAAACTGCTCCTCGACATTGGAAGCGACCTTCATGATGCCTTCACGGATCTGCAGCACGGCCTGCTCGGTCTGCACCGAGAGCTTGCGTACCTCGTCAGCCACCACCGCAAACCCTCGCCCGGCTTCGCCCGCACGAGCCGCCTCAATCGCCGCATTCAGGGCCAGCAGATTGGTCTGGCTAGCTACATGTTTGATCAGATCCACAAGGGATTGCAGGCCGCGCGCATCGGCGACAATCGCGGCAATTTTCTCTTGCTGTACGCCAGTGTCCGTCACCCGCTCAGCGATGTAGCGCTGCATGTCATCCACCTGCGCCTGATTTTCAGACATGCTGCGGCGCGAGCTTTCCGCCATGCGTTCAGACTCACTGTTGAAGTAGCCGATGAACTCATTCATTGCACACAGGTGTTCATCCACTTTCTGCAGCCGCTCCATGATTTTCATGGCCGCCGCTTCGGTCTGCGAACTCATGGCACCGAGCTGGGTGGCGACCACATTCTGAAAGGCCGGAAAGGCCAACAGTTCGCGCTGTACCGGCGCCACGCGGTTATGCCAAAGATTCAGCCCCGCCTCTTCGACCTGCTCCTCTTCCTTGGCAAGGCCAAAAGCCGGATCGCGATACAGAAACCAGGAAGTCAGAAACTGCACGGCAAAAGCGGCCAGCACGGCAACTTCCACCATCAGCAAGGCGCCTCCACGATCCGACAGACCGAACCATTCGTGCAGCAGGGGCTCAAGCCAGCCAAAGCCCCACCAGGCACAGATGCCGATGATGATGACCGTCGACAGCGACACCAGCGACACGCGCACGATGAAGCAGCTGCGGCAATTAACGGGTTTGGGCGTAGCGCTCATTTCACCACCAACTTGACGGTAGAAATCAGCTCATCGGCGGTAACCGGCTTGACCAGCCAGCCTGAAGCCCCGGCAGCCTTGGCTTCGGCACGCTTGGCCTGTTGCGATTCGGTAGTGAGAAACAGGATGGGTACGAATTTCAGCGGCGCCAGCAGGCGCACCGCCTTGATGAACTCGATGCCGTTCATGCCCGGCATGTTCAGATCGGTAATGATCAGATTCGGCCGCAAACCGCCATTCAGCAGCCTGAGCCCTTCCTCGCCGGAAAGCGCCTTGTGCGCCTCATAACCCGATTTGCTCAGGATGCTTGAAGTACTGAGCAGCACCGTGCTCGAATCATCCACCAGCAATATTGATTTCATCACGCCCCCGTGTGTCAGGTTATCGAGCTGGCGCCCTCCCGGGACAACAACCGCTCTTTTCTCCTAACGACGTGCGCAAACGTATCTGAAGGCGCTTTTATTGCGCTGCCACAACAAACAGGGCTCTTTGCCCATGCGGGCAGGAAGGGGCTTGAAACAAGGCAGGCTGAAGAGCCGCGCAGGACGGGCATCTTCAGGCATCATCAGTGAAGAGGCAGGCCCGGGGCGGGTCTGCGGGCAGAGGCGTTTGTAGCCCGGTATGCAGCGCAACGGGATCCGGGCTACGAAACAGAGGAATCAGGCGTCGTTTTTCTCGCGCTTGTCAGCGTCAGCAGCGCTTTCCAGCAAGGTCAGCAGCACCTTGTCGACGCGGTGACGATCCATATCGAGCACTTCAAAACGCATCGACAGACATTCAAAATGATCCGCCACGCGCGGCACGCGGCCGAGCTGATGCATTACAAAACCACCGATGGTGTGGAAGCCGCCAGTGTCGGAGCCGGGTAGCTCATCCACATCGAACATGCTGCAGAAACGCTCGACCATCATTGAGGCATCCAGCAGCCAGCTGCCGTCTTCGCGCTGCACGGCGTCGGCATCGACTTCCTCGTCATCATCCGGCAATTCGCCAACGATGGAGGTCAATACGTCAGTCAGAGACACGACGCCTTCAAGTTCGCCGTACTCATCCACCACCAGCGCGAACTGCACGCGGGTCTTGCGGAAATTCTCGAGCAGTTGCGAGGTCGTCACCGTGTCCGGCACGAACAAGGCCGGGCGCGTAACGGACTCGACATCGAGCACGCCGCCAGCCAGCGCAGGCTTGAGCAGATCGCCCACATGCAGCACGCCGAGTACGTTCTCCAGACCACCACGGCACACCACCAGACGACCATATTCGTTTTCGTCAATCTTGCTGCGCAACTCTTCCGGCTCGTCCAGATCCACGAAATGCACGTCCTTGCGCGGCGTCATGATCGTGCCGATGCGCTGTTCGTCCAGACGCAGCACATTGGAAACGATCTCCTGCTCGCTTTCATGGAACACGCCGGCTTCTGCGCCCTGCTCCATCAGCACCTTGATCTCTTCGTCAGTCACCGGCGGCTCATTCGAACGGCGGGCGTTGAAGGGGCGCAGGATCAGATCACCCGAAAAGGAAAACAGCCACACCAGCGGACGTGTCACCCGAGCCAATGCAGTCATGGGCGGCGCGATAATGGCGGCAATTTTCTCCGGCGCCAGCAGGGCCAGGCGCTTGGGCACCAGTTCGCCGATCACTACCGACAGATAGGTAATCAAGACCACCACCAGGCCAACAGCGACCGGGCGCGCATAGAGTTCGAAGCCGGAAAATGTCGCCAGCCACTCGGCAATCGGTGTTGCCAGCGCATCTTCACCGACCACACCGCTCAGAATCCCGATGGAAGTGATGCCAACCTGAACGGTGGACAGAAAGCTGGAGGGGTCATCATGCAGACGCATGGCGGCTTTGGCACCAAGCGAGCCATCATCGGCCAGTTTCTGCAAACGCGCCTTGCGCGAGGAGACAAGTGCGATCTCAGCCATGGCAAACACACCATTAAGCAGGATCAGCAAGAACAAGCCAAAGGCCAGATTCATATGTGTCGCCGGCCTGTACCGACGAGGATTGAAAGAGCGCAAGAGGATAACACGCAGCCACCATCGCGATCACGCGCAAACAATCACCTGTTGCAGATCAATCACTTGCACATGTTTGCAATTGGACTCTAGCAAGCATGTAGGTATTTACCCTAATATGACATTCTTTGGTTTTTTACTCCAACGATTCTCGTCATGGCCTTTCAGATCGAATCAACCAACCACTGCCCCAGCGGCCTTGCGCCACGCTGGAGTTGGTGGATCCGTGGCATCCACGGCAGTCGACGCTACGGCATCGTGGGCACTGACGAGCACGGCATGGGCTTGTACCTGTTCAAACATCACGCCACCCAGGCACCGGAACGCGAGCCCCTGATCAGCGCGGAGCAGTTCAAGCTGCCAGACAGTATCAGTCGCGCCGAAGCCATCAGCATGCTGACCAAAGCCTTGGTCACCCTGGGCTGGCATGAGGCGGAACTGCAGACGGCCTGAAACTGAGTTCCTGCGCTCGTAAACGCAAAAAGGCCACGCAGACACGTGGCCTTTTTGCGAACCAGAAGCGAGGGAGTGTGAAGCGCTGGCGGGCCAACTCATCTACGAACCTCAGCTGGACGGGCTCGCCCACGCTCGCCCATGCTCGCCCATGCTCGCCGCAAACCCTCACCCAGCATAGCTTTACAGACAGTCACCCCTGAGATGCCCGTCCAGCTTGCCTCTTCAGGCCATGCCTCGGCCCTTTGCTTTTAGCGGCTTGCTGCCATCCAGACTGAAGAAGGTCATTGTTTGCAGCAACTGCTGGGCCTGCGCGCCGAGTTCTTCGGCGGTCGCAGCCAGTTGTTCGGAGGCTGCAGCGTTTTGCTGCGTGGCGTTGCTAAGCTGGCCCATAGCGCCATTGATCTGGCCAACGCCAGTCGATTGTTCGGACGAGGCGCAGGCGATTTCCTGAACCAGCCCAGAGGTCTTGTTGATGCTCGGCACCATCGCGGTGAGCAGCATCAGCGCGCGCTCGGCCTGCTCGACGGATGAATTCGACAGGGCGTTGATTTCCTGAGCGGCAACCTGTGACCGCTCGGCAAGCTTGCGTACCTCTGCGGCGACCACCGCAAAGCCCTTGCCGTGCGCGCCGGCGCGCGCAGCTTCGATGGCGGCGTTTAGGGCGAGCAGATTGGTCTGATAGGCGATGTCGTCGATGATGCCGATCTTGCGGGCAATGCTGCGCATATCCTCGACCGTGCGCGTAACCGCTGCGCCAGTCTCTGTGGCCTCCTTGGCCGCTTTGGCAGCCATGCTGTCAGTAAGGTGGGCGTTCTCCGTGTTCTGGGCGATGGATACCCCCATCTGCTCCATTGACGCGGTGGTGGCCTCGACACTGCCGGCCTGTTCCGACGTGGACTGGGCGAGCGACTGGGCGGTGGCCGAAACCTGGTCGGCTGCGTTGCTCAGGTTGTTGGCAGCCGAGCGCACCTCGCCGATGATCGAGGTGAGATTGCTCACAGTGCGCGCCATGGCGCCCTGCAGTTCGCCGATCTCATCACTGCGATCCACGGTGATGCTCTTGCTGAGGACGCCATCGGCCACGCTGAGGGCGGTTTCGGTGATGTGATGGACATCGCGCAACATGTGAAAGAGCAGACGGGCAAAGACCAGGGAAAGGCCGATGGTAAGCACGCTGAGCAAAACGGCAATCAGCAGCGCATTGCGTGATGAACGATGCAACTGTGCAGCGGCGGTAATTGTCCTGGTGGCGATCTGGTCTTCGAGGCCCTTCATTGCTTCGATTTTTTTTGTAATGGTGGCAAACCAGAGCGCTGGCGCCACGCCGAAATTACCTTCGGCGGCTTTCTTCAGCGCGCCATTGCGCAGGCTTGCAGTTTCCTGCGCCGGAGGCGAGACCAGCAGTTGTTCCAGTGCGTCGATTTCGTCGGGAGTGGCCATGGCGCGGAAGCTGACCAGATACGTATCCTGATTGGCGAGAATGCCAGCCAGGCGATTAAGCAGAGGCAGATCAAAAGCCTTGTCGGCAGAGAAGGCCGCATTCAGCGTCGCGCGCTCGCGACCAGCCTGCTCCTTGGCCTGCACGAACATTGTGTAAGTGATGAATCGTCGCATCATCTCGGCATTGCCGAGGCTGGGGGCAACAGTTGAAACCGCCTCCAGATTGAGTTCGATGGCACGGGAAAAATAAGCAAACGAGTCCGGCCCCGGCAGATTCAAAGCACTGATCGCAACACGCTGGGTCTCCATCTGCCGCAGGAAATCGGCAGCATCAGAAAGGCGCCGAGTCAGCGTCGCGGGAAGCTCGGCCTGCGCGGCCTTGATCGCAGCCTCCAGCGCTTTAGCCTTGAGATCGGTATCCCGACGCTGAGTTTGCAGTTCACTCCGAAAACTCTGCCCCTTGCTGCCAATGAAGCCAGCTGACAGCCCGCGCTCCTTCTGCAACTCATGCACCAGCGCACTGTCTGCAATAGCGACTTCGCTGACGGCGGCGATGTGGCTGTTCTCCTGCATGGCCAGATAATTGCGAGCAATATCACGTAAAAGGTAAAAGGCGAAGCCAAGGGTCAGCAGCGTAATCATGCCGAGCAGACGAACACGAATCGAGCGGAAGTTCATGGCGGAACCCTTCGTTTGTACACTCTTTGCCACTAATTAAGGCCTGCGAGCACCCGCGGGCCGGGCACCTCACTCTCGCGGCAGGCGGGAAGATAGCGGACGGCCGCCTGCTGCAACGTAGCGCCGATGCCCACTCGCCTCTTCACCTCCTGCTGATATCGGGCGAAATATCGAAAAGTTGAAGCCGATGAGATCTGCTCGTGTAGACAGAAAGCTGCGCCTGGCAATGCGGAGTACCGCACAGAGGCATTCAGGAGGGGCGTAGGGCTATGCAACCAGTTTGGCGGAATGCGGAAAGGTTGGGCTCAGATCGGGGAGAGTCTGGATCGAGATTTGAAGCGCGAACGGTTTTCGACGGAAGCCATACATTTTTTCCTCAATCAGAAAAAACGTACGGAGCGAAAATCCAGAAATGCCGACCCCAGGAGGGGCAAAGTCGAAAAACTTGCCGCTGAGCGGCCTCCAGAAATGAAATTGGCGAATCAACAACCTTTTCAAGTCATTGATCCGCCAAGAATCCTGGTCGGGGTGAGAGGATTCGAACCTCCGGCCTCTACGTCCCGAACGTAGCGCTCTACCAGGCTAAGCTACACCCCGTTTGCCGTTGCGATCTTAATGCTGACGCGCAACCGCGAAAGAACATAATTGTAGCAGGCTATCCTTGAAAATGGAAGCCGGTAGATCGGAAATCAGTGCCGCAGCTTGCTCAGCTTCCTGACGCGCAAACACGCAGGTAGCCTCTAGCGCACCACAATCCTTGACCGCTTCGATCACCGCCGGAAACGCTTCGCGCCCACCCTCTTCAATCGCCTGACGCACCAGCGCTGCCTGCGTCGCCGAGCCATGCAGCATTACGTGAATCAGCGGCAGTGTCGGCTTGCCCTCAGCCAGATCATCACCCAGATGCTTGCCGGTCGCCTCTTCGTCACCGGAATAGTCCAGTACATCGTCAATCAACTGGAAGGCGGTGCCTATATGCCGGCCGAAGGCCGCCATGCGCTCCTGCCCGGCTTCATTCAGCCCACCCAGAATTGCACCAAGACGTGCCGCCGCTTCGAAAAGCGTGGCCGTCTTATAGTGAATCACCTGCAGATAGGCCTCGACGCTGACATCTGCATTGTGCACATTCAACAATTGAAGCACTTCGCCTTCGGCAATCACATTGGTTGCATCAGCCAGCACGCGCATCACGCGCATGTCTTCGATCCCCACCATCATCTGAAAAGCGCGCGAATACAAAAAGTCGCCGACCAGCACCGCTGCCGCATTACCGAACAGGGCATTTGCCGTACTGCGGCCGCGCCGCAAATCAGACTCATCCACCACGTCATCGTGCAGCAGGGTCGCGGTATGAATGAATTCAACCACGGCAGCCAACTCGTGATGATGCGTGCCGCGATAGCCCAAAGCATTCGCCACCAGCAACAGCAAGGCCGGGCGCATGCGCTTGCCACCCGCCGCGATGATGTATTCGGACACCTGGCTGATCAAAGCCACTTCAGAATGCAGGCGCTTGCGGATAACGCCATTGACCGCCTCCATGTCGGAAGCAAGCGGCGCGTAGAGTTGTTCTAGTTGCAAGGCAGCCACGTTATAAGCTTGGGGAAAGGCGCGATGGTATGAGGCGCAGCGCAACATCGTCAAGGCCAGTCTGTTTTAACCGGCATCAAACCGGGGCGCGATGAAATCCCTATTTTAGAAGCAGATTGTTCTTGACCGAGGCAGGCCGAATCTGCATAATCTATGGTTTCCCACGCTCTTTGTAATTGGAGTCCAACATGTTGTATGCGGTCATAAAAACCGGAGGCAAGCAGTATCGCGTTGCTGCCGGCGAAAAAATCAAAATAGAACAGATACCGGCAGACGTTGGCACTGAAATCACCATCGACCAGATTCTTATGGTTGGTGAAGGCGAAACCGTGAAAATCGGTACGCCCATGATTGAAGGTGCGAGTGTCAAGGCTACTGTTCTGACTCAGGGTCGTCACAAGAAGGTCGAGATCTTCAAGATGCGTCGCCGTAAGCACTACCAGAAGCATCAGGGTCACCGTCAGAACTACACCGAAATCCGCATTGACGCGATTTCGGCTTAAGCAGGAGCTAATACGCTATGGCACACAAAAAAGCAGGCGGCAGTGTACGTAACGGCCGCGACTCTGAATCAAAACGACTCGGCGTAAAGCGCTACGGTGGTCAACTCGTGCTGGCTGGCAACATTCTTGTTCGCCAACGTGGCACCGAGTATCACCCCGGTGAAAACGTCGGCATGGGCAAGGATCACACCCTGTTCGCACTGAAGACCGGCCGCGTGCTGTTCGCAGTCAAGGGCGCTTCGCGTCGTCGTACCGTGATCATCGTTCCGGAAGCCGCTGTTTAATCAGGCTCCGAGCGACACCCGAAAGCCCTGTCGCAGCGCGATAGGGCTTTTTCCTTTTCTGCCGGGGCACTTCAGCCCGGAAAAAAGGACCAATAGCAGTACCTTTCTGGAAGTCCGAACATGAAGTTTTACGACGAAGCACGCATTGAAGTATTCGCCGGCGATGGTGGCAACGGCAATGCCTCGTTCCGTCGCGAAAAATTTATCCCCCGTGGCGGCCCGGATGGCGGCGATGGCGGCCACGGCGGCAGCATCTACGCGGTGGCGGATCGCAACCTGAACACCCTGGTCGATTTCCGCTACACCCGCTCCTTCCGCGCCGAACACGGCGAAAAAGGCGGCACCACCGACTGCTATGGCAAGGGCGGTGATGACATGACCCTGCGCATGCCGGTCGGCACGCTGATCAAGAATCACGAGACCGGTGAGCTGATCGCCGATCTGGACGTGGACGGCAAGATGCTGCTGATCGCCCGTGGCGGCAAAGGCGGCCTCGGCAACATCCACTTCAAGAGCAGCACCAACCGCGCGCCGCGTCAGAAAACCAATGGCGAGCCGGGCCAGCAATTCAGCCTCGCGCTGGAACTCAAGGTGCTGGCGGACGTCGGTCTGCTGGGCATGCCCAACGCCGGCAAGTCCACTTTCATCCGTGCCGTTTCCGCCGCCAAACCCAAGGTGGCGGGTTATCCCTTCACCACGCTGGCGCCGAATCTTGGCGTCGTGCGTACTTCTGAAGGCCGCAGCTTCGTCATCGCCGACATTCCCGGCCTGATCGAAGGCGCCGCCGAAGGTCTGGGCCTCGGCCACCGCTTCCTGCGTCACCTGCAACGCACCAACGTACTGCTGCACCTCGTCGATCTCGCCCCCTTCGATCCGTCTACCGATCCGGTGCATGAAGCGCGCGCCATCGTTGAAGAGCTGCGCAAGTACGACGAATTGCTGCATCAGAAGACCCGCTGGCTTGTCCTCAACAAGCTCGATCTGATTCCCGAAGAAGAGCGCGACGCCCGCGTCCGTGCCTTCCTCGACGCCTACGGCGAACCCGAACGCTGGTTTGCGATTTCCGGCATCAATGGCGAAGGCTGCCAAAAACTGATCTTCGCGATTCAGGATTTCCTCGACGCCCAGCCCAAGCTCTCGGATGAAGAGAAACGCGCAGCCGTCAATGGCGGCCCGGAAGCCTTCCCGATCGGCAAGGCGGATGAAGACGAGGAGGACGAAGATGATGAAGACGACGATTACGACGGCGAAATCATCTACGCTCGCTGAGTAGGGTGCGCATTGCGCACCATCCCGCTATCAACCCTGCACGACGGTGCGTAATGCGCACCCTACCAACATGCGCAATTCCATCCGCAACGCTCGCCGCCTCGTCGTCAAAGTAGGCTCAGCCCTTGTCACCAACAATGGTGCCGGCCTTGATCTGGCCGCCATCGGCGACTGGGCGCGGCAGATCGCTGCGCTGCGCGCCGAAGGCCGCGAGATCGTACTGGTGTCGAGCGGCGCGATTGCCGCCGGCATGCAGCGTCTGGGCTGGAGCGAGCGCCCGGCCGAAACCCACGCCCTGCAGGCCGCCGCGGCGGTTGGCCAGATGGGTTTGGCGCAGGCCTACGAAGGCGCTTTCAACCAGTACGGACTGAAGACGGCCCAGCTGCTGCTGACCCACGCCGATCTGGCCGACCGCCTGCGCTACCTGAATGCCCGCTCCACCCTGACGACCTTGCTCGGCTTGGGCGTGGTGCCGATCATCAACGAGAACGACACCGTCGTAACCGACGAAATCAAGTTCGGCGACAACGACACGCTGGGCGCGCTGGTCGCCAACCTGATCGAAGCCGACGCGCTGATCATCCTCACCGACCAGAAAGGCCTGTACACCGCCGACCCGCGCCGCGATCCAGCCGCCACGCTGATTGCCGAAGGCCAGGCCGAAGACCGCAGCTATGAAGCCATGGCCGGCGGCGCTGGCAGCGGCATCTCGCGCGGCGGCATGATCACCAAGATCCGCGCGGCGCAACGCGCGGCCAGCTCTGGCGCCCACACCCTGATCGCCTCCGGCCGCGAAACCGATCCGCTGATCCGCCTGGCGGCTGGCGAGAGTCTCGGCACCCTGCTCTACGCCAGCAGCACCCCGCTGGCCGCACGCAAACAATGGCTGGCCGACCACCTGCAACTGGCCGGCTCGCTGGTACTGGATGAAGGCGCAGCCAAGGCATTGAAGGCCGGCGCCAGCCTGCTGCCGATTGGCGTGGTAAGTGTGGAGGGCGAATTCGGTCGTGGCGCTGCTGTGGCCTGCCGCGACCAAGCGGGCGTCGAGCTGGCGCGCGGACTCAGCAATTACGCCAGCGGCGAGGCGCGACGCATTGCACGCCATGCCAGCAGCGAGATCGAAACCCTGCTCGGCTACATCGAAGAGCCGGAGCTGATTCACCGGGATAATCTCGTTCTGCGTTAAAGGCAGTGCTGAGTTCTTAGGATTGAGTGCTGAGTAAAGTCGGCGCTGGCGGGGCCTGCGTGCAGGAGCACCCCAAGCGCGAGTTCGCGGCCAGAGGCTGCTCCTACGAACCTCCTCCAAAAGCCTCGCCTGACAAGCCTCTTCAGCCACTCATACCGAAGAAGCCCGCCCATCCTTGCGCAGCAGGCACCCTGCCCGCACAACTCCGCCCATTGCGGCTCTCTAGGCAAACAAAGAAAATGTAGGGCGCAATCGAAGCGAAGCGCATTGCGCCGCAGGCTCCCATTCAGCGCAATGCCCTGCGGGCGATTGACGCCCTACTTCAAGCCGCCGGCCGCGTATCCTCGGCAGCCACCCAATCAAAACCACACCGCGTCATCTCGGCACGGATCTCGGCCATCACCGCCTCGACCACTGTCGGCTCGCCCTTGGCCCCCAGCTCGATGTGACCACGCTGGCTCGGCGTACTCAAGCTGGGCAGACTGAAGATCGACACCGCGTATTGCGCTTCCAGTGCCTCCATGAAGCTGATCAGCTCGCCCTCGCGCGCCTCGAACACCAGAATCGATTCCTCGCTGTGCGGCTGGGTGTGATGCAGCTGGGCGAACCAGTTATCCAGCACCCACGCCGCCATCGGCCAGGCCATTTCCGGAAAACCCGGCAAGAAGTGGTGCGTGCCTAGCGCGAAACCGGGGATGCGGTTGTAGGGATTCGGAATGATCCGGCTGCCGACAGGAAACTCTCCGAGACGCAGGCGCAGCGGCGTGGTTTCGGCGCCGAAACGCGCGCGGATTTCGCGCTCCGCATCGGGATGCAGAGCCAATTCCACGCCCGCCGCGGCCGCCGCGCACTGGCGGGTGTGGTCGTCGGGCGTGGCGCCGATGCCGCCGAAGGAAAACACGATATCGCCCGTTGCCATCGTCTGCTGCAGCAGCTCGATCAGGCGCGGGCGCTCGTCGCCGCAATAGCGCGCCCACGACAGCTGCAAGCCACGCGCTGCGAGCAACTCGATCAGCTTGCTCAAATGCTTGTCCTGCCGCCGGCCGGAGAGGATTTCATCGCCGATGATGATTGCGCCGAATGCCATGCGTTTACTCCTGTGGAATGTCTTTCAGCGGCCGCGCCCGCTCGCGGCGCAGCGCTTCCAGCAGGTAATGCACGAAGGCCAGTCCGCTCCAGGCGGGCACCACGAAATTCAGGATCGGTACAAAAGCCAGCACGCCGGAGATGGCGCCCAGCAGCGTGAGATCGCCTTTGTAGATCTGCGGCAGGCGCGCCAGCTCGTCGGTATCGGCGTGATTCATCAGCGCATCGTAGCTGAAGCAAGTCCGGTTCAGGCGTGCCGAGAGCAGCACCGAAATCACCAGCCCGGCGCCGGGAATCAGCCACAGCGGCAGGCTCAGCAGCAACAAGGCGAGGAAAGATGCCAACGCCCGCAGACTGGTGCGCAGGCTGCCCCATTGCGAGCCGCCAGCGCAGCGCTGCAGATCGACGTAATCGAGCGCCGCCACCCGCTCCAGCATCAGTGGCAAGGCCACGGTGGCGACCAGCAAGAGCGCGCTGACAAAGATCAGCGGCAACAGCAGACACCACAACAGAATCTGCAGCAAGCCACTCACCGCCAGATGCGCCCAGGCGCCGCCCGCCACGAACCATTTACCCAGCCACGGCAGGCCCGGCAGCAAGATCTCACCCGCCGCCGCCAGATCGCCGATGAACAGCGCGCCCAACACGATCCAGACCACGGCCGAGAGCAGCGCGGGCCAGAGCAGATGCCAGAGCACGCCGGGCTCGGCGAGGCTGCGCAGGGCGCGGACAGCGGCTTGCAGCAAGGCGCTCATGGCTGCACCTGGTGGGGTTTGAGAACTTGATCAACAAAAGTCCGAGTAGCGGTATCCGCGCCAACGGGATTTCCGGGGCATTTGTATGCGGCTAGCCACGGCGAAGGACTGGCTGAGTTAGGTTTGGCCGGGGTCCATGCGTAGCGCTTCATCTCGCCCAGCACTTCGTTGGTCTGCAGATCCAGCACCTTCACCGTGCTGCTCGCCAGCCCCAGCACCCGCTCTTCCGGGATCACGTGATCCTCGAATGTCACCCCATACTGCGGCCCGTCCGCCTGCGCCAGCCGGTGCTCCAGAACGGTATCGATCCAGCCAATCTTTGAAGTCGGCCTCGGCTTCTGCGCTAACGAATACCTCTCCCGTTTCCCCGTCGCCGCATCCATTAGATCCACGTAGCGGTAGCCGGGAAGATTGGAAGGGTTATTGGGCTGATAATCCGTTGTGATATAGCCGCGTGTGAGCGGAGTCACCGGTTTGTCGGAACTCGAATGCTCGTAGGCCAAAAAGGAGGTGATATAGCCCTCTTGCTCACGCTCCAATGCAAACGCAGCCCCAGGCCACATCGGATCAGCCCATTCCCGCTCGCCCGCCTTGGGCCTCACCTTCAGCAGCACAATCCCTTCCACATCCTCAACCGTCTTGTAGATCTTGATGCCGGCAACATTCTTGCAGCGGTCTTCAAACAGCGCGTGGCCGTCGTTGGCGCGCTGCTGCGCGGGCGAGCTGCCGCAGGCGCTCAACAGCAGCAAGGCAAGGGGCAGCAGGCGAAGCAAAGCTCTGGTCATGGTGCGATTCCTGTCATGGTTTGCACGGAATGGTAGCAGCAAGACAAATCTGCCTGAAATCGGCCCTGCCTGCAGCAGCGCGCGGGGCGGGCCTGTGCGGGCAGGCAGGCTGGAGAGGCAAGCTGCGCGCGGCTGTACGGGCGGATTCATACACGGCGCACAGCGCAGCCCTGCCCTCGATACACCGCACTACGTGCGGCAATCGGGCCGAACGGATGGTGGGGTGCCAGGTCGAGGGGTTTGAGATTGATCGCCCCAAAACCGTTCGGGCCGAGTGCCCGGCTGGCCGGGCGAATTGAGGCTGGGGCCAGAATCAGCCGGCCGCACGAATCCCCTCCAGCGCGGGCTGGCGCAGGACGCCGCGCACGCCCAACCAGCCGAAGCCGACGATCACCGCCAGCGCGGCGGCGCCACTCAGCGTGAGCAGGCCGAGACGCGGGGCGAAATCCATTTCGAATACGTAATGCGCCAAGCCCCAGCCGATGCCCAGCGCGGCAAGATTGGCGAGCAGCACGGCCAGCCCCGCCAGCGCGGCGAACTCGGCCAGCAAGGCGCTACGCACCTGCTGGTTGCGGGCGCCCAGTGCGCGCAGGATGGCGATCTCGTAACTGCGCTCGTCGTGCGTGCTTTGCTGGGCGGCGAGCAGGACGATGATGCCGGCCGATAGCGCAAAGGCGAAGACAAACTGGACCATGCTCGCCAGCCGGCCGGCGAAACTCTCGATCTGCGCCAGCACGGCGGCGACGTCGATGACGTTGATGTTGGGGAAGGCGGCAACCAGTTCGCGCACCACGCTGGTTTGCGTAGATGCGAGGTAGAAGCTGGTGATGTAGCTGGCAGGCTGCGCGTCAAGCAAGCTGGGCGCGGCAATGAAGAAAAAATTCACGCGCATGGAATCCCAATCCAGCTTGCGCACGCTACCGACTCGCCCGGCCACGCGCTGGCCGGCGATCTGGAATTCGACTTGGTCGCCCTGCGCGATGCCGAGCGTCTTGCCCACGCCCTGCTCCATCGAGAACACGGGCTCCTTCGCCTCGCCATGCCAGGTGCCGCTGACCACGCTATTGCCGGCCGGCAGCACACTGCCTTGCGAGAGGTTGAACTCGCGCTCGACCAGATTACGCGCACGTTCCTCCGGGTAATCCTTGGCCGACACGGCACGGCCGTTGATGCTCATCAGGCGGCCGCGAATCATCGGCTGCAGGCTGACCGGCAAGCCGTTCCGGGTCAGCGTCTCGGTAAGCGGCGCGCGCTGCTCGGGCTGGATGCCGATGACGAAACGATTCGGCGCATCGGGCGCCTGCTGCTGACGCCAGCCGGCGAGCAGATCCTGACTGACCAGGCCGAGCAGCAGGATGCAGGCCAGCCCCAGCGACAAGGCCACGACCTGAATCACGCTGCTGGCGCGGCGGCGATACAAGGCGGCAATACCGTAGCGCAGGCCCCAGCCAACCGACATCGACCGCGCGCGCCCCAGGAATCCCAGCAGCAGCCAGGCCACACCGACGAACAGCGCAATCGCCACGCTGAAGCCGCCGACCACGGCGAAGCCCAGTTTCCAGTCGCCCGCCATCCACAGCAGCAGGCCAGCCAGCGCAGCAGCGCCGATGCCCCACAAGGCGGAACTGCCTGCGCCCATCTCGCCCCACTCGCGGCGCAGCGCCCGGATCGGCGGCACGCCAGTCAGACGCAGGAGTTGTGGCAGGACGAAGCCGAGCGTCAGCACCAAACCGACGAGCAGACCGTGCACGACCGGCAGCCAGCCCGGCGCTGGCAAGGCGGTTTTCACCAGCGCCAGCGCCAATTCCGCGAGGACGGCTTGCAGGCCGAAACCGGCGAGGCAAGCCAGTGCAGAAACCAGCAACGCGAAGCCGAGAAATTCGTAGAGATACAAGGCCAGCAGCTGGCGGCGCCGCGCCCCCACGCAGCGCATCACCGCCGCGCCGTCCAGATGGCGCATGAGATAGCGCCGCGCCGACAGGCCGATGGCCACCGCGGCGAGCACCACGGCGAGCATGGCAGTCAGGCGCAGGAAACGGCCAGCGCGATCCAGCCCGTTGCGCAGCTCGGGGCGGGCGTTGTCGAGGCTTTCCAGCGCCTCACCGCGCGCCAGTTGCGGCTTGACCCAGGCTTCGAAGCTTTTCACCACCGGCAACTCGCCGGCGACCAGCAGGCGATAGCGCGCGCGGCTGCCTTCCACCAGCAGGCCGCTGGCCGGCAGGTCGGCAATGTTGATCAGCACGCGCGGCGAAAAGCTGGAGAAGCCCATGCCGCGGTCAGACTCGTAAGTCACCAGTGCGCCGATACGCAGTTTGAGATAGCCCAGCTCCAGCGTGTCGCCGGCCTTGAGTTGCAGCGCGTTGAGCAATTGCTCATCGACCCAAGTTTCGCCCGCGGCCGGGATGCGCCCGGCTTCGCGCCCGGCCTCGCCGGGTTGATTGGCGATCAGCAGGCTGCCACGCAGCGGGTGGCCGGCATCGACGGCCTTGACGGCAGACAGCTGCGCGCCGGCTTCAGTCGTGGCCATACTGTTGAAGGTGATGCTGTGAGCAATGCGCAAGCCGAGGCGCGCCGCCTCAGCCTCTATGGCTGCGGGCACGGGATGATCGGCTGAGATCAGTGCGTCAGCCCCGAGCAGCTGGGTGGCGTCGCGCGCCAGCGCCTGTTCGACGCGCCCGGTAACGAAGCTGACGCTGGTCAGCGCCAGCACCGCGACAAACAACGCCACGCCAAGCAGGCTGAGTTCGCCCGCACGCAGGTCGCGGCGCAGCATCTGGAAAGCAAGACGGAGAGTGTGCATCGGTAGCGATCTGATCAAAGAGAAAGGCAGACCGCAGGATAGCCGGAATTGTTCCGCACGGCGCTCATGGAGGAGATAGTCGCGAGTGCATACCTGAAGAGCCGCCTCTGGATTGACTCTGCAAGCAGGCATGCCGGAGAGGCAATATGGGGGCGGCTCTTCAGGCACACACCATTCACGAGTCGCCCATACGCCTGCCCGTTGGCCTGTGCCACAATGCGGGCCCGAAGGTTTTGCGTACCACTGGCCGGCCAGATTTGGCCGCCTGTCGAACAAACGCACACCCCTCCTCCCCTTCCCTCTGCTCTGGTCTCGTTTCCGGTGAAGACTTTTTCCTCTCTAAGCTTGCGCCAGTGGCTGACGCTGCCCTACACCGCTCTGGTCCTCGGGGTTGCCGTGTTGATCGGCACTTTGTCCTACAACACCGGCAGCCAGGCCGTGGACACCATTGCCATGCATCTGCTGCAGGAAACCGTGGCGCGCATTGGCCAGGCGGTGGATCGCCATGTCGTCGGCTCGGCCGCGGTGCTGGAAGCCGCCTTTCCGAACGGCATGGCCGCGCCGGACAAGCTGGACAAGGAATTGGCCACCCTGCGCACGCGTTTCTGGATCGCCACCTCGCTGCACATCGACCCGAACAACTACGTTTACTACGGTAATCAGCACGGCCAGTTCTACGGCCTGTGGCGCTTCAACCAGCAGGACGCCGAATTGCGCATAAAGCTGCAGGCGGAGCAGCCGCGCGGCATCTCGCATTTCAGCGGCATCAACGGCATTCCCGGCGAAGCAAAGCTGGAGCAGAAGATTTTCGAGCCGCGCGCACGCCCCTGGTACAAGGCCGGCGAAAGCAGTGCCGCACACACCTGGACCTCGATCTACATCGATTTTCGCAACTCGGAACTGGTCGCCACGCGCGCGCGCCGCGTGCTCGACATTCACGGCAGTCTGCAAGGCGTGGTGGCCACCGATCTGTCGCTGAAGCGTCTGAATGACTTCGTCAGCAAGCTCAGCATCAGTCGCAATGCCGTGGCGTTCATCATCGAGCCGGATGGCAAGCTAATCGCCTCCTCGCGCAGCCCCAACGTGGCGCGCCAGGCCGATGGCAGCAACGCGCGCATCAATGCCGCCGACAGCGACGACGCCCTGCAGCGCGCTGCTTACGCGCAGGTACAGGCGCTCATCGCCGCCAATCATCAATCCGTCGGCGCCATTACCCGGCGCTTTACCGGCCCGAACGACGAAGCCGTGGAACTGGCCTTCGACCGCGTGCGCGACGCCGCCGGACTGGACTGGATCATCGCGGTGGCGGTGCCGCGTAGTGATTTCATGCTGGGCGTGACGGCCAACGTCAAACGCTCGATCCTGATTGGCTTGCTCGCCGCGCTGGTGGCAGTGGGGCTGGGCCTGACCATCGTCGGCTGGATCAGTGGCGATCTGAAACGCCTGACCCACGCAGCGCAGGAAGTGGGCGCAGGCCGTCTGGAAACGCCGCTGGAGGTACATCGCAGTGACGAAATCGGCGTCCTCGCCAACACCTTCCGCCAGATGCAGCATGGCCTGCGCACCGACGCCCTGACCGGTCTGGATAACCGCGACGAAATGCTGCGGGCGATTGCCCGACGCATCGAATACTCGCGCCGCGCCGGTGACGCCCTGCCCTTTGCGGTGCTGTTCGTCGATTTGAACAATTTCAAGCAGATCAACGACCTTCTTGGCCACGATATCGGCGATCGCGCGCTGATTGAATTTGGTCACCGCCTGCGCGCAAACATCCGTGCTGGCGACCGCGTAGCGCGCTATGCCGGCGATGAATTCGTGTTGATGATTGACGATGCCGCTTCGCTGCAAGAAGCCGAAGCGGTGCGCCTGCACCTCGAAGAAATCATGCGTCAGCCACTGCAATCGGTAGATCTGTTCGCGCTGCCCGGCGGCACGCTGGCGGGCGCGGCAGTAGGCCTGGCCCTCTATCCGGCCAATGGCGACAGTGCCGATGAACTGATCGCCCACTGCGATCACGACATGTACAAGCGCAAGCGCGCGTCGCATCTGGGACGTAGCTGACGGAGAGCCACTCGGAGCGGGCTTCTTCAGGCAACTATGCTGAAGAACAAGGAGGCGCGCGGGTGTTCAGGCAGACCTGCTGCTAACGCAGGCCCGATGCGGCTACGCAGCAGGCTATGAAATCCGTGGTGGCAGAAGATTACGCCGCAGCACACCCACGAGCAGTACGCCGAGCAAGGCGCCGAACAGATCGGCGATCCAGTCATCCAGCCCGGCAAAGCGCCCCGGCAGGAAGGCCTGATGAATTTCATCACCGGCCCCCAACAGCACCGCCAGCAAGACGGCCAGCCAGGCCCGCAGACGCAAGCCGCCATGCAGCAGAAAGGCTATCGCCCCGAACACACAGGCATGCGCGAGCTTGTCCCAAGGAGGCGGAATCAGCCCGACCGCCGCCGGCTGGGCACCACCGACGAACAGACCGGCGGCCAGCGCCAGCACACAGAATGCCGCAAAGGCGATGCGCCAGCGGGAGTAACGGAGCGATTTCATCTAATTCCGATTCTCAGAAAGCTGGAGCGCGACAAGCCTGCCCTGAGCCCGGTTGAAGGGGCGAAGTCGGCAAAGCATCGGCGCTATTGCGAATCGGGATAATCAAGCGAACCACAGACGGATCGTATCGACCAGACGACGCCACCAGCTGCCCTCGGATACTGCATCCAGCACCGTCAGCGGATATTCAGCCAGCGCCTGCCCGTCCAGGCTCAAACGCACACGCCCCACCTCCTGCCCGGCCGCTAGGGGCGCGATCATATGCTTCTTCAAGCTGACTTCCTGCTTGATTTCAGCCGCCTTGCCCTGCGGCACACTGATGTATTGATCCGCCGCAAAACCCACCGTCACCTCCGGCGCAACGCCTTTATAGACCGGCACTTTGGCGATAGCCTGACGCGCGGCAAACAGACGCGGGGTTTCGAAATTGAGCAAAGCCCAATCCAGCAGCTTGGCGGATTCACGCGCACGTTCCTCCATGCCCGTGGTGCCGGTCACCACCGAAATGACGCGGCGCCCGCCGCGTTTGCTCGTTGCAACAAGGTTATAGCCAGCCGAAGCCGTGTGGCCGGTCTTCAAACCATCGACATCCGGGTCGCGATACAGCAGCAGGTTGCGATTGTCCTGCTTGATCTTGTTGTAAGTGAAGGACTTCATCGCGTAGATCGGATAGAACTCCGGAAAATCGCGAATGATCGCCTGCGACAGCTTCGCCAGATCATTGGCTGTCGTGTACTGCTGCGCATCGGGCAAGCCAGCGCTGTTGGCAAAGTGCGTATTCGCCAGACCCATCTTCTGCGCCTGGGCGTTCATCATCACGGCAAACGCCTCTTCGCTGCCGGCAATCGATTCGGCCAGTACCACACAGGCATCGTTACCCGACTGCACGATCATGCCCTTGAGCAAGTCGTCCACTTTAGCCGGCACCTTGATGTCGAGGAACATGCGCGAGCCTTCGCTCTTCCAGGCCTTGATCGACACCGGCAGTTGTTGCTCAAGTTTGAGGCGGCCTTCCTTGACGGCCTTGAAGCTCAAATAAGCCGTCATCAGCTTGGTCAGTGATGCCGGCTCGATATGCGTATCGGCATTCGCACTGGCCAAAGTCTGGCCACTTTGCGCATCGAACACGACATAGCTGCGTGCTGCCACTTCAGGCGGAATCGGCAGCGCGGCAAAGCTGCAGAGAGGAATGGCAAGGCTGGCAGCCAACAGCAGACGACGAATCATGAAAACTCCGGAAGATTAGGAAAGAGCACAAATCAGGGCACAATTTTACCCCTCTGTGAGTGCCTGGCTGCGCACGAGTTCCGCGACGCAGCAATAAAAAAAGGCTGCGAATCGCAGCCTTTTTTTAATCATACAGCACCCGCAGGTGCCGCAAGATCAGTGCTCGCCCAACACGGAAACCGTGACGGCAACCACAACATCGGTGTGCAGCGCGACTTCAACCGGATGGTCACCCACCAGCTTGATTGCACCGTTCGGCAGGCGAACGCCAGCCTTTTCGATCTTGTGGCCCAGCGCCACGAGCGCCTCGGCGATGTCGCCGGTGCTCACAGAGCCGAACAAACGACCATCCACACCCGCCTTGCGGACGAGTTGAACAGTCAGGCCTTCAACCTTGGTGGCAGCAGCTTGAGCGGCGACCAGCTTCTCGGCAGCGACCTTCTCCAGCTCAACGCGGCGAGCTTCGAACTCGGCCAGGTTGATCTTGTTGGCGCGCTTGGCGCGGCCAGACGGGATCAGGAAGTTGCGGGCATAACCTTCTTTAACGTTAACCACGTCGCCGAGGTTGCCGAGGTTCACGACTTTTTCCAGCAGAATGATTTGCATCGTATTTTCCCCCGGATTACTGGTGAAGATCGGTGTAAGGCATCAGCGCCAGGAAACGTGCGCGCTTGATGGCCGTCGACAGCTGACGCTGATAACCGGCTTTGGTGCCAGTGATACGCGCCGGCATGATCTTGCCGTTTTCGGAGATGAAATCCTTCAGGATTTCGATGTCTTTGTAGTCGATCTCTTCGATCTTCTCCGCGGAGAAGCGACAGAACTTGCGACGCTTGAACAGGCCGCCGCGATTGCCGCCCTTCTTCTCGTCTTTCTTGCCAGGCTTGAATGCCATGATTAAATTCCTTCCAACAATTCAAATGTTCTAACGTGCAGTACGGGAGCCCGGTTTTTCGCGCTTTTCGCGGCGATGAAACCTTCGATTTTCATCTGGGAACCCAGTGCTACCACCTCGATCTGATGTGCTGCGGGGCCAATAGCCCTGATGGTCAGTTCGCAGGAAACTTCGCGTTCGGTACCGGCTTCCATCTGCCGGGAGAGGTGTTCGATACGAAACTCCAGTACCGGCACTCTGGCGGGCGTCCATCGCAGTGATTCACGTGCGACGAGCGTCCCGGTCATCCGAAGCGTATTTTCTGCGCTCACTCCAATCAGGCTGCGGGCTCAGCGGCGACGTCGGCCTTGGCTTCTTCAGCAGCCGGAGCAGCCGAGGTCAGCGAGCGGGACTTCTCTTCCTTCATCATCGGAGACGGCGTGGTAACAGCCTTCTTCGTCTTGGAGGTGAGATGGCGCAGCACAGCGTCGTTGAACTTGAACGCGTGTTCGATCTCGTCGAGGGTCGGCTGATCCACTTCGATGTTCATCAGAACATAGTGGGCCTTGTGGATCTTCTGGATCGGGTAAGCCAGTTGGCGGCGGCCCCAATCTTCCAGACGATGAATGTGTCCAGCGCGCGAAGCCACGAGGGCCTTGTAGCGCTCGATCATGGCGGGCACTTGCTCGCTCTGATCGGGGTGGACAATGAATACGATTTCATAATGTCGCATGCAAACTCCTTACGGGTTGATAACAGCCCCCCGGCATGCGTACCGGTGGGGCAAGAGAACCGACGATAATAGCCGGAAAAGCTTTTTCAGGCAAGCTGCACAACACCTTGCCGTCACGGGCATACTGGAGGCCATTCGCCCCGCAGAGGGCACTAAAAATAATTGCGCCCCCCAACCATGCTCAAAATCCTCGTTATCGATGAAATCCAGGAACGCGCCCTCGAAATCTGCGAAGGCTTGACTCGCGCCGGCCATATGGTTGCCGCTGTGCTGCCGGACGCACTGGATCTGCACGATAAAGTCGTCAGCCTGCACCCGGACGTTGTGCTGATCCACACCGACTCCCCCAGCCGCGATACGCTCGAAAATCTCGCGGCACTGGATCGAAACTTTCCGCGCCCGGTACTGATGTTCGCCGACGACGACACCGACGACGTGATCCGCCAGGCCATGCGCGCGGGCGTCTCTTCCTATGTGGTGGACGGTCTCGCCCCCTCCCGCCTGGAATCCCTGCTCAAGGTTGCCACCGCGCGCTTCGACGAATATCAAAGCCTGCGGGCCGAACGCGACTCCGCACAACGCAAACTCTCGGAGCGGGTCATCGTCGACAAGGCCAAGGGCCTGCTGATGCAATCGCGCGGCATGAGCGAGGACGAGGCTTATCACGCCCTGCGCAAGATGGCGATGGAACGCGGACTCAAGCTCGGCGATGTCGCCAGCCAGATCGTCTCGGCCGCCGAACTCCTGCTTGGCTGAAGCCGGCAATACCCATACCGCCGACACAGCCTTTTGATCCAGATCAAATTGGTGCAGCACAGCCGCCGCTCGCACTGAGGCGGCGCACACGGCGGGCGCATCAGCCCGCCTCCCGCATTAAAAAAACTCTCAAAACCATGAATTCAAACAGTTTTTAAACACTGGCACGCTGCCTGCTAAGTAGTCCGTGAAGTCAAGCCAATGACGGCTTGCATGGACAACGGCGTCCAGCCCCCAACGTCTCATCGAGGCAATGGGAGCTGTGACGCCGTTTGCATTTCTGACGCCCCTTAGCCTTTGTATCCCAGGAGAGAAACATGACGGAGAAATTCGATGCCACCCTCAGCCGCCGCAGCTTCCTCAAACAAGGTGTTGCCGTGAGCAGCGCCGCCGCAGTCGCAGCAACCGGCCTGCTGCCCGCCAGCAGCGCCTGGGCCGCAGGCAGTGACAAGCCCGAACTCACCGAAGTCAATATCGGCTTCATCCCGCTGACCGACTGCGCCTCCGTGGTCATGGCCAGTGTGCTGGGCCTGGACAAGAAATACGGCATCAAGATCAATGCTACCAAAGAAGCCTCCTGGGCCGGCGTACGCGACAAGCTGGTCAATGGCGAGTTGCATGCCGCCCACGTGCTGTACGGCCTGGTATATGGCGTGCATCTGGGTGTCGGCGGCCCAAAGAAAGACATGGCCGTCCTGATGACCCTGAACAACAACGGTCAGGCCATCACGCTGGCCAACAGCTTCAAGGACAAGGGCGTGACCGATGGCGCCTCACTGGCCAAGCTGATCGCCAAGAAGGAAAAGGAATACACCTTCGCCCAGACCTTCCCCACCGGCACCCATGCCATGTGGTTGTACTACTGGCTGGCGGCCAACGGCATCAACCCGATGAGCGACGTCAAGACCATCGTCGTACCGCCGCCGCAAATGGTGGCCAACATGCGCGTTGGCAACATGGACGGCTACTGTGTGGGCGAGCCCTGGAACCAGCGCGCCATCATCGACAAGATCGGCTTCACCGCCACCACCACGCAGGACATCTGGACGGATCACCCGGAAAAGGTTCTGGGCACCACTGCCGAATTCTTCGCCAAGTACCCGAACACGGCGCGCGCCATGATCTGCGCCATTCTCGAGGCCTCGATGTGGATTGATGCGAGCGCCGCCAACCGCAGCAAGACCGCCGAAACCATCTCGGCCAAGTCCTACGTCAATACCGATACCGACGTCATCCGCAGCCGCATGATCGGCCAGTACGAAGACGGCCTGGGCAAAACCTGGTCCGACAAGAACTACATGAAGTTCTACAACGACGGCCAGGTGAACTTCCCCTTCCTGTCCGATGGCATGTGGTTCCTCACCCAGCACAAGCGCTGGGGCTTGCTCAAGGGCGATGTGGATTACCTGGGCACCGCCAAAAAGATCAACCAGATAGCGCTCTATAAACAAGCGGCCGCCATCGTCAAGGCGCCGGTTCCCAAGTCCGACATGCGCAGCTCGAAGTTTTTCGACGGCGTGGTGTGGGATGGCAAAGACCCGGCCAAGTACGCCGCCAGCTTCAAGATCAAAGCCTGACCTGTCTGAAACCGCTGCGGGCCTCACAACCCGCAGCCTGAATCCCGGAGCCCATCATGACCGCAAGCAGCATGGCCATCTCCTTGAGCAACACCCCCAGCCCCAAGTCCGCATCCGGCAAGACCAGCAAAAAGAGCGACAACATGAGCACAACAGCCCCCGCCCCCGCTACACCTGCAGCCGCCCCCGCCGCCCGCAAACCCTCCGAAGTCCGCGAATTCGCCAGCCGTCTGGCCAAAGCCCTGCTGCCCCCCCTGATCGGCTTCGCCCTGCTGATCGGCATCTGGGCCATCGTATCGATGAAGAACAAGGGCATCCCGACGCCAGAAGTCGTCTGGAAAGCCGCCATCGTCCTGTTTTCAGATCCGTTCTACAGCAACGGCCCGAATGATCAGGGCATCGGCTGGAACATCCTGTCCTCGCTCAAACGCGTCGCCATCGGCTTCGGTTTTGCCGCCGCCATCGGCATCCCGATGGGCTTCCTGCTGGGTCGCTTCCAGTTCCTGAACAAGGCGCTCGACCCGATCATCTCGCTGCTGCGCCCCGTATCCCCGCTGGCCTGGCTACCGATCGGCCTGCTCGTGTTCAAACGCGCCGACCCGGCCGCCACCTGGACCATCTTCATCTGCTCGATCTGGCCAATGATCCTCAACACCGCCCAAGGCGTGCAACGCGTCCCGCAGGACTACATGAACGTCGCCCGCGTCCTGAATCTGTCCGAGTGGAAAATCATCACCAAGATCCTCTTCCCCTCGGTGCTGCCCTACATGCTCACCGGCATCCGCCTGTCCATCGGCACCGCCTGGCTGGTCATCGTGGCAGCCGAGATGCTCACCGGCGGCGTCGGCATCGGCTTCTGGGTGTGGGACGAATGGAACAACCTCAAGGTCGAGAACATCATCATCGCCATCTTCGTGATCGGCATCGTCGGCCTCACGCTTGAACAAGCCCTGATCAGCATCGCCAAACGCTTCAGCTACGACAGCAACAGCTGATCAAGAAGGAGAACGAACATGAAATCACTCGTACAAATCGAAAACATCGGCATGAGTTTCGAGACCAAGAAAGGTCCATTCATCGCCCTGCGCGACATCAACCTGCAGATCCGCGAAGGCGAAGTCGTCTCGCTGATCGGTCACTCCGGCTGCGGCAAATCCACCCTGCTCAACCTGATTGCCGGGCTGACCCTGCCCACGGATGGCGCACTGATCTGCGGCGGACGCGAAATCGCCGGCCCCGGCCCGGAGCGCGCGGTGGTCTTCCAGAACCACTCCCTGCTGCCCTGGCTGACATGCTTCGAAAACGTCTATCTCGGCGTCGAACGAGTCTTTGGCACGAAGGAAAGCAAGAGCAAACTCAAGGCCCGCACCCTGGCCGCCATCGAAATGGTGCACATGGCTCACGCCGCCGACAAACACCCCGGCGAGATCTCCGGCGGCATGAAACAGCGCATCGGCATCGCCCGCGCCTTCGCCATGGAACCCAAGATCCTGCTGATGGACGAGCCCTTCGGCGCACTCGACGCCCTGACCCGCGCCGCCCTGCAGGACGAATTGATCGGCGTGATGGGCAAGACCGGCGCCACCGTCGTCATGGTCACCCACGACGTGGACGAAGCCGTCCTGCTGTCCGATCGCGTCGTCATGCTGACCAACGGCCCGTCCGCGACCATCGGCGAAATCCTCGAAGTGAATCTGGCCAAACCACGCAATCGACTCGCGCTGGCCAACGACGCCGAATTCATCCGCTGCCGCGCCGCGATCCTGGAGTTCCTGTACCAGAAGCAAGTCAAGAAAGCCGCCTGAGGCCTGCCGCACAAATGCAAACGCCCGCCGACTTGCCTCGGCGGGCGTTTGCATTTGTGCGTCATCGAAAACCACGTATCTCACACCAACACCGGCTTCAAACAAAGCCTGGCTGAAGAGCCGCACACAGCTTTGGTCTACAAGCACACCAACCGAAGATGCACGGCCACAATGCATCTTCAGGCATGCATGCCAAAGAAGTCCGCCCGGAGCGGCTCTTCAAGCATATCAAAATCAGAACCCTTCACGCCGGCGTAGGGGTGCGTTGCCAGGCGCAGTGCCGATAGATGCTCTGCCCCCCAGAGACATGCAGCCTTACCCCTTCCGGAGTTGGGCTGCCATTCGTCTCAGCGTGCCCGCGTAACAAGCATCAGGCCAAGCCACCACTGGCACCAAGCGGGAGGAGAGCCGCTTGCACGTGGTACCGCAACTCCTCGAGGCTGCATGAACAGGCTGATCGCATTGCGATGTCATCAATGCCGATCTGACGACGGCTTTCTATCAATTCTTGGTCTTATGTACTCCACCGAACCGACCATACCGGAATTTGCACTTAGTTTGCTACTCGAACAAGAAGCTTGCTCACCTTAGCTTGACCCTCGCAACACGCATTAACTGATACGCCTCCGATGTATTGATAGTGCTGGACACGTGCACAAGACAGGATGGACTTTCCAATGGAGCAAGGCCTATATAGGATTTCCCCTGTCGCGCTTGAGCCTCAGGGACTACGGGCAAGACCTGCCCTTGGCATCGTTGTCAAAGGCCTCACGATAGCGCGTCCGCATGGCTTCGACCTGAATACGCGAAACCCATTCCCGGCACCATCCCATGAATGATGCCACCACTGTACTTCTCATCGAAGACGATCCCGCTGACGCCAAACTGATCCAGGAGGCCCTCACGGACATGGAAGACGGGCGCTTTCATGTGGAGTTGGTGACTTGCCTTGCTGATGCGCTAAGACGACTGAATGAAGAGCGTGTTGAAGTAATTCTGCTGGATATGACATTGCCCGATAGCCAAGGCATCGAGGCCTTCGATCAGGTGGCGCAAGCCACTCCGGATTCCCTGATTCTTGTTCTCAGTGGCGCTGGCAGCGAAGAAACTGCGCGTCAGGCCGTGCAGCGTGGCGCACATGAGCATCTTGCCAAAGCTCATCTCGATGCTCATTGGCTGCCACGTACCCTGCGTTGTGTCATCGAGCGTGAAAACGCACGCAACGCACTGCGCAATAGCGAGGAACGCTTCCGAACAATATGCGATGCTTCTCCGCTGGGTATATTTGTCTCGGATGCACAGGACAGCTGCGTTTATACAAACGCGGCTTACGGCGAGATATCGGGGCTTACGCATGAGCAAGCCTTGGGCACAAACTGGAGCTCGGCAATACATCCCGAGGATAGACAGCGGGTTCTTGACGAATGGCGCGCAGCCCCAACGGGCCATGCATCGATTCACGCCGAAGTGCGCTTTCTGCGCAGTGATGAAAGCATCGTCTGGACACGCCTGAACGTAGCACCAATGCTGGACAGGACAAGCTCGCGCGGGCATGTACAAACGGTGGAGAACATCACCGCGCGCAAGACAGCCGAGTTTCAGTTGCGAATAGCAGAAGACGCCCTGTTCGAAGAGAAGGAGCGTGCCCAGGTCACGCTCAATTCCATAGGCGATGCGGTGCTGTGCACCGACCTTCTATGCAAAGTAACGTATATGAATCCGGTGGCCGAGGTAATGACCGGCTGGGGGTATGAAGAGGCCTTGGGACGCCCACTTACGGAAGTGTTCCAGATCATCAGTGGTACTACACGTCAAGCCGCAGACAATCCTGCGCAACGCGCCATCAATGAGGACAAGACAGCTGGACTGCCCATGGATTGTGTGTTGGTGCGCCGCGATGGCATTGAGTCGCCCATCGAGGACTCCACCGCTCCGATTCACGACCGCGACGGGCGAGTCGTCGGTGCCGTGATCGTGTTTCAGGACGTTAGTGCGTCGCGCAGCATGGCGCAGAAAATGTTTCATCTGGCTCAGCACGATTGCCTCACGGGCTTACCTAATCGAGTGCTGCTGACAGAACGACTATCACAGGCAATCGGGCGAGCCAATAGATACGGCAAGCAAGCTGCACTGCTATTTCTGGATATTGACTATTTCAAGCACATCAACGATTCGCTTGGGCACGCCGTTGGCGACAAACTGCTACAGGCGGTCGGAGCACGGCTGGCAGCTTGCGTGCGTGCCACCGACACGGTTTGCCGACAGGGCGGTGACGAGTTCGTGATTCTGTTGAGCGAAATCGAGCGGCCGCAAGACGTAGCGTACGTCGCCGAAACTTTGCGCACCAAACTCGCTGTGCCGCACGTGATAGGCGAACATGAACTACATGTCACTTTGAGCATTGGCATCAGCGTCTATCCTGACGACGGAAGTGACGTCGACGTCTTGATGCAAAACGCGGACACTGCCATGTATCACGCCAAGGCTGACGGGCGTAATAGCTATCAGTTTTTCACAGCCGATATGAACTCCCTTGCGGTGCAACGCCTGTTCGTTGAAAGCAGCCTGCGCCGTGCACTCAAACAGAACGAGTTCGTGCTGCATTACCAGCCGAAGATTAACCTCGACTCGGGTTTCATGACCGGTGCCGAGGCACTCATTCGTTGGCACGATCCGGATCTTGGACTGATTTCCCCGGCGCAGTTTGTGCCTGTTGCAGAAGAGTGTGGGCTCATAGTTCCTATTGGCCGGTGGGTTATGCGCGAAGCCTGCCGGCAAATTCAGGCCTGGCTAGATGCAGGCTTGCACGTTGTGCCAGTGGCCGTGAATATTTCAGCCCTGGAGTTCAGGCGCGAGGATTTTCTCGAAGACATAGCGTTGATCCTTAAAGAGACAGGAGTGGCGCCACGCTATCTCGAACTTGAATTGACTGAAAGCATTCTCATGCAAGACGCCGAGTCTTCGGCAGCAGTGCTGGTCGCAATCAAGGCTATGGGCATGCGCCTCGCAATCGACGACTTTGGAACCGGGTATTCAAGCTTGAGTTATTTAAAGCGCTTTCCGATAGACGCCCTCAAGATCGACCAATCCTTCGTGCGCGAGATCACCACCAATGCTGATGATGCGACCATAGTTAACGCCGTCATCGGCATGGGCAAAAACCTCAAGCAAAAAATCATCGCCGAGGGCGTGGAAACGGCCGAGCAACTAGCACTTTTGCAGACCCAAAAATGCGACGAAGGGCAAGGATTCTTGTTTAGTCCGCCTTTGGTAGCTGACGACTTCGCCAAATTGCTTACAACGAATTTTTCCCGACGTCAGGAGTCGTCAAACACCTATACATTATAAAAAAATAAAACCGAGACAAAAGTTGCCTTCGATGGTATTTGGGAGCCCTTGGTCTTCCCTGTTTCGGAGCAGCAATCCGCACATTTCATCGAAGACGGCGGCAAGCGCGCATAAAAGTCTGAATGTATGGCAGTGAGCACAAACTGAAAGCGTGACGAGTCTGTGCGCCGCGGCGAAACAGATTTCAACAAGACATTCCTCTCAAGAAAAATAAACGTAAGTTAATGTTTCTATTAAGAAAACTTATTCCACGAATTTGGTGGGATTGGGATGCTGAAGAGCCACTCGCAGCCTTGATCTGCAGGCACACCTACCTGAAGAAGCCCTCCCCATGCGGCTATTCAGGCATGCACCAGAGCTGAGCAGCACATGAACCGGATCGAAGCACGCCCGGTACGCAGCGCGCTAAGAGGCATTTTCAAAAAACATCAAGCCATTGATTTAAAAACAAAAAACAAAACAAACGAGAATGGCACGCAAGCTGCTTTGATCTACGTCAAATAGCGCATCACGCGCGAACTGCGGTTCGCGTGCCAATCGACGGGCAACGACGCCCGGCGATGCAGGATCAACGGCGATCTCTGGCGTGGCTGAAATTCAACCACGGAGGCTTCGTTCCGTTTCCAAATCCATCATCCCGCGAAGACAAGACGCCGACAGTGCTCAGGCACGGCAAGTCGAAGTCGACAAAGACAGGATGGGTTTGGAAACGGAACAAATCTCCACCGCTTCTACAGAGGGATTGCACATGAGTAAGCTCAAGCTTGTTCTCGTTGGTAACGGCATGGCGGGTGTACGCACACTCGAAGAGCTGCGCAAGATCGCGCCGGACATGTACGACATCACCGTCTTCGGTTCCGAGCCGCACCCCAACTACAACCGCATCATGCTGTCCCCGGTTCTGGCCGGCGAGATGACCATCCAGGACATCATCCTCAACGACCTGGACTGGTACAAGGACAACGGCGTCACCCTGCATACAGGCAAGACGATCACCAAGATCGACCGCAAGGCGCGCAAGGTGATTGCCAGTGACGGCACCGAAGCGGAATACGACCGCCTGCTGCTGGCCACCGGCTCGAATCCTTTCATCCTGCCCGTGCCGGGCAAGGATCTGCCGGGCGTCATCGCCTACCGTGACATTGCCGATACCGATGCAATGATCGAAGCCGCCAAAACCTACAAACACGCGGTCGTCGTCGGTGCCGGCCTGCTCGGTCTGGAAGCCGCCAATGGCCTGATCCTGCGCGGCATGAGTGTGACCGTGGTGCACCTGGGCGCATGGATCATGGAGCGCCAGCTCGACCAGACTGCTGCCAACATGATGCAGAAGGAACTGGAAGCCAAGGGCATGCAGTTCCGCCTGTCGGCCAGTACCACCGAACTGGTGCAGGGCGAAAGTGGCCGCGTGTGCGCACTCAAGCTCAAGACCGGCGAAAGCATCCCCGCCGACTTGGTCATCATGGCTGCTGGCATCCGCCCCAACACCGCGCTGGCCGAATCCGCCGGCATCCACTGCAATCGCGGCATCGTCGTCAATGACACGCTGCAGACCTATGACCCGCGCGTGTATGCCGTGGGCGAATGCGCTGCGCACCGTGGCATCGCCTACGGCCTGGTCGCCCCGCTGTTTGAACAGGCCAAGGTCGCCGCCAACCACATCGCCGAATACGGGATTGGCCGCTATCAAGGCTCAGTCACTTCGACCAAGCTGAAAGTCACCGGCATCGACGTGTTCTCGGCCGGCGACTTCAGTGGCGGCGAAGGCACTGAAGACATCGTCCTGTCCGATCCGGCTGCTGGTGTGTACAAGCGCGTGGTCATCAAGGATGACAAGATCATCGGCGCCGTCGCCTATGGCGATACCGCCGATGGTTCCTGGTACTTCCAGATGCTCAAGGATGGCCAGAACATCTCTGACATCCGTGACCACCTGCTCTTTGGCAAGAGCCATTTGGGGGACGCCGGACACAAAGGCCAGAATCAGGCCGCCAGCCTGCCGGACACGGCCGAGATTTGCGGTTGCAACGGCGTGTGCAAGGGCACCATCGTCAAGGCCATCAAGGAAAACGGCCTGTTCTCGCTGGACGAAGTGCGCAAGCACACCAAGGCCTCCAGCTCCTGTGGCTCCTGCACGGGTCTGGTCGAGCAGATCATCGCCTCCACCGTCGGCGGCGCCTACACCCCGGCCGATTCGAACAACAAGGCGGTGTGCGGCTGTACCGAACATTCGCACGGCGAAGTGCGCGCCGCCATTCGCGACCAGCATCTGATCGACATTCCCTCGGTGCAAAAGGCCATGGGCTGGAAGACGCCGAATGGCTGCGCCTCCTGCCGCCCGGCGCTGAACTATTACCTGATCTCGACCTGGCCGCATGAAGCCAAGGATGACGCACAGAGCCGTTTCATCAACGAACGCGCCCACGCCAACATCCAGAAGGATGGCACCTACTCGGTCGTGCCACGCATGCTCGGCGGCCTGACCACGCCCAACGAATTGCGCGCCATCGCGGATGCTGCCGACAAGTTCAAGGTGCCGACCGTCAAGGTCACCGGTGGTCAGCGGATCGATCTGCTCGGCATCAAGAAGGACGACCTGCCCAAGATCTGGGCCGACCTGTCCAAGGCCGGCATGGTCTCCGGCCATGCTTATGGCAAGAGCATCCGCACAGTGAAGACCTGTGTCGGCGCCGAACACTGCCGCTTCGGCACCCAGCGCTCGATGGACATGGGCGTGAAGCTGGAGAAGATGCTCTTCGGCATGTACAGCCCGCACAAGGTCAAGCTGGCCGTATCCGGTTGCCCGCGCAACTGCGCTGAAGCCGGCATCAAGGACGTTGGCGTGATCGGTGTGGATTCCGGTTACGAGCTGTATGTCGCCGGCAACGGCGGTATCAAGACCGAAGTCGCCGAGTTCTTCTGCAAGGTCAAGACCGACGCAGAAGTCATGGAGTATTCCGGCGCCTTCCTGCAGCTCTACCGCGAAGAAGGCTTTTACCTGGAGCGCACCGTGCATTACGTGCAGCGCGTCGGCCTGGAATACGTGAAGGGCAAGATCGTCGAGAACGCCGCCCTGCGCCGCGAACTTTACGAGCGCCTGCTCTACGCCGTGCAGGACTACAAGGACCCGTGGCTGGAGCGCAGCGAGAAAGACGGCGAAGCCACGCTGCGTGCAGCGTTCGAAGACATCACGGTCTGAGGTGAGTCATGAACGACTGGGAAAAAGCCTTCGGCTCTGACGACGAAGACACGCACGCCTGAATAGCAGGAGCGGGCTGGCCCGCTCCTGCAAAATCCAAACTCCCCACACAGGAATTAACCATGTCCGACTGGAAAAAAATCTGCCCCCTCACCGACATCCCGCAACTGGGCTCGCGTGTTGTCAAAAGCGAGAAGCATGGCGACATCGCCATCTTCCGCACCTCGGATGACGAAGTTTTCGCCGTGCATGACAAGTGCCCGCACAAACAAGGCCCGCTGTCGCAAGGCATCGTGCACGGCAAGCAGGTCACCTGCCCGCTGCACAGCTGGAAGATCGAACTGGAAACCGGCAACGCTGTCGCCCCCGATATCGGCTGCACCAAGCCCTTCGCCGTCAAGCTGGAGGATGGCGTCGTTTTCCTGTCGGTTTGAACTGCCCCCGCTTCAACAGAGAGAGAAAAATAATGAATAGCGCCTTCAGCCCCAAGCGTCGTCACCTGCTCCTTGCCCTGGGCAGCCTTCCCTTCGCAGCCAGCGTACTCGCTGCCCCCGCGAGGCCGGCCGAGATCGGCCTGCTGGAGGCCATCAATCAGGCGGGGCGCCAGCGCATGCTGTCGCAGCGCATGGCCAAGCTGTATGCCCAACAGATCCGCGGCATTCGCGAGGCCGATGCACGTGGCTTGATGGCCACCTCGATGAACCTGTTCGAAACCCAGCTCACGACCCTGCGCAATGTGGCCAGCAGCAAGAATGCCGGCGACATCGTGCAGACCTACGACCTGCTGGGCGCGCGCTGGATGGATTACAAACGCGTGGTCGGCAGCCCGGTCAGCGCCGAAGGCCTCAAGACCGTCGCCGCACTCAACGAACAGGTGCTCGCCACGGCGCACGAAGGCACGCTGCAGCTGGAGAAGCTCAACGGCAGCTCGCTGGGAAAACTGGTGAATATCGCGGGCCGTCAGCGCATGCTCTCGCAACGCATGTCGAAGTTCTACTTCCTCATCGCCAACGGCATCGATTCACCCGAGTTGCGCAAAAATCTGGACACGGCACGCAAGGACTTCATGGCCGCCATGCAGACCCTCAAGAACGCCCCCGAAAACACCAAGGACACTTCCTCATGGATCGCCCTGGCCGAGACCCAGTGGATGTTCTTTGATGACGCCCTGCGCGGCGGCGGCGGCAAGACCCAGCAACAAGAGTATCTGGACACCAATGTTGCGGTGAGTTCCGAGAACATCCTGCAAGTCATGGATAAACTGACTGGTCTCTACGCAACTCTGAGCTGAAATCACCATGGCCGAAACGAAATCCACCTGTCCTTACTGCGGCGTTGGCTGCGGCGTCATCATCCAGCATGATGGTGCGCGCGTCATCGAAGTGCGTGGAGACCCGGAACATCCGGCCAACTTCGGCAGGCTGTGTACAAAGGGTTCGACCCTGCACTTCACGGCCCGCCCGGAAAGCCGCCTGCTCTACCCCGAGCTGCGCACCAGCAAAGGCGAAGCGCGTGCGCGGGTGAGTTGGGACGTGGCACTCGACACGGCCGCCGACAAGTTCGCCAGCGTGATCCGCGAACATGGTCCGGACGCGGTGGGTTTCTATCTCTCCGGCCAGTTGCTGACCGAGGACTATTACGTCTTCAACAAGCTGGCCAAGGGGCTTGTCGCCACCAATAACGTCGACACCAACTCACGCCTGTGCATGAGCAGCGCGGTGGCCGCCTACAAGCAGACCCTCGGTGCCGATGCGCCGCCCTGCTCGTATGAGGACTTCGATCATTCCGATTGCATGCTGATCGCCGGCGCCAACCCCGCCTTCGCTCACCCGATCGCCTTCCGCCGCATCGAAGCCGCCAAGGCGGCGCGGCCGGACATGAAGATCATCGTCGTCGATCCGCGCCGCACCGACACGGCGGCGAGTGCCGATCTGCATCTGGCGATCCTGCCCGGCACCGACATCTGGCTGTTCAACGCCATGTTGCACGTGCTGCTATGGGAGGGTTACGTAAATATGCCCTGGGTGCGCGAGCACACCGAGGGCTTCGAGGCCCTGCGTCAGGTCGTCCGCGACGTCACTCCGGCGGTGGCCGCAGGCATCTGCGGCGTGCCGGCCGATGACATCATCAAAGCGGCCAAGTGGTGGGGCGAAGCGCAGGCACCGCTGTCGCTGTGGTGCATGGGCCTGAACCAGAGCCATCACGGCACGCACAACGGCACCGCGCTGATCGCCCTGTCATTGGCGCTGGGCAAGATCGGTGCGCCCGGCTGCGGCCCCTTCTCGCTGACCGGCCAACCCAACGCCATGGGCGGGCGCGAAGTCGGCGGCCTCTCCAATCTGCTCTCGGCTCACCGCGACCTGGCCAACCCGGCGCACCGCGCCGAAGTGGCCGCCCTGTGGGGCATCGAATCGGTGCCGGAAAAACCCGGCTACAGCGCCATCGAACTGTTTGAAGCGGTGCGTGAAGGCAAGGTCAAGGCCCTGTGGATCGCCTGCACCAACCCGGCCCACTCCATGCCGCAGCAGGCGCTGATCCGCGAGGCGCTGGAAAAGTGCGAATTCGTGGTGCTGCAGGAAGCCTATGCCAACACCGAAACCGCGCCCTACGCCGACCTGCAATTACCCGCGCTGACCTGGGCCGAGAAGGAAGGCACGGTCACCAATTCCGAGCGCCGCATCACCCACGTGAATGCCGCCATCCCCGGCCCCGGCGAGACCCGTGCGGACTGGGCGATTGCGCGCGACTTCGCCCTCAAGCTCGGCGAGAAGCTCGGCCAGCCCGATGCGGCACGTCTCTTCGCTTACCCCACAGCCGAATCGGTGTTCCTGGAGCACGCCGAAAGCACCCGCGGCCGCGATCTGGACATCACCGGCCTGTCCTACACCCTGCTGGATGAACGTGGCCCGCAGCAATGGCCCTTCGCAGCAGGTGCCAGCGAAGGCGCCACCCGCTTATATGCGGACGGCAAATTCGAGACCGCATCGGGCAAGGCACAATTCATCGTCCCGGCGACCAGCCTGACCAGCGAGGCCATCGACGCCCGCTACCCGCTGCGCATGACCACCGGCCGCCTGCGCGACCAGTGGCATGGAATGAGTCGCACCGGCAAGGCGGCGCGCCTGTATAGCCACGTCGATGAGCCGCGTATCGATCTGAACAGCTCCGATCTGGACCGGCGCAGCATTGCCGACGGCGATCTTGTGCGGGTCAAGAGCCGGCGCGGCAGCATCGTCCTGCGCGCCCACGCCACCGAAGAAGTGCGCCCCGGCCATGCCTTCATCGCCATGCACTGGGGACGCAATGTCTTGAGTTCATCCGGCGTGAATGAGCTGACCCTCAACAAGGTCGATCCGCACTCGAAGCAGCCCGAACTCAAACACGCCGCCATCCAGATCGAAAAGATCGAACTGCCCTACCAGGCTTTGCTGATGCGTAGCGCCGTGTATGCCGATGCGGCCAACCAGCTCTCGCTGGAACGCGCGGCCGCACTGGAGCCCTGGCTGCGCAAGTTCGACTACGCCGCCGTCTCGCTGGCCGGGCGCGATTTCCCCTCGGTGGTGCTGCGCATCGCCCACAGCAGCCCGATTCCCGCAGAATGGCTGGCCGAACTCGACGCCTTGATGGACCTGCAAGGCGAGCACTGCATGGCCTATTCGGATGCACGACGTGGTGTCAGCAAGAAAGCCATCGTCGAAGAAGGCATGCTGACGGGATTGCGCCTGACCGGCGAAACCGCCGCTGGCGGCTGGCTCAAGGAGCTGATGATCGAGCGCGCGCCCACCGACACCGTGCGCCGCTGGCTCTTCGCGCCGCTGCCCAAGGCACCAGTCGCGGGCTCGGCACGCGGGCGAATCGTGTGCAACTGCCTCAACGTGTCCGAGAATGAAATCCGCGCTGCGGTAGCCGGCGGCGCCAATCTGGATGCGCTGCAAGCCTCGCTCAAATGCGGCACCTCCTGCGGATCCTGCGTGCCGGAACTCAAGCGCCTGGTGGCTGAGGGCAATAAAGCCGTCGTCTAATGACGTGCCCGGAGAGCCGCATTCAGCGGACCTCTCCGGGCAGGCACACCCAACAACCAAGCTGGGCGCTGATATCCAGCCATGCACGCTGCAAAGGCACGCTGGTGGCGGATATTCAAGCATGTGATGACCGAATGGTTTGCACATACTGAGCCTGCTTAACCTGGAAGCCGTAGCTGACCGTCTCGAAAGTGGCTTTCCCTTCGACAAGCTCAGAGCCTGCCCCCGGCTTGAACGGGGGGCGAACGGCCAACAAAGGGAATCACTCTTTGGTATGCCCACAAAAACCCGTTCGTACTGAGCCTGCCGAAGCCTGTCCTGAGTGCCGTCGAAGGGGAAACGCCACGTTGCAGCGCGTCAACTGTGACTTTAAGGATCACAACCCACTCGGGCGCGTCCACCTACGATCATCCAGGATGATCGACGAGAGCGCGTTTTGCCACATAGCCACATAGCCACATAGCCAAATAGCACCCGTTCTCAACATACGGCACAAGCGTGTTGGAATTCACGGATCAGCCTGGATCGTGCGTCGCGATGCAATGAATGAGGCGTATGCTGGCGGCTTGATCTTCTCGCGCTCGCCGACCAAATCAGCGCGCAGAATCCGGTCAGAAACGCCATCAAAGTCACTCGACAAAAAAATGAAAGAGAATGAATTGACCATCAGGATGCCGGAGCCAGAACCCCTGGTAATTGCGAGAGTGCTCGCAACCGGTTTTCTGTGCACGGAGATTGGGAGAGTCGCGTTCTACCTAGGGCAACGCTGAACAAGTGGCGTTAAAAAGCCACGCGCACGGTCAAATCGGCGCGAGGGCGAAAATTCGACGAAA
>NZ_JBEWZI010000030.1:0-37901 GCF_040566545.1 Uliginosibacterium flavum
CGAGTCAGCAGCTTCGCCAGAGGGGCTGAGAAGCTGAAGGCGATTTATGCGTTATGAGTTGTGTGGAATGGTATGGGATAAGGCGGGCTTTTTGCTGGCTTACTGTTGATATTCAGCCTGTCGAAATGCCGCAATACAAGACCTGAGCACAGCCTTCTTGTAATCCCGGCTTTCGCAGCTAAGCACCAATCAGTTCATCGCGGGCACCAGGCCTTTGTTGAATATCTGAGTGCGCACACCCTTGCGCGGTTTGACTTCGCTCACAACGCTGGTCGGTACAAATCCTTCGTTAATAGTCGTGGAAGTTACGATCAGGTTTTTATCACCAGCGAAAAACAACGTCTTGCCGTCCGGGCTGATCACCGGCAAGGTGGGCTGTTGCCCGGCCGACGCAGTCGTATCAAAGACATACACGCGCGGCATCTGCCCCGAGCTCGTGCTCTCGAGATAAACGAGCACATCTGCGCGCGAACCATCCGGCGCCATGCCCCCGACACCGCAGCAGTTACTGTCTGGCACCGATCAAACCGACTTTGACTGTCAATGCGCCACAGCGCACAGACAGCATCGCGCTTGCCGCGTTAAAAAATGTCCCGTCAAACAAAATCGAAGCCGATGAAACAAGGACTGCTCAAGCGGACAGGAAACGCGTTTCAGCGCGCAGCAGAGGTGACGCCCGTCCGCGTGGCGCTGGCGTGTGCTGAAGGCTGGAGCGCGGATCGGTGCTCTTCCATGGCCGCGGCACTGGCTTTCTATGCCTCGTTTTCACTGGCACCGATGCTCGTCATCGTCATCGCCGTGGCGGGCTTTTTCTTTGGCGAAGAGGCAGTGCAAGGCCGGCTGTTCGATGAAATTCGCAACCTGCTCGGCAAAGAAGGCGCCATCGCCGTACAAGCCATGGTGGCAAGCGCCTGGAAAGCCGACCGCAGCGGCTGGACAGCCGGCATTTCCGTGGCTGCCGTTCTGCTGGGCGCATCGGCAACCTTCACCCAGCTGAGCGATTCGCTCAACACGATCTGGCATCTGCCACTGCGCAATCAGGGCGCCTTGTTCAGCCTGGTCAAGGTGCGCTTGATCTCGTTTGGCCTGGTGATCGGCATTGCCTTCCTGATTGTCATACTACTGGTGTTCGACGCAGCGCTGTCCTTTTCCATCAGCAGGTTTCTCGGCTCCGCCGAGGGCATGAGTGCGGCCGCCGCGCAGTGGGTGCAATGGGCGCAGCGCGGGATTTCCGTATTGCTGTTGGCAGGCGCTTTTGCCGCGCTCCTCAAGATATTGCCGACCACACCGGTACGCTGGTCCAGTGCGTGGCTTGGCGCAGTCGCGGCAGCCATCCTGTTCAGCATTGGCAAAAATCTGTTCAGCCTGTATCTGGCCCGCGCGGGCACGGCCAACGCCTTCGGCGCGGCAGGCTCCCTCGCGGTACTGCTGATGTGGTTGTACTTCTCTTCAGCGGTTTTTCTGCTGGGCGCAGAGCTGGCAGCACATTGGAATGGAAAATTTGACCGGCTTTCCGCAGTGCCGAATGCCCCGCCGCAGCCGGGCGATATCAGGATCGCCTGCACCATCGACCCTGAATAACAAAGATCCGGGAATTCATGCGTAGAGGCGTTAGGTGGAGTGCAAACTCCGCCATTCCGTTCCCGCGGCCCAAAACATTGCACCAAACGTCCCCATCTTCCGCAACTGTCCCGCTCTCCTCCCTAAGCGCGCGGTACTTTGCATTTCTTCTTTCCCATCCGCCCAGATCCGAATAACGTCAAATTTGATAAATTTGATAAAATCAACTAAGCGGCGGTTATAATCCACCCGAGACTTCATCCGCGCCATCAGCCAGTCACCACTCGTGAATATGCTTGCCCGACTTCTACGCTCTCTTGCCGCCACCGTTTTCCTGGGTCTCTGCGCCCACGCCCAGGCGCTTGATCTCAAACTGAGCAACGCCAATCAGGAAACCGGCGACGGCGGCTGGATCAGCGATCACCAATGGGCTACCGACCCGGTTCATGGTGACTACTGGAAAAGCATCACAATCATCGGCACCGACCGCTCCGCCTGGATGTCACGCGACACGCCCTGGGGCTACCCCCTCGCCAACACCACAACCCTTAGCGCAACCTTTGCCCAGGCCGCCAGCGTCAGCTTCGACTGGTTCTACACCAGCTACGACAGCAATCTGAGCGCCGACGCCGCCGGCTACATCCTCAACGGACTGGTCCACACGCTCAGTTCCACCAGCAGTGCCAGCGCCGCCGGCCACGTCTCGCTTATCCTCACCGCCGGCGACAGCCTGGCCTGGTACGTATCCTCCACCGACATGCTCGGCGGCCGTGCCAACCTGACCCTGCGCAATGTACAGATCAGCTCCGTGCTCGTGCCCACGCCCGTCCCCGAGCCAGCGCCTGCCGCCATGCTGCTGACAGGGCTATTCATGCTGGGTGCGATAGCTCGGCAAAGGCTCGCCACCCGCGCAACTGGCTGAATAACCGCAGCAGGCATTTTCTCCAGGACTTCGTGCGCAACCGCTCTTCCTGTCAAACCAGCTTCCCCAGCGCGACGGTCATGGCCTGAAGTTGCCTCACCCGCGCCAGCCATTCCAGCGGAATTCCGTTTTCGCAGCCCAGGCCAAACAGCGCGCCCAGCGTCGCCCCCAGCATCACGCTTCGGCCGCAGCTGTCACCGCCCGTGCGGATGTTGGCTTCGATGCCGGCGCGGTAGCTCGGCGCGTGCTGCAGGATGTGGAAAATCAGCGGCAGGCCTTGGGTGACATGGCAGGCGCGGCCGAATTGCTCGCCGGCGGCCACGCTGTCGAAAGCAGGCAGGGCCAACGCCTGCTCCAGCAAGGGGCGCAGCGTAGGGCCGGCCAGCGGCAGCGCGTCACCCAGTGCCGTCGCGATGGCCACCCCATGCAGCACATCACACAGCAGCTGCGCCATGCACTGTGCGGCGCAGACGGCGACATCGTTGTGGTTGGTGATGCGCACCACGTCTTCAACGCTTTCGCGCAAGGCCTCGCGGCTGCCACGGTGCGTCAGCACAATGGCCGGCAGGGCCGCCAGGGCCGGCAGCTGGTCGTCGTCCGCGCCCGATGCGGCCGGGAAGTTCGCCGGCTCCAGCGGCAACAGGCGCAACAGGGCTTGACGCGTGGGCGAATCGATATAACCCACGTAAGCCCCGCCCGGGCCGAAGTGCGCGCGGTACGCCGTCTGGTAAGCCGTGCGATCAAAGTCGCCGTGTCGGGCCAGATGTTGCAGCATCAGCAGACAGACTTCGCCATAGCCACTCAGCTCCCCTGCCCGCTTCACGCCATGGGCGAAATAGCCATGCGTGCCTGCGTAGTGGGCCGCATCGGGTTCCAGAAACACCAGGCCGCTGCGCGCCTCAATCTGCGCAATGCGCGCCGGATCGTAAAGCCAGTGCAGGCCCAGCGCAGCGGCATCGGCCACCAGACCTCCCAACAGCGTTGCTTCGCGCATTTGCATGATTTTGGCGTCCTGAATTTGAGTGATCGGGGTTCAATGGCTCGCGTGTCGCGAGCACTGCGGCAAGTATGGCAAATGCGGCGACGGCCGCAGTGAAATCTTCTCCCTTGCTTACCGCGGAATTTGCGCATGCCTCACAGCGCGGCGCAGGCCTGCTGACTCAGACGTGCCGGGCCGTCCGCAGCGCCTTGCAAACGCCATCCGCCTGCAGGCTGATTTTTACAACGACATGAAGAGACTTGCCGGGCGGACCTCTTCAGGCAGACCGCCCTGCGAGGCAGGCGGGGGGCGGGTCTTGAGATGGTTACCCTGAAAAAAATCAAAACCCGCCGCATCGGGCAGGCTTGGGCTTGAAAATATCGGGGTCTCGAAACTAAGCTCCTGACCTCTCGAAGGCTGAAACTTCCGCCGCTCCCGCGAAGGCGGATTCCAGCGGCGCTTGCAAAGTCACGGGACTCCCGCCCCGATCAGGTTGAGGGCAAGCTCTTCACGGGAATAACGCTGGAGCGCTTGCTGATCCTTGAGTGAACGGCTTATAGGACCTGCCCGGGCCTACGGCAAACGGCAGAATCTGACCCGGCATTCGTTCAATCGCCTCCTCTATCGGTGCTCAAGGTCTTGTACAGGCGATTCAGGCGGCTAACCTCAAGCTCCCGTTTGGCGGCTTCCTCCGCCTCGTTTTCCGCGTCGCCTCCGGCGCTCAGCGCTTCAGCCTTGCGAGCCTTTACCGACTTCAGCCTTGCCTGCGACGACGCGATCATCTCGAAAACCGCCTTCATCGCCCGCTTCTGGCTCACCGGCGACATGGAATCCGACACCATGCCGTTGCGCAAGCAGCTCCACCGCGTCAGCCCCATCCCGTAGGCCTCGGCCTCGTACAGGGAAAGCAGGCTGTAATCGGGCAGGTTTTCCGAGCGCAGCCCTTCAAACAAAGCCAGGTTTTCGATGAATTCCTTGAAAAAGAACGCATCCTCGCGCAGCGCATGGAAAAAAATCATCAGCAGCTCAGACTGGGAAAACTGCCCCCGCAGCAAACGCGCATAGAAGGTCTTGTTCTTGATCGTGCTGCTGTGCAGGAAGCGCGCGATATTCTCGATGCTCTGATAATAATGCTCGACCAGATGACCAAACTGCGCGTAATTGTCGTCGTAATAATCGCTCAGCCAGAACAGGAACTCCTCCTTGTCTGACCAGTTCTGGCACATATCCAGAAAGTCGTAATCCGAAAAACTCTCCACATACATCCGGTGAATCGCCGCCCGGCCCTTGACGAAACCCTTCTCATCATTCAACTCGATCGAATTCAGAACTTCCTGATGCAGCCGGATCGTCTGGAAAAACGTATCCTCAAACGCCTTTTTTTCCGCCGCCTTCGCGCTCTCCTGCGTATCCCGCTTCACCTGCGCCAGCTGCTCCCGCTGCAACATCACCGCCACCAGTAGCCCGCCGACCGACAGAAACCCGAAGACCGGATTCAGAATCCCGCCGAAGAAATCGCCCAGCGTGCCCAGCGTGGCCGGGTCTTGCAGCGCGGCATAGCCACCAAATCCCCGGGCGTGATTCACGTAATACTCGAACACCCCATAGCCAATGCCCAGCATCACCACAGACGACACGACCAGCACACCGATCAGCGCTGGCCAGCCCGATCTGAGCAAGGATTGATTCCTGAATCGCATCACAGCCCCCAGAACAGGCCTCAAACCTGTCGCGAAAAGCCCTTGCCCCGGCGGGCAACACGCCTTTCCTCCAGAAATTACGGCGCCCGCCCCCGAAACTTTGGCAAAAATCCAGGCCGCCACACCTGCGGGCACCCGCCGCGCCAAGCCGCAATTGACGCATTCAAATACCGCAAGAGACTGCGGCAAACATGGGCGGCACAGGCCGCGGCTGTTGTTTGGCCCCACCTGAAGAGCCTTGCTGCCGGACTTCTTCGAGCATGCCGGCCTGTGATGCTGGCTGGGCGCGGCTATTGGAATGACGAGCCTGAAAAAACAAAGTCCACCGGATTGGGCGGGCTTGGGCTTAAAAATGTCGGAATATTAGCCCCCCCCCGTGTTTCTAAAGCCTGCCGGTTTGAGTAAGCCTTTGATTTGAGCGAAAGAGCTTTGAAGAATTCTTAATGCAGGAAGAGCCATCGAACTTTTTTAAATGTCGGAATTGATGAGTTTGTGGCGTATTTGATTTATTCGCATACCGTATTCGAAATCTCTGCCTCAAATTGATTAATTTGCATTAATCAAAAACACCGCCAGTCACAATCCTGAAACCACACATCAGCCAACGAATTCACCGACAACTAAAAAAAACACATACAAAACAAGGGTAAACCTGTACTTCATCCGCAATGATCGCCGGCTTCGTCGCCAACAGACACCAACAAATCGTGCAACAATAAGTTTGATCGAGAGATTTACCAACTCGGTCGTGCAGTCCTTAAAATCAAAAAACATATGGAGCAACTTAATGCAGCATTATTCAAAAGCAGCAATTCTTTTTGCCATTCTGATGAGCTCAGGCCTCGCGCAGGCGGCTAATTCCCGTTGCGTAGCCGGTGCCACCTTTACCAACGAAACAGTGGATTGTGGCGGTGCGTACATCACCGGTGGCTGGTGTGATGGCGATAACGACAACCAGAAACCCATCATCACGCTGAAGAACGCCACCATCAAGAATGCAAAGTTCGCTCAGGGCAAAGCCGGCAAGGGCATCCAGTGCTACTCCGGAACCTGCAACGTCGAGAACGTCACCTTCGATGAAGTCTGTGAAGATGCCATCAGCACCCGCGCCGATGGCGTGACCCTGAACGTCAAAGGCGGCACGTTCAAGAACGTCATGAGCAATGCCGTTGCCTATGGCAAGAAGCCGGATAAATTCATCCAGGTGAATCAGAAGAACGTCAAGGTGAACATCTCTGACGCTTCGTTCTACATGGTTGCCGCCACCGCCTCTACGCCTAGCCCGATCACTGGTCGTGCCGGCAAGGTTGTTCGCACCTGTGGCAACTGCAGCGGCAACGCCGGTCCGCGCACGATCACCATGACGAACGTGAAGACCTATGGCGCGTTTGACTCCATTGCCGGCGTCAATTCGAAATATCGTGGCCTCAGCTCCAGCATCATGGACACTGTTACGATCACCGGCCTCAAGGTGCAAGGTTACAAACTGGGCAGCGACAAGAAGACATCAACGCCGCCGGTCTGCGTTGAATTCGAAGGCATCGACAAGACCAAGCACACCGGCGAATCGCCCAAGCTTGGCCAGGCCTGGAATACTGCCAGCTGCAAGCTAAGCACCAGCAACGTGTCTGCGCTGTAATGCACTGAAACGCGCCAGCCCTTGCTGGCCGAAATAACTCGCCCCGGGTGCAAATCCGGGGCGAGTTTGCGTTTGCGCGGTGACGATTCACCCTGCACGAACCTCAAGACTCAAAGCGCCTTGCGTGTCGTGCGTAGACCGGGCGCAGGTTTATCGATCAAAGATCTGTACCCTGCCCCCGACCTCTCCTCGCGCACACTGCATTTCAAGATTACTGCGTTTGCTTGTTTGATCGTGCTTGTTCAATAGCAAGTCGTTCTGTTGCTCCGGCACGCAATCCGTCCAGCTGTTTGTTCAAACCATCGGGATCAACCAGAGGATGCGGCTGGCCAGGCTTGCGTGTTTTAAGGAGTTCTTTAGCCTCCGTTAGCCCGGTACTGAAGGGGTGAGCGGTCAGATGCACGCTAATTGGATTCTTGGAATCGCTCTCCATGGCCTTGATGCGATCAACGCTGCTGATATAAGCCTCGACCTGTTTTGGGCCGTCTATTGCATTCAGCCCCAATCCACCAATGGTGATGGCGCGATATGTCTTGTCACCATCCTTTACGTCGAGCGCATATGAAGTTGTGCCCCATGTATGGCCAGGCGTTGCATAGGCGTAGAACTTGGTATCTCCCACCGTCAGCACGTCACCATCTTTGACGATAATGTCCGCAGCCGCAGGCATCGTCCATGCACCGGGTTTGCCTTGTGACTTTTGAGCATCGGCTTGAGCCTCGCTCCAGCCTGCCTGGGTCATGACAAATTTGGCATTGGTCTGAGACTTGATCTTGGATACGCCCCCCACATGATCGAAGTGACCATGTGTCAGCAGCACCATCTTGATGTCCGACGGATTAAAGCCAAGCTTTTTGATGTTGTTGATGAGTTGGTCGGTATACGGTTCGTACACGGTATCAATCAGTACCAGGCCATCACTGGTCTTGATCAGCCATGCCGACACCCAGCAAATTCCAACGTAATAAACATTGTCAAATGCCTGGTACGGTTCAATCGTTTGGGAAGCTGCATCGTTCATCCAGCGCTTAAGCTCCGGCGGCATTTTTCCGGTGCGCCCAAAATCATTGAAAAGCGCGTTGATCGTCGGTGACGGACAGCCGGTCAGTGGCGGAGCGCTTGCCGTATTGGATGTGGATGTCGCCGGTGACGGGGTTTGAGCATGAGCTGTGCCGCCGACGATGAGTAAGGTCGTCGCGATAAGCGCGAGAAGTTTGTTCCGCATTTTCATTCCTTTGCGAGAGGGTGTGGAACGAAGTATGGTTGCATTATGTGAACGGATAAACCCTAGAATACGCACATTGTTGTTGCACATTTCGATCAATACGGGTGATTTATGGATCGCTTCCTTGCCATGCAGGTGTTTGTGGACGTGGTGGACTTGGGTAGCCTCACAGCGGCGGCTAACAAGCTGGACATGTCGCGCGCGATGGCTACGCGCTATGTTGCCTCCTTAGAAAAATCGCTTGGCGCCCGACTGCTCCACCGCTCCAGTCGCAGCCTGGGCCTGACCAGCGCTGGCAACGATATCCTGCCCTATTGCCGCCAAATTCTGGCGCTGAGTGACGAGATGGATTCGGCCACAGAGAGCAAAAATGCCGAGCCGCACGGTTTGATCCGGGTCGCCAGTAGCATCTCCTTCGGCCAGTCCTACCTGGCCGAAGCATTGCTGCGCTATGCCGCGCAATACCCAAAAATTTCAGTCGAAATGGTCATGGCTGATCGTGCGGTCAATTTGATTGAAGAACGAATCGATCTGGCCATTCAGGTCGGGAATGAACTGGAGCTGGGGCTGATTGCACGTCTTCTGACCCGCTGCCCCTCGGTCGTATGCGCAGCCCCCGCGTATCTGGCGCGCAAGGGCACGCCTCTGCACCCCAAGGATCTGATTCAGCACAACTGTTTGAACCATACGCGTCTTGGCAAAATCTGGCGCTTTAGCGCTCAAACGACGGATTCCACAGACCCGGCTGTTGATGAAGTATCGGTATCAGGTAACTTTGCGGCAAATGACACCATGGTACTGCTACAGGCCGCACTGGCCGGGGACGGTATCGTCCATTTACCCGCATTTACGACGACACCGCATCTTCGTAGCGGAACACTGCTGCGCTTGTTTCCTGAGTACAGACTGCCGGAACTGGGCGTCTACGCGCTGTATAGCTCGCGCAAGCATTTACCTGCATCCACACGTAGCTTGCTGGATTTTCTGGTTCAGGATCTGGCGCTTTCTCAGAACTACGGTTAAGGATCTGGAAAAACAAAAAAAGCCAGTCGCAATGACTGGCTTTTTTTACTGGTGCAGAGATCAGTCTTTCAGCGGCGAGATGCCTTGCACGGGTCCAATCAGGCGCTCAAACAAGCTCTTCAGACGTTCTACACGTGCCCGGTCACGCATGAAGGCGAGGAAGTCTTCTGGATTGGTGTTGTATTCACTCAGGGGCTTGAAACCGTTTTGCAGTGCAACATCCTTGCGAAGCGGGAACTGGCGCGGGGACGATTGCATGGGCAAAGAAAGCATCCAGCTGACATACAGTTTGGCTGCGGCCGGATGCTTGGCTTGCTTGAAAATCGCACCGGTCTGCGCCCAAGTCAGGAAAGCATCATGCGAAGGCAAAACAAAACGCGTATTCGCTGACTCAACAGGCACAAAATTTCCTGAGGTGCCTGTGGCGACTGCGTACTTGGCGACTTCTACCGCATCGCGCGGCGTTTGAGTTCCTCGGACCCATTGCACACCATTGGCTTGCAGCTTGGCGATGAAATCAATCCCGTACTGCTGAGTGATTTTGTCGAACATATAGAGGACAGCATCATCGTCATGCGGATAGGTGATGACGATCTTGTCCTTGAATTCGGGCTTGAGGAAATCAGCATAATTGCGCGGCGCATTCTCCGCAGAAACCAGGTTTTTATTGTAGCTGTTGGCAAAGGTCAGCATGAACAACCCGGAAAAACGCGCTTGTGGATCTTTGTAGGCATCCGGAATTTGCGCCCAGCCGATGGGTTTGTAGGATTGCAGCAAACCACGTGCAGCCCAGTTATCGAAATCGTGCAGGGTTTGCAGATGCGCAACGTCGACCTTCAAGTCTTTGCGCAACAACTCCTCTTCAATTCTGGCATCGTGATATTTGCTCAGATCGACCACCAGATTCAGCTTCATGCCCGGAAACTGGCGCTCAAATCCAGTTTTGATCGCGAATCCTTGGGTTACTTCATCACCGCCAGCGTAGACCGTGAGTTGGCCGCCTTCCTTGAGCGCGGCCTGATACAAATCCTGCAAGCTTTGACCGCCTCCATCACGCTCAACGACCGTAGGTGCGACTGGCGCCAAGTCTGCTGCAAACGCGCTTGCAGGGACTGCCAGAAAGAGTGCCATCACTGTGGTGGCCAGGGGATTGCGCATGAGTTATCTCCATCGAAATTGATCTGTTATCAGGCACTCACTTGGATCGACCGATTGTCGACAAGTCAGCAGGTGAGAACAGTATCAATCATCACGACAAGTGATATAAACGGACATTTTCGACAATAGCTTTTGCGAAAAACAGGACAATTGAGCTAAAAAAGACTCTGTTCGCGGCAATCCTGGGCTCCATCCCCGCGGATGAGTTGGCACTATTTCTGGGCCAATGCCTGCCTTGCATCGTTGTTCCCGCTAAGGCCGGAACCCTGAAACCAGCCCGAAGAGCCGCACCTGTCGGACTTCTTCAGACAGGATTTTGGCTGAGGAAGGCAGTACAAGGCTCAGCTGGCAGGCTGCTTCTTGAGGCAAACTGGGCGCGGCTATTGAGAGGGTTGCCCTGAAAACACCAAAGCCCGCCGGATTGGGCGGGCTTGGCTTTTTCTCAGAAATGCTTCAATTCAAGACCAGACCCTGGCCTCTGACCCTGGACTTCTTTTCTCAAATGCAGAAAGCCTGCACTCGTCCTCGGCCGCGCCGCCTCACTTTCAACGACCAAGTGCACCTTCAATTCGCCCGATGGTCCATATAGACCTGATCAAAATGTGAACTAATTTCAAAATTCACTCGGTGCTTTCACCGGCGCTGCAAATCAGCTGCCCGGGATTTAATAGTCAATACCGGCCCCCCTCGGGAACTTGAGACTTCCGATTGGCGTGCGCACGCCATGGTTTCGGAAAGACCAGAGTGAATTCATTTCATTTTTTCCACACAAGCGGCCTTCATGCGGAGTCCGCCCTATCGGGAGAGTCACCATGACGAACGAGATCAAGGAAAATATTGCTGTAACAACCAAACCAAAAACTGAAGTGGCCGAGTCACGTCCCGCGCAATTGCTTGCGCCAATGGCTGAGGTTGAACGTCTGTTCGACCGGCTGATGCCACGTTCCTGGATCCGCCAGATGGGGTTCGACTGGCCCATGTGGGCGGGTCTTGAATCACAGATCACCAATATGCGCCTGCCACAACTCGATGTCATTGATCGCGACAAGGACGTCCTGATTCGTGCCGAACTTCCCGGCGTAGAGAAGAAAGACATCGACGTATCGATCAGCGACAACACCGTGATCATCAAAGGGCACGTCAGCCGTGAATCGAAGGAAGAAAGAAAAGATTATTTCCGCTGCGAGATCGAACAGGGAGATTTTTTCCGCAGTGTCGCCCTGCCCAGCGCAGTCGACAAAGCAAAGATCAGCGCCAGCATGAAGGACGGCATTCTCGAAATCCTGATGCCCAAGGAAGAGAGCGCACAGCGTCATTCCATCGAAGTGCGCTAGCGCGGCAAGGTAATCGCCCTGTCCCGGCGCCTGCAATGACGACCCGGGCTGGGCACACGCATCCAGCGCAGACGAAAATCCTGCGTCTTGCAGACAAGGAGGCTCGCCGGATCAGGCGGTTTTTTGCCAGGAATGTCGCATAAACGACCTGATTCCAGCTCTTGAGCAGACCGGCCTTGATGCCGTTCAGGCTGATATCTCACACTACTAAAATCCCGTCGTTCCCGCGAAGGCGGGAACCCGGTGGCTTCCCCCGGCAACGCTTGAATTTCATGTCAGGTCTTGTTTTTTGCGGAAAAAGGCAAGACCTCACCCTACTTTCCCAACCCCGCAACCTCTCAGCCTCACGCGTAGAATGGCCGCATTATCAGAGAGGTTTTGCGTGAATCGCTACTTCGTCATTCCCCGCGCAGAGTTGCAGCCTTATGTTGATCGCCTGTGGGGCTGGGAAAGCGAGCTGGCACAGCCCATGCCGCCAATGTTGCCGGGCACAGGCGCCGAGTTGATGTTTCACTACGGTGATCGGGTCTTCCTGCGTAGCGCGCGTCATGGCGTGATCGATCCAGGCGAAGCCTTCCTGCCCGGCACGCGCCACGGCCCATGCGAGTTGCTGGCGCAAGGCCGCATCGGCTTTATCTCGGTACGCTTTCGCTCCGGTGCCTTGCGCCATTTCAGCCCTCTGTCGCTGATTGAACTGGCCAACCGCCCCGCGACGGCGGGCGAAGTGTGGGGCGATGCAGGGCGGCAACTGGCCGAACGCATCATTCAGGCGCCAGACCGCAACAAACGAGTGGCATTGCTGGAAGACTGGCTGCTCGCCTGCCTCGCACGTCATGGCAAGCAGCAACCGGCCATTGAAGCGGCTATTCGCGCCCTCTACTACCGCCATCGTGAAGTGAAGATCGACGCGCTGGCTGACGAGATCGGCATGAGCCGACGGAATTTCGAACGCGTCTTTCGCGAACAGATTGGCCTGACGCCCAAGGCCTTCCAGCGGACTGCGCGTTTCCATCTCACCTTGCGCAACACGCTGCTCGCTGGCCGCAGCGATTACCTTGACGCAGCACTGGCGCACGGCTACTACGATCAGGCCCACTTCATCCACGAATTCAAGGGCTTCGTCGGTAAATCGCCCACGCTCTTCCTGCAGGCGGCTGCATCAATGGCGCATTTTTACAATCCGTCGATTTTCTCACCCGATAAAGTCCCCTTTCCGCGCTGAAAAGCGTCACTGAAAGAGGTTCGAGATGATTACTTTGAGTGCTGTTTTCCACGCCAAATCCGGGCGTGAAGCTGATTTGAAGGCCGCGCTATGCGCCATGATTCCCGAGGCGCGCAAAGAGCCGGGCACCCTTGAATACACCGTGCATCAAGCCAAAGAAGATCCCGGCATGTTTTTCTTCTACGAACAGTTTCGCGATCAGGCAGCGCTGGATATTCACATGGCAGCGCCCTACCTCAAGGCGCTGCTGGATCGCGTGCCGGAGCTGTGTGCCAGTGCGCCGGTCGTGACTTTTTATGATCGCCTCTCTTCAATTCGTGATTGACTGCTCGTCTCTCAAACTGCAGCCCGTTTCTTGAGGATGCGCCGCCGCGCTGCGTGTGGCGGCCACACTCGAATTCGCTTCTGCGCATGACAGACAAGCAAAAGCCCGCGAAAATTCGCGGGCTTTTTTTCAGAAATGTCGTAATACAAGACCTGACTCCGACCTTCGCCGACCTTCGACCTCTTCGCATGGCGTCGCCACATCGCTGCCTGCCATCACCCGATTGAAAATACAGGTAAAAACCTCAAACCCGCACTCGGCCCTGTGCTTTCATTACGCATCATTTTTGAAAGGACGAACCATGCTTCCAATGACAAAGGCCTTGTGTCTGGGCCTGTTGATGACCGTGCCGATGGCGCACGCTGCAGACCCGGCCAGCCTGCCCGGCTACACCGAAGGCGCGCAGGTCATCCGCATCACGCAAGACGCCGGACAGGTCGACGCCATCAGCGGTGTCATCTATTCGCAGCTGAAAGGAACGCGCTCGGTTCGCCAGCTTCGCATGGCACTGCTCGTGCCCCGCACGAGCGACCTCAAACCCGCCATCGTGTATTTCCCCGGCGGCGGCTTCACCTCAGCCGAGCACGAGAAGTACATCGAAATGCGCATGGCCCTTGCACAAGCCGGCTTTGTCGTCGCAGCTGTCGAATACCGCACCGTGCCGGACAAATTCCCTGCCCCGCTCGAAGACGCCAAGGCCGCCGTGCGCTACCTGCGCGAACATGCGAGCGAATACGGCATCGACCCCGCGCGGATCGGCGCACTGGGCGATTCTGCCGGCGGCTACGTCGCCCAGATACTCGGCACCACCAATGGCGAACGGCGTTTCGACAAGGGCGTATTCCTCGACAAGTCCTCAGACGTGCAGGCAGTCGTCACGCTGTACGGCATATCGAACCTGCTCAACATCGGCGCCGGTTTCCCGGAAAGCCTCCAGAAAGTTCACGAATCCCCTGCTGTCACCGAAGCCTTGCTGGTGAACGGGCCTGCGTTCGCCCGCTTCCCGGGCGCAACGATTCAGAGCGTTCCGGACAAAGCCCTCGATGCCAGCGCCATGGGGCATCTCACCGGCAAGAAACCACCGTTCCTGATCTTTCATGGCAGCGCCGACATGCACGTCTCCCCCGTCCAGAGCGCCCAGCTCTACAGAGGCCTGCTGGCCGGCGGCAACAAGGCCGACTACGTGCTCGTCGAGGGCGCGGGCCACGGAGACCTCACCTGGTTCCAGAAGCCCATCATCGAGCGCGTCCTTACCTGGTTCCAGCAAACGCTCGGCAAGCCCGTCAAGGGCAAAGGATCTGCAGGGGACACAAACGCCAATCTGTGACCAGAAGAAGCGAAAAAGAGGCCGAACTGGCGCTTTTTCAATCACCGCCTGCAGAGCCGCTTGGGGCGGACTTCTGCGGGCAGGCTGACCTGTGAGGCAAGCGGGGTGCGGGTCTTGGGGCGGCTGCCTGAAAAAGCCCAAGCCCGCAGGATTGGGCGGGCTTGGGCTTATAAATGTTGGAATGTTAGATCCCGCGCTTTTCGCGGGCGAAACGTTGGCGCGACTACCGGCAATTCGGCGTGCCAGCCGTATCCGCAAGCCCCACGGTTAATCTTTTCGAGTGCGGCCTTAGGAGCAGGCGCTTCGACAAGCACAGCACCGCTAACTAGGCTCAGAGCAGACTTCATCCCCGTGCGATTCACGCAGCACTCAGGGAGCACGCAATGCCCTTTGCCGCTCGCCATTTTCACCGCATTGACACCCCGTTCCGCAACAGCCTTGGCCGTCTCGAGCGGCTGATCCGGCCTCTGCTCTATGCTGCGTTCGCCCTTACCTGGACAATATCGGCGGAGGCCACCAACGACGGAATCCGCTTCAGCTGCAGCCCGGCACAACTGGCGGCGGTTAATGCAGGCATGCGCCAGTATCTGCAAGCCTTGCAGATCGACCCCGCCCTGATCCACACCGACGACCAGCGTACCCAAGGCGCACTCGGCTATTCGTTGGCGACTCCGCTACACGACACCAACACCCTTGATCTGCATCGCCGCCCATCCTGGCGAATTCAAGAAGAGATCATCACCCTGCCCGCGCGCGCCGGAAAATTTCGCCGGGTAAGCACCGTGTCAAAAAAGGAGATTCTGCTGGCGCTGCTGCAGCACGGCCGTCTTACCGAATTCGCCGGTACGGCGTGCAGCGTAACGGCCCTCAAGGAACACATCGCGCTACGCCAGAATATCGTCGCCTGGGCCGAACATCTGCATCTGGGCTGGCCCAACGGCGGCCCGGCACGCTGGAATCCACACTATTGGCAGCGCGGTACACCGCAGACGGGCATAGCACTGCCGGCAGCCCTTCAGGACGCCTTCGATGCTTCGTCGCAATACGTTCTCGGCTGCTATACGGCGACTAAACTGATCATCACCCAGGGGGTAGTTGACTATTTCAGGCGCGTACAGGGCGACCCCCTGCTCTCTGCGCAAGTGCATCGGCGTTTGTATGCGGATGACGATCCGCTCGTGAATATCGAGCCGCCTGAAATGTGGAGTTTTGAGGCGGATTTCGACCCTGCGCTCAACCAACAGTCTGGCAAACTACTGAGCCTCAGTCATGGCCATGCGCCCCGCAACTTTGTTCCCGGCGACTGGGCTTATCTCCTCAATACAGATCCGCAAAGTGCCGGACTGATCGGCTACGAAGGCTCCAACGCGCTATATCTGGGACGCGACCGTTTCGCCGATCTCTACAACGACAATCGGCATGCCTACAGCCATCGCCAGAAAATCGACGAAGTCTATCAGTGGCGCAACGGGGTATTCAGTCGTTCGCGCGATGCCGCCAAGATCCGCAAGCTGAGCGAAAGTGATTATGAACGCCTGGAAAAGACACCCGCGCAAGGCGGCCTCGTGCTGGATCTGCGTGCCACCCCCCACCTGTTCGGCCACGCCCCCTTGCCAGATTGACGCGCCAAGGGCTGCCAAGGGGTAGAGTAAAGGACAGGCGAAAGCCTGTCCTTTACTCTACCCGGCCCCGCCCCGGCCCTGCCCTGCCGGCCCTGTTTATTCCAAAACGATCTAAACGAATCAAGTTTTGTTCTGATTTCGGATAAGCCGCGCAGGCATACTTGCTCCACCCCCAGTTCCAACGGAGCAAGACCATGCACAAGACCCTCAAACTCGCGTTTGCCACCGCTGCGCTGCTGAGCCTCGTCGCCAGCGCGCAGGCCCAGCAGAAGGACATCCTCAACGTCTCCTATGACGTGGCGCGTGATGTGTTCAAGGACTACAACCCGCGCTTCATCGCGGCCTGGAAGGCCAAGACCGGCGAAACGCTGGAAGTGAAGCAGTCGCATGGCGGCTCATCCAAGCAGGTGCGTGCGGTGGCCGATGGCCTTGAGGCCGACGTGGTCACGATGAATCAGCCCACCGACGTAAGCTTCCTCGCCGAGAAGGGTTTGCTTGCCGCGGACTGGAACAAGAAATTCCCCAACAACGCTTCGCCCTACACCTCGGCCATGGTGTTCATCGTGCGCAAGGGCAACCCCAAGGGCTTCAAGGACTGGAGCGATCTGGTCAAGCCGGGCGTGACGATCACCATTCCGCACCCCAAGAACACCGGCAATGGCCGCAACACCTACCTCGCAGCCTGGGGCTGGGCCTTGCGTCAGCCAGGCGGTAATGACAAGACCGCCGCTGCGTATGTGGGCGCTTTCCTCAAGAACGTGCCGGCCTTCGCGCCGGGTGGGCGGGACGCCACCACCAACTTCATCCAGCGCGGGCAGGGCGATCTGTTGATTACTTTCGAGAGCGAAGCTGAACTGATTGCTCGTGAGTTCGGACGTGGTAATTTCGACGTGGTCTATCCAAGCCAGACCTTGCAAACAGAGTTTCCAGTCGCTGTGGTCGACAAAGTGGTCGACAAGCGCGGCACCCGCAAGCAGGCCCAGGCTTATCTGGAATACCTGTGGAGCAAGGACGGTCAGGAGAACGCCGCGCAGAACTACTTGCGCCCGGTCGATGCCGAAGTGCTGAAGAAGTACGCGGCGCAGTTTCCGTCGATCAAGACTTTTACGGTTGAAGAAGTCTTCGGCAGCTGGGACAAGGCCTTCAATGCGCACTTCAAGGACGGTGGCTCCTTCGATCAGGTCTATCAGTCAAAATAAGCCCTTCACCGGACACGAATGGGCCGGCTATGCCGGCCCTTTTTCATCATGACAAGAAAATCACATCGCGTTCTGCCCGGCTTCGGTCTGTCGCTGGGTTATGCGCTGGTCTACCTGTCGCTGCTGGTGCTGATCCCGCTGGGCGGGTTGATCGCCAAGAGCGCGCAGCTGAGCTGGCCGCAATTCTGGGAGATTGCCACCACGGCACGTGCCTTCGCCGCCTACAAGGTGACTTTTGGCTGTGCCTTGCTCGCCGCCATCGTCAACGGCGTGTTTGGCCTGATCGTCGCCTGGGTGCTGGTGCGCTACGAATTTCCCGGCAAGAAACTGGTCGACGCGTTTGTCGATCTGCCCTTTGCCTTGCCGACCGCCGTGGCCGGCATCACCCTCACCACGCTGTATGCCAACACCGGCTGGGTCGGTCAGTTCCTGGAGCCCTTGGGTTTCAAGGTGGCGTTCAGGCCCGCCGGTATTGTCGTAGCGCTGATCTTCATTGGCATTCCCTTTGTGGTGCGCACGGTGCAGCCGGTGATCGAGGATATCGAGCAGGAGGTCGAAGAAGCGGCCGCCAGCCTCGGCGCCACGCGCTGGCAGACTTTCCGCCGGGTTCTGTTTCCGGCACTGTTTCCTGCGCTGTTGACGGGGTTTACGCTGGCGTTTGCGCGCGGCGTTGGCGAATACGGCTCGGTGATTTTCATCGCCGGCAACATGCCGATGATCTCGGAAATTACGCCGCTGCTGATCATCTCCAAGCTGGAGCAATACGACCTGCCGGGCGCCACGGTGCTGGCGGTGGTGATGCTGGTAATTTCCTTCGTGTTGCTGCTGTCGATCAACCTGTTGCAGTGGTGGGCAGCCAAGCGTCATAGCGGTCGCCATATCGATGCGGGGGTGCAGGCATGAGCACGGTCCGCCGCGTGAATACCGAATCGCTGCCGGTGCGCCTTCTGTTGATCGTGCTGGCGCTCGGCTTCCTGTTCCTGTTTCTGGGTCTGCCGCTGCTGCTGGTGTTTGTCGAGGCTTTCAAGCTGGGTTTCGGACCATACTGGAGTGCACTGGTCGAGCCAGACGCGCTGTCGGCCTTGGGACTGACCTTGTTGATCGCGCTACTGGTGCTGCCGCTGAACATTCTGTTCGGCGTCGCCGCCGCCTGGCTGATCGCGCGCTTTGATTTTCGTGGCAAGAGTCTGCTGACCACGCTAATCGACCTGCCCTTTGCGGTCAGTCCAGTGGTCGCCGGCCTGCTCTTCATCCTGATCTTCGGTCGCCAGGGCTGGTTTGGGCCTTGGTTGTCAGAACATGGCATCAAGATCATCTTCGCGTTGCCGGGCATGGTGATTGCCACCATGTTCATCACGCTGCCCTACATTGCACGCGAGCTGATTCCGCTGATGCAATCGCAGGGCAAGGACGAGGAAGAGGCGGCTGTGTCACTCGGCGCGTCGGGCTTCCAGATGTTCTGGCGCGTGACCTTGCCTAACGTCAAGTGGGGCCTGCTGTATGGCGTGATCCTTGCCAATGCCCGTGCGATGGGCGAATTCGGCGCCGTCAGTGTAGTCAGCGGGCATATCCGTGGCGAGACCAACACGCTGCCGCTGCATGTCGAGATCCTTTACAACGAATACAACACGGTCGGCGCTTTTGCTGCGGCCTCGGTGCTGGCCCTGCTGGCGCTGGTGACGCTGGCGGCGAAGAGCTTTGTGGAGTGGCGGATGCAGAAAGAGACGGACATGCTCGACGCCGAGCTTCCTCCGGAAAGGATTGAAAAATGAGTATTGAAGTCAAAAACATCAGCAAACGATTCGGCAATTTCGTCGCGCTCGACAACATCTCGCTGGAGATCCCGACCGGCGAACTGGTCGCACTGCTCGGCCCGTCCGGTTGTGGCAAGACCACGCTGCTGCGGATCATCGCCGGCATGGAATCGGCCGATCAGGGCTCGGTACTCTTCCATGGCGAAGAGGCCACGCACGTGCATACGCGCGAGCGTCAGGTCGGTTTCGTGTTCCAGCACTACGCGTTGTTTCGCCACATGAGCGTGTTCGAGAACGTCGCCTTCGGCCTGCGCGTCAAATCGCGCGCCGAGCGCCCGGCCGAGGCCGAGATCCGCGAGCGCGTGATGAAGCTGCTCAAGCTGGTGCAGCTCGACTGGTTGGCCGAACGCTATCCCTCGCAGCTCTCCGGTGGCCAGCGTCAGCGCATCGCGCTGGCCCGCGCCCTGGCGGTGGAGCCCAAGGTCCTGCTGCTCGACGAGCCTTTCGGCGCGCTGGATACGCAGGTACGGAAAGAATTGCGGCGCTGGCTGCGGCACCTGCACGATGAAATGCACATAGCATCTGTTTTCGTGACTCACGATCAGGAAGAGGCGCTGGAAGTCGCCGACCGCGTGGTGGTGATGAATAAGGGGCACATTGAGCAGGTGGGCACGCCGGACGAGGTCTATTCCGCGCCGGCCAGCCCCTTCGTGTATCGCTTCCTGGGCAACGTGAATGTCTTCCACAGTCGCGTGCATGGACAGTGGGCCGATGTAGATCGGGCCACCCATCTGGAAAAGGATGAGGCGCTGGCCTTTGTTCGCCCGCATGACATCGAGATTCAGCGCGAGTCTTCAGACGGCGCGCTGTCAGCCGGCGTGCTGCATGTACAGGCAATCGGCCCGCTGGTGCGGGTCGAGGTCGAACATCAAGGCGAAATCTTCGAAGTGGAGCTGACCCGCGAACGCCACAATCAGCTGGCCTTGGCGGCTGGCGAAACCGTGTGGTTGCGGCCGCGCAATCTGCGCGTGTTTCAGGGAGAGCAGATGGTCAGCAGCCAGACCTTCGATCTGGGCGCCGGGATTTGATGCCGCGCGCTTTGGTGGATCAGGCCAGCTTCGCCAGCGCGACGGTCATGGCCTGAAGTTGCCCCACCCGCGCCAACCATTCCAGCGGAATGCCATTCTCACTGCCCAGGCCAAGTAGGCTGCGGCAAGTGTGAGCAACAAGTATGGCAAGAATTGCAAATGCGGCGGCGACAGCCACCGCGAAATCTTCACCTTGGCTGGCGGCGGCCCTTGCGCCTGGCACGCGGCCCCGCACCGGCCAGCTGATTCAGGCGTGCCAGGCCGTCCGCTGCGCCCTGCAAACCTTCGGCCGGCGGATGGCGCCGTTTTCAAGCACTGCCTGAAAAGCCGCTTTGAGCGGACCTCTTCGGGCAGGTCGGCCTGTGAGGCAAGCTGGGCGCGGGTCTTGAGAGAGGCTCTAAAAAACAAAAGCCCGCAGGATTGGGCGGGCTTTGGCTTTTACTCAGAAATGCTTCAATTCAAGACCTGCCCCCGGCCTTCTGCTAAATGAGTTGTGTGGAGCGGTATGGGTTAATGGGTGACTCCGAACTTTATAAAATCCAGGGTCTTCGTGACACTAGTTATTTGCACTATTTAACTATATATGCCAAGTCTGGGCTTAACTCAGGGTTTGTTAAGGCTCCTTCCATCAGCAATCCTTTCGCCAAAAGATCTCCCCTATGCTTGCTGTTTTCATTAAATAAATCAGGGTAGTCGCATTTGAAGACATCGCTTTTTTCAACCACATCGTTATCCTTCTTCCATATCTTCCTTGCTATATCAAGAATTTCACCTGCCTGGTACACAATGATGCGTTCCGCGGGTTCATGCATATTTCCTATGCCGTCAAACACTCGCGGCGAAGGGTCAAACGTAAAAGCCTTGACTCCATGATGTACTGAAACACTAAGTGCAAGTCCTCCGCCAAGAGAATGGCCTGTTGCGATAACGTTTTTATTACTATTTTTTGATAAATATTTTGCCATATCCTTTCTGGCCTGCCTGTACTGAAAATTAAATGGAGGAACTGAAAAATTCGCAAAAAGGTAGTCATTTTTTTCGTCAGTCCCCCTGAATGCAAAAACGACTTTGTTTGTATCTACCTTCTCATAGATATTGTAAGCAAGACCTGATAACTTGTGCTCAACCGCGGCACTTTCAGTGGGCTCTCCATTCAAATCCACCTGCTCCCAGCCGATTTTATTGAGAGAAAATCGAATTCGTCCTGGATTGATTTTATATGCATTGGCGGCCATCATTGCGTAAACGGCAATACCGCCTGCCAACTCCGGGGTCATTGTATTAACTTGTTTACTCATTCCAACCTCCTTGAATAAATGATTCAAACATGGATGAATTGACGGTCAAGGTAAGCGGCTTGCACGGATGTTTTGATTAATTCGAGCCTGGCCACTTTTATTTAAGCACCGACTTTCAGTGCTTGTGGATACCCAGTCCATTGGAATTTGAACTTGCAGGCGCTAACGAAGCAGGCGATAACTACGTGGATTGCCAACATTTCTAGCGCCTGCGGCCCTGTTTTGGGAGAGCCGCGTTCAAACGCAATCAGGCCGGATCAATACGGAGCTGATTTATTCGCAGCCACCAGCGTGGGCGGTCGATAATCTGGAACACTTGCCCAGCGTTGCCAGACGCTTGGATCCACCGTGACGTTGACGCCCCTGCTGACCTTGCCCTCGCTGTCCTTGCATTCCTGCTCAAAGCAACGATAAAAGCGTCCATCACCAGCATGGAGTACGCCTCGGAGTACGGCGTACGCGCCGCCAGCGAATTCGCGAAACGAGTCGTGCGGTTCTGTTTTGAATGCTTTCGGAGCCGGTACGACAGGCACAAATTTCAGCCCGGCCGCGACCGCCTTTTGTTGCATCCAGAGCAGAGAAATATCGGAGAGAGGATTGTCATCCGCGAGAGGATTATCGCCATAACCGCCGCCAACGTCGGCATGCGCTCCTATGAACCAGCGCTGCTCGACATCGACATTCTCGGGCTTTTTCAGGCCGTTCTCCCCGACCCACTGAACCACGTCATAAGGTGCGCGGTGTTCATCGAGCGCCATCGCCTGATACGCGTGCTCCACGATCTTCGACAACTGCGTGTCGTGCCAGGAATACAGTCCGCGCTCCGAAATCATCGTGCCGGGTATTCCCAGCGAGCCCACGGTATCCCATACCCCGATGAAATAAACTTTGACCTCGCGGCTGTACTGGCGGCGGAACCGTTCGCTGGGCGGATCGTCCGGGCCGGCAGACTTGTCCCGGTAGAGTTTCTCGGCGGCAACCTGCAGGTCTGGCGTACTCACGTGCAGCAGGCCGCATTTGCGCAGCAGGCCGACCAGACTCCGTGCCGTGTAGGCCCCACGGCTAAAACCAAAGACCCAGATTTCATCGCCTTCCATATAGCGCCGGGCCAGCCAGTCATAGCCTTCCATCAGGTTTTTGCTCAGACCGGTGCCAAACATTCCGCCCTGCAAGCGCGTCAGTTTTGACGTTCCCACGCCCGGATCGTAAAAGAAGCGCTGAGGCACCTCCTCGTCATAGTCAGCCAAGCAACTGCACATCCGGAACACGTTGGTACGATCCTGCGGATCGTTCCACGTACCATCGAAGAACACGACCAAACGCTGCTTATTTCCAGACATGACGTCCTCCTTGCGCGCAAACAACAAACGGGATATCAACTCACGTGAAACACCTCTTCAAACAAACATTTTAAGAACCCGACTACCATCAACTTGCGATGGAGTCAGTCCACCAATAGCGGTACAAACGGGTATGCAGTGCCGGACCAATTATCTTGCTGACGCCGAACCCAGGCCGCGCAGCTTGCCAAAACGGGATGATTCAAGCCCGGCATTCAGAATCAGCTTCATCTTTTCAAACGGAACAGCGATGACGAGCCCAGGCGGTTTGAATCGCCAGGGTTCACTGATTCCCCTTGGGTGAAGGAGCCAACAGGCCCGCCAATGCGCCAACGGCTGCCGAACCCAGCGCGATGATGCCCTCGGAAATATTGGAGCCAGACGTGGCCATGATCACCATTCCACCGATCACGGTAGACAGGACCGTCATGCCGAGAAAACCGACAACCATGCGGTAAATCCATGGGTCCCACTGCAGCGGTGAAGCGGCTGGCTTCAGCGTTGCCAGCAGATCCTGTTTGACCACTTCAGGAATGCTGTTTTCATTTGAAATCAGCGCAATAGCTTTGTTGATGGCAGTTTTCTGATCCATTTTTACTCTCCCCTGTTAACGACTGACGGTAATTTCCGGCCGGAAATATTCCGTAGGCAAATCGATGTGGGTGATGACTTTCTTGTTCGCATCCAGGATCGACGCGTAGTAACGCCCGTTGATCGGTGTGGCTTTGTTCGCATTCGTGCGCCAGGAAAAAACGCCGCCGCCCTGCTGAGCCTTCCACTTGATGCCCGCCTGAGCGGTTTGCCACTGGCTTGGCGTAATCCCCACATCCATCGCCGGGTCGGTCAACCAGCCGTCGCGCCCCCAGCGCAAATACACCGGCAGCTTGCCCAGCGAGCGCAGATATCTCAGTCCGCTCTTGTTGATCTGGATATTCAGCCATAGATGCAATCGTTCTCCCTTCTGCAACTCGGCCGGATCGCCCAGCGCCCCGACCGGCTCCAGATTCATCACCGAGCGGCAAAACGAATAATCCACCACCGACACCATCGGCTCCGCGGCAGCGGCTAGATCGGTCAGCAGCAGAGATGCCGGGATCAGCAAAAGCCGGTGCAGCGAGCGGATTGGCGAGTGAGGTTTCATGAAACATAAGTCCTGTGGAAAATGCGATTTAATAAAGTGCTAGTGGTTCGACAGGGCTCAGTTCAGAAACAATGAACACGTTCAGAAGAAAACAGGAACTTAAAGCGAGCCCGACCCCTTTGTTTCAAAATGTTGGAATGTCAGAACTGACCCTGTGTTTCCTGGTTTTAAACCCGGCAGGCGCCGGGGCAATCGGAAGGTGCGAGGACCGGGCTATTCCGATCTGCTCGTCCAAGGTTCAACCTTAGTAAGAAGAACGATGACATACAAGGGCGCAATTCACGAAATGCATATCACAGCCTGCCAGACGGCATTGCGCCTGGTGTTTTGATGGCTGAATTTAAATCGCGCCTGGCCCCTATAATTTACGCGGGCTCCAGCGGCAACAAGCGCAACAGCGTCTGGCACGTGGGCGAATCGATATAGCCCACGTAAGCCCCGCCCGGGCCGAAGTGCGCGCGGTACGCCGTCTGGTAAGCCGTGCGATCAAACTCGCCCTGGCGGGCCAGATGTTGCAGCATCAGCAGACAGACTTCGCCATAGCCGCTCAGCTCCCCTGCCCGCTTCACGCCATGGGCGAAATAGCCTTGCGTGCCTGCGTAGTTGGCCGCATCGGGTTCCAGAAACACCAGGCCGCTGCGCGCCTCAATCTGCGCAATGCGCGTCGGATCGTAAAGCCAGTGCAGGCCCAGAGCCGCGGCATCGGCCACCAGCGGCCCCCAACAACGTTGCTTCGCGCATTGGCATGATTTCAGAGTCCTTATCTTGAGTGCCAGGGCTTGATCAATCCACCCAAGTTAGCGAAAACTCGGGTGGATCAGGGCAACAGCCCCTTCGTGTCTTCGTGCCTTAGTGTGGAGTGCCTGTACGTAGTGCGAGCCTTGGGTTTGTCGCTCATGCTTTGTTTTTACGCTCACGAAGGCACGAAGACACGAAAAACACAAAACCGCACAAAAGTGACTCAGAAAAATTCCTGATCCTTAACTTGGGTGGACTGAGGGCTTGATGGCCTCGCGGCTTGCATGGCTTGAGTGGGCTGCGGCAAGTGTGACCAAACCAGTATGGCAAGAGTTGCAAATGCGGCGGCGACAGCCACCGCGAAATCGTCGTCTTGGCTTGCGGCGGTCTTGGCGCTTGGTTCACGGCGCCGTACAAGCCTGCTGATTCGGGCGTGCCGGGCCGTCCGCCACGCCGTGCCAACCTTCGGCCGGCGGCTGGCGCTATTTTCAAGCACTGCCTGCAGAGCCGCTTGGGGCGGACTTCTGCGGGCAGGCTGGCCTGTGAGGCAAGCGGGGTGCGGGTCTTGGGATGGCAGGCTGAAAAAGATCAAGCCCGCCGGATTGGGCGGGCTTGGGCTTATAAATGTTGGAATGTTAGAACGGCCCCCGAGGTGACCCCGAGCTTATGGTTGCGGAGTCATCCTCCTACGCGCAATACCATTCAGTTAAGCCCCAAACCCCGTTCGTCCTGAGCCCTTCGGCAAGCTCAGGACCGGCTGCGCGCAGCGAAGTCGAAGGGCTTGGGCCCAGCCGCTCATGCTTCGACTTCATCCGCTTCGCTTCTTACGCTCAGCACGAACGGCTAACTTAATGGTATTGCTCCTACGCGACTCATTTTTATAAGGCTTGCCGGCCTGGCGCGGAAGGATGGATTTCTCGCGCCCGCCGCCAGCATATGCTCGGTTATGCCGTGTGCCGCCAGCGCTTCTTGCGACGCCCACTTCTCTACGAGAATGAATTTGTTTTCATCCTCGGTATCGCTGAATAGCTCATATTGAATACAGCCCGGCTCAGCAAGCACCAAGGGCTTGAGCTGTTCGAAAGCTTCGATTTGAATATTTCGTTTTCCCGGCTGCACTTCAATCAACACCAGCAGATTGATTTCTTCCATGATTTTTCCATTTTATTCAGGGTAAAGAGGCGACAAGTTTGGCAGTACTTGGCCATGCGGCCAAGTAGAAAAAGGCAAGGCCTGACCTCGGGGTTAAGCGGCGCCGTACAAGCCCGCTGATACGGGCGTACCGGGCCGTCCGCTGCGCCTTGCAAACCTTCGGCCGGCGGCTGGCACTGTTTTCAAGCACTGCCTGCAGAGCCTCTATGGGCGGACTTCTTCGGGCAGGCTGGCCTGTGAGGCAGGCGGGGTGCGGGTCTTGAGATGGGTACCCGGAAAAGCCAAAGCCCGCCGGATGAGGCGGGCTTTGGGCTTTATTCAGAAATGCTGCAATTCAAGACACGCCCCCAGCCTCTTCAGGTGGTCAATTTATAGATTCCTTTAGAACGCGTGCGTAATAGTCTGCGCACTCTTTGAGCAGTCGTGACAAAGAACCAATATATCTATTTGTCTGCAATGCAAACTGACGGGCACGGACATTTGATGTTAGCTCAAGATTAATACGTCTATCCGCATGTTCTCGTGGTGCACAGAGCTGCCTAAAAGCAATATCTTTCACGGGAAGTGCTGCAGATCCGATCAAAAATGGAGCATCAAGCATTGATCTTTGCATTTCAACGAACAAATCCAAACTTGGAAACTGAAGCGGCGGAGCCTCTTCCGAACGCCCACTTTGAATAGCAGTATGAAGCCGCTTACGAAGTTCGTACCCCTCTTTTCCGCCCCAAACATAATTTTTTAGAGAATTTTCAAATTTATCTTTAGACATTTCTGGATCAAATGCACTATTAAAGGATTGAGTCATCGCGCTTAAGAAAACGATAGCTTGACTAACAACCATTCCGTACAGCATCAAATGAGATGGTTTGGTCGCATCAAACTCGCCTTCTGCTTGTTTTAACCTAGCAAGAAGCGCACGAAAACCGGCAGCCGGATCGTCCTCAAAGGGTGCCTCACTTGTTAAAAAAGAGACAAGTGGTGCAGTTTTTGTGTATTTATTTCCTAAGTCGTGAAACGTTTCCCAAGCCACAAGATCGTCAAGATAGGCAATGCCTTCAAAATAATTAATCGTTGCAGATTTTGCAAAATTATCAAACAACTTTTCCGAGAACAATTTCACGGAAATTTCTGCGGCCGCAAGGCGATGCCCCTCTGGCGCCGCCTTTGTTAGAATAACAAAGGCACTATCGCCTTTCACCATTTTTAGCAGCCCTGCTGCCCAAAGAGCTCTTGATACAGCACTCAACTTTGCTTGGGTTTTGCAATCAAACAAAACTCGCCGAGGAGCGTACTCGCTCGCAGGTTTTAGCCCAAGAACATCGACATCCGTAATATCAGTGGCAACGTCAGCAGTATCAGCTGAATACCTCACGACGGCTTCCATGTATGGAACATAACCCTGAGCCACACAATATCGGATCGCCTTCTGCTTTTGAGAGGAATCTTTTATCATTTTAAGTCCAGAAACATTTGTTCCATCTCCGATTTTGCTTGCTCATCAAGAGCCGGCCGCATTGTTGTTCGCAACTTAGATGATGCAAGAATTGATTGAATATATGATTCATCGCGCTGCAGGGCAATCCTTGCGTCATCTGACATATCTAAAGAAGCAAGTTCTCCTTGCTGAAATAGCATTATTGCATCATCGAGTGCTTGAATGTTTTCAGGAGTCTCAATCAGTACAAATTCGTACCATCCAGCTTTGGAAGCTGCCCTTAAGCTACCAACCCGCAGAGTGACAAGGTTCATGTACTGCTGAGCCGACTCGGTACTCGCACCAATTTTTTTGCAAGACCTTAATTTACTTAAAAGCGCCACAGGAGAACGAATTGAGTATCTACTCGGCATCAACTGACCTTTTCTTACAGCAGCTACTATTGCCATCGTTCGTTCATAAACCTCCCGACCAGAACCATCAAGCGATTTGGATCCAGGACGAGGAGTGAAAACGAAATGCTCATCAGTATTCGTTTTTGAATTGTGCAAACTGGGCGGTCTCAGCACACCATCTGCAACAAGTTCATTCAGGATTTGAATTTCAGACGGACTGAGTTTGCTGCCATTGATCTCGCCTCGAGAGAGAATCATTGACAATGGCCACCCTTGCGCTTTTTTAAGCAGCTCCAAAATGTGCTGAACACCTTTGGCACCCCCTGCGGCCGCCTGACTGGCAAGCGCATCAAGGCTATCAGAGAAATAAAACGGACTTACCAACACATCTTGTCCTCGAGCGCGCTTAGGAACAACCAATCCGCCTGCTGTCGCAATTGACTCGACCCTTGTGAATATAGGCTTCTCAACACCAAGCCGTCCAATCAAAGAGTCTCTTTTTTCTGGCTTACTACGGAGTTCATTAAGAACTGCGACGGCGACCTCTTCGTGCTCTGTCAAAGTAATAGTGCCAAGATATTCCCCCAAGACCAGAGTAGACGGATGAGAAGTGAGGAACCTGTGGAATGACGGACGTTAGCGTACTGCCCTTTGTGATTAGTTGCACATAATCCACTTGAGCAAGAACATCCAAGGCCGGCCGGAAAACCATCGCGGGAATATCAAAAAAATGATCCGCCACTTGCCGCAACACAGAGCCATCTATTTCCCCCAAACCACGAATATTAATCGCGAGCTTCGCAGCCATTCCAATAAGCGGCAATTGATCAAATTCCGGAACGCTTTTTCTGGAAAGCCCGATTTGCAAATCATGTGCAAATTCAGCTTTTTGAAGGTTTGTAGTCAATCAACAATCTCCTGTAGAACCAAATATAAAATACATGTGATCCGTTCTAATAAATGCGGAGTCAAGTCTTGCCTTTTGCCCCGCACAAAAAACTCACGCCCCGCTCCCCACCAACACCAGCCGCTCCGTCGCCCGCGTCATCGCCACATACAGCAGTCGCGCCTCATCTTCCTCAGCTTCCATGCCGGCCAGCGTGCCCGCGCCGGGGATGACGACCAGCGGGAATTCGAGGCCTTTGCTGCTGTGGAAGGGCATGAGGCGCACGGTGTCTTGCTCGGCATTGAAACGGATGTCGTCTTTCCAGGTGACGGGGATGCCGAGCTTGCGGAGCTGGGCGCGCACGGTTTTGCAGGTGGGGTCGTAATGGCGGTAGAGCACGGCCATGTCGCGCCAGGCGGTGCCGGCTTGATGGGCTTCGGTGAGGTGACGGGCGATCCAGGCGCCCTCCTCTTCCAGCGTGGGCAGTTTGATGACGAGGGGCGCGTCGCCGTGGCGCCCGGCGGACAGGGGCGCGAGGCGCGGCACGCCGTCTTCGTCGGCATCGCTGGGCGCAAGGCAGGCGGCGGCGAACTGCATGGCGAGTTTGAGGACTTCCTGGGTGTTGCGGTAATTGACCTTGAGGATGGTGGTGCGCCCCTGGGCCTGCACGCCGGCGCTCTTGAAACTGAAGTTGCGTTTCTTGCCGGCGTCGTAGATGGACTGGGCATCGTCGTAGAGGATGAGGAGCGCGTTGCTGCGCGGATCGACCATCTGGACGATGAGCCTGAGCCATTCGGGGCGGAAGTCGTGGCCTTCGTCGACGAGCACGGCTTCGTATTGTCCGGCGGGAATCTGGCCGCGCGTGCTGGCGTCGATCACGGCCTGGACCATGGCGGCCATGAAGGCGTCGGTGTCGGCTTCCTTGCCGGGCAGGTCGACGTTGTAGGCGATCAGCTGGGCGCGGCACCAGCTGTGGAAATTGCGCACGACGACCTTGTCGCCCACGCCACGGGCGTGCATCCATTGTTCGAGGCGGGCGGCCAGGGTCTTGTTGTAGCAGAGGATCAGGATCGGCTTGGTGGCGGCGCGGGCCAGGTATTCGGCGCGGTAGCCAAGGATCAGGGTCTTGCCGGAGCCGGCGACGCCGTGGATGACGCGGTGGCCGTCGCCGAGGCTGCGGGCGAGCTGCTCCTGCTGCAGATCCATGACCTGCATGATCTCAGGCAGCTGCGCGGACAGGTGCGTGTTTTCCGCATCGTCTGCGCCCTCTGCCCCGTCGAAGAGCGTGGCTTGCGTGGCGCTGATGCGCACCTCGGGGAAGAGCTGCCAGCGGATGCGGTCGATCTGCGGCAGGGTCAGGATGCAGGTGAAGCGGATGCGGAACATCTGCCAGAGCCGGGCCTGAAAGGCTTCCGCGTCGACCGCTTCGGTCATCTCGTCGGCACAGATGACGAGGTTTTCAGGGATGACTTCGCCGAGCTGGCCATCGTCGAACTGCTTGCGGGTCATGTGGCTGAAGACGACGCCATAGGCCCAGGGCAGGCGCAGTTTGCCTTCCTCGCGCCCGCTGGTGAAGATGAGTTGCGGGTCGCGCTGCAGACGGTTGGCGACGACGTGGGCGTACTGGCGGGCCTGCTCGAGCGGATTGGGCACGTGTTTGAGGCCGGCGTCGGTGAAGATGCTGGCGTCAAGCTTGGTCATGGCCTGCAGGGTGTCGATCTTCCAGTCCTTGACCTCAAGGATGAGGATGCCGCGCCGGGGATGCAGGATGATGAAATCGGGATGTTGATTGCGCGCACCGCCCAGCGGCACGTCGAACCAGCACAGGTAATCGTCTTCGAGCTTGGCCTCGAGGCGCTGGGCAAAACGCTTTTCCCCGGCCTGCATGCGGCTGGCGCAAGTGCTGTAACTGGGGATCAGGGTTGCCATGAGTGCATCTCCGCGATGGATAAGACTGGCTGGGTTTCGGCCCAAGGCTGGCGTGGGCAGGGAATCCCCGCCGACACGCCATGCTGCCCTGCCCCGTTCTGCATATTTACTTGGAATTCTACGGGGATAGACGGTCTTTCTGTCAGGATAAACGACGACCCAGATCAAATAGTCCGGATTCATTTTTAAAAGCGTTAATTCCTTCACGTTTTGCATAGGCGCATCCAATGGGCCTGCGCGAAATGCCTGCCTGCACAGCCGCACAGGGCGGGCTTCTTCGGGATGCATTGCCGGTGAGGCAGGCTGGGTGCGGGTCTTTGGATGGTGCTTTGAATGCAGGCACAGGAAACAATCCAGGGGGGCCAAACGTCGTCATTCCGGACCTGATCCGGAATCCAGAAGAACGGTGGCGAAAGACACTGGATTCCGGGTCAAGCCCGGAATGACGAGTCTGGAATGACGTGTCAAAGGCAGCCACTGCGCCGAGGCGAAAAGGGGCTTGAGACTCGCCGACCCAAGAGCTATTTTTGCGCAAAATCGTTTCACACAAATTTCATGAATGACGAACAATCAGGCTATTAGTGGTAAATAACTGCTGTTTTAATTCACTTTTTTATTGCACACGAGCCAATTCAAGCAGAAACTATCGTTTCAATAATCGTTTCTATAGTTGCCATAAACCTGCCTGCTGTCGGCCCCACGCCTACCCTCCTCCTTCCCGCTTTCTACTATGATCCTGCCCGCCGACCTGCTCGCAATCCTTGCTTCCGGCCCTTTGCCGGCGGCGGCGCTGGTCGAGCGTCTGGGGATCAGCCGGCCGACGCTGTCGCGGCTGGTCGCGGCGGCCGGCGATGCGGTGCTGCGCTATGGCGCGGCGCGCGCGACGGCCTATGCGGCGCGGCGCAGCGTGGCCGGACGCAGTGCCTGGCCGATCTACCGGATCGGTGAAAACGGCGGCAGCCAGAACATCGCGACCCTGCATGCGGTGATGGGCGGCTATCTTGCAGCGCTGCACGATGAGGCTCGCTTTGAGTTCAGCGAGGCCCTGCCCTGGTGGCTGCAGGACATGCGGCCGCAGGGCTTTCTCGGCCGGGCTTTTGCCCACGCGCACGCTGGCGCGCTGAATCTGCCGGACACGCTGAACCTGTGGAACGACGATCACGCCCTTGTCGCCCTGGCCGCGCTGGGCGATGACACGCCGGGCAACCTGCTGGTGGGCGATGCTGCGCTGGCGCATTATTACCTTGGCGCCGACAAGGTGCCCGCGATCCCGCTGACTGAGCGCGCGATGCGCTACCCGGCGCTGGCCGCAGCGGCGTTGGCGGGGGACGTGCCCGGCTCCTCGGCCGGTGGCGAACAGCCCAAGTTCACTGCGCTGATTGATACGGGCCAGCAGCAAGCGGCGGTACTGGTGAAGTTCAGCAGCGCGGCGGCGAATCCGGTGGCGCAGCGCTGGGCCAGCCTGCTGGTGGCCGAGCATCACGCCCTGCAGACGCTGCGCGCCGCAGGCTATCCGGCCAGCGCCAGTGAACTGCTGATGGCCGGCGGCCAGACCTTTCTGCAGGTCGAGCGCTTCGACCGCATCGGCAACGCACATGGACGCATGGGCCGGCGCGGGCTGATCTCGCTGGCGGCGCTGGATGATGCCTTCGTCGGCCACGCCGAGCAGCCCTGGCCGCAGATCACCGCCCAGCTGGCCGCGCAAGGCCACATCACGCCTGGATCGCACGCGCTGGCCGAGCGCCTGTATGCCTTCGGCCTGATGATTGGCAACACCGACATGCACCGCGGCAACCTCGGGTTCCTGCATACCGGCGGCGTGCTTGAACTGGCCCCGGCCTACGACATGCTGCCCATGCACTACGCGCCACGCGCGTCCGGCGAGATGAATGATCGCGCCCCCGATCTGCGCTTTCGCAGCCCGCCCGCGTTGGCGGCCTGGCGCGAAATGCTGCCCCTGGCCCGCAGCTGGGCCGCTGCCGTGCAGCAGGACACACGCCTCGACAGCGCCCTGCGCGACGCCATCCGGACGCAAGAAGAAAACCTGCGGACGCTGGCGGCGAGCCTGGCGGATTGAGCGGGCGCTGTTCAGGCCCAAAAGGATTATTGTGTTTGTGTGTCAAACTTCCAGCTCATATCAGCATTCAAACCCATGTGATCCATCTGGCGCCCTGGTGAATATTCCGGATTCAAGTTTCCCCCTTGGCGCACGTTGACAGGATGTAACCCTCACCCGCCCGGATCATGGCCAAACAACGAGTTCACCCCAAACAGCTGCTGATCAACGAACCCCTGCCATGGGATGTGTTCGATGAATCAGGCGCACTTCTGCTGTGTCAGGGCTACATCATCACGCGTGAATCGCAACGTGAAGTGTTGATGGCGCGTGGCCTGTATGTGGAAGATGGCCTGATCGCCAGCAGCAGTAACCGTCGCAGCAAGGAGTCCCTCGAATTCGACCCCTTCCGCCTGTGGGACAGCGTTATCGACGAACTCGAAGCGCTGTTGCGCGACATCCGCAGCGAAGACGATTTCCGCGGGCAAATTGAAAGCCTGGCCAAGCTGATCCAGACGCTGGCCCGGCGTAGCCCGGATACCGCACTGGCGGCGATCATCCTGACCGATCAGCGGCGCTATCCGATCATTCACAGTATTCACGTCGCGGTGCTCGTGGAATTGGTAGCGGCTCGCCTGGAATGGCTGCCCAATCGCCGTATCAGCCTGATCTGCGCAGCCCTGACCCAAAATCTGGCGATGCTGGACCTGCAGATGACGCTATGCACGCAGCGCATCGCACCCTCGCTGGCGCAGCGCCAGGAGATTCAGCGTCATCCCAAGCTGGCGCACGAAATGCTGATGGCTGCGGGCGTTAACGATCCGCCATGGCTACGCGCGGTGCTGGAACATCACGAAGTCGTCGGCGGTGGTGGCTACCCCTATGGCGTGACAACGCCGAGCGAAGAAGCCCTGCTGATCCAGACCACCGATATCTTTTCTGCCAAGGTCAGCCCGCGTGCGGCACGCAAGCCGGTGACGCCGCAAGAGGCTGCCCGCTCGCTGTATGTCGCCTCGGGCGGCGGCGAAACGAATCCTTATGTGGCAGTGCTGATCAAGGAAATCGGCATTTTTCCGCCCGGCACCTTCGTGCGTCTGGCCAACGGCGAAACCGCTCTGGTCACCCGGCGCGGACCGAACGCCAACACGCCGGAAGTCATCAGCCTGATCAGCCCGCAAGGCATGTCCTACGCCGCCCCGATGACGCGCATGACCGAGCGCAAGGGTCTGGAAGTCACCTCGGTGATCCCGCGCGACCAGCTCAAGGTGGAAATCAACGTCAGCCGGATCTGGCGGGCCGAGTAGACGCGCCAGATCCGCATGACCCTCAATGCGCCGCGTTCTGGCCACGATTGGCCCAGCCCGTGATGCGTCGCTCCAGCCTGGCAAAAATCTCATACATCACCACCCCCATCACGCCAATCACGAACAGTCCGGCGAACACCAGCGGCATATTCATCGACGAGCTGGCGCTCATCATCAGATAGCCGATACCGACATTGGAAGCGACGGTTTCGGACATTACCGAACCGACAAAGGCCAGGGTGATCGCCACCTTCAAGGAAGCGAAGAAGAAAGGCATCGAACGCGGCAGGCCGACCTTGATCAGGATATCCAGCTTCGACGCACCGAGTGAGCGCAGCACATCCTCCAGCTCCGGCTCCAGCGTGGACAAGCCCGCCGCCACATTCACCACCACCGGAAAGAAGGAAATCAGGAAAGCGGTGAGGATCGCCGGCACCGTACCAATACCGAACCACACCACCAGCACCGGCACGAAGGCGACCTTGGGAATGCTGTTGAAGCCGACCAGCATCGGGTACAAGGCCTTGTAGATGATCGGTGAAGAGCCGACCAGCATGCCCAGCAGCGCGCCCACCGCCACCGCCACGGCAAAGCCGAGCAGCGTGGTCATCAGTGTGTGCGTCGCGTGCTCCATGATCGGGCCGGCCAGCTCCATGCCCACCTTGAAGATCAGCGTCGGCGCGGGCATCAGGAAAGGCTGGATCGAGAAGCCCTGACAAATGGCCTCCCAGCACACCAGCACGAGCAGCGTCAGCAGCCAGGGCGCCAGACGATCGCGAACTTTTGGGGATAGTCTCATTTCAATTCTCCCGCACGCGGCCAATGGCTTCGCGCAACACATGCACGTGGGCCGCGAAGGCATCGGTGTAAGTCACTTCCAGATCACGCGGGCGCGGCAGGTCGATCTCGCGTTTGACCAGAATGCGCCCCGGTCGCTTGCTCATCACATACACCGTGTCGGCGAGGAACACCGCCTCGCGCAGATCATGCGTCACCAGAATCACCGTGAAGGGTTGCGCCTGCCACAGGTCGCGCAACATGCACCACAGCTCCTCGCGGGTGAAGGCATCGAGCGCGCCGAAAGGCTCGTCGAGCATCAGCAGGCGTGGCTTATGGATCAGAGCGCGACAAATCGAGGCACGCTGCTGCATGCCGCCGGAAAGCTCCCACGGAAATTTATCCTCGCAACCTGCCAGGCCGACGCGGGCCAGCTGGGCGCGGGCCAGCTCCTCATACTCAGCACGCCTGGCTTTCAGTGTGCTGCGATAGGGTTCGACGATTTCCAGCGGCAACATCACGTTTTCCAGCGTGGTGCGCCAGGGCAAAAGATTGGCCGCCTGGAATGCCATGCCGACGATGCCCAGCGGCCCGCCGACCTGACGACCATTCACATACACATAGCCATCAGACGGCGGCTTGAGGCCGGAGATCAACTTCATCAAGGTCGATTTGCCACAGCCCGAAGGCCCGACCACCGAGATGAACTCGCCTTCCTCGACCTGCAGACTGATGTCCTCAATCGCCATCGGGCCGTCTTCGCCGTAACGCAAACTGACCTTCTCGAACTCCACGAAACTCATGATCGGGCTCTCTTTTGTAGGGGCAAGTCCATTGATTTAGCCCCAAACCCCGTTCGCCCCGAGCGTAGCGCAGCGAAGTCGAAGGGCTTGGGCCCGGCCGCTCATGCTTCGACTTCATCCGCTTCGCTTCTTACGCTCAGCACGAACGGCTAACTTGATGACATTGGTTGCAGGGGCAGGCCGCGTTACTGAGCGGCCTGCCCAGGCACTGACTTTTTTACTTCACAAGACGATCAGCTTTGGCCGGCAGGAAAGCCGCGTTGAATAGCTCCTTGCCGCTCGGCACCGACTTGAGGTTATACGCCGCAGCCGTCTCGGCAATCGAGCGCTGCATGCGATCGTCCGTCACGCTGCCCAGACCGTTGGCCTTGGCTTCGGGCGTCACCACCACTTCCTTGAGTGCCATCTTCAGACGACGGGTTTCCAGTGTCAGATCGACCAGCGCGTCCTGCTTCTTGACGTAGGTCGCAGCCTCGTCCGGATTGGCGATGGTTTCCTTGAGCGCCTTGTTGAAAGCGCGCAGGAAGCCTTCGACGGCCTTGGGCTTCTCAGCGATCAGTTTGGGTGAAGCGATGATCGCGTTGCCATACAGCTCGACACCGAAATCATTGAAGAGCATCACGGTTAGATCGGATTCCTTGACGCCACGCGCTTCCATGTTGAGCACGCTGGTGAAAGAGAAGCCGGTGATGCCATCCACATCCCCCTTGGCGAGCAGGGTTTCGCGGATCGCCGGATCGACGCTCTGCCACTTCACGCCAGCCGGATCGAACTTGTTGGACTTGGCGAACGCCGGGAAGGCCTTGCGGCCGGCATCGAAGACCGGTGCGGCAAGCGTCTTGCCGACCAGATCGGCGGGCTTGGTGACGCCACTCTTCTTGAGCAACACCACCGCTGCCGGCGTGTAGTTGTAGACCATATAAACGGCCTGGATCTTAGAGCCGGGATTGTTGGCGTCGTATTCCACCAGTGCGTTGAAGTCGGCGAAGGCCATTTCGTAGGCGCCGGTTGCCACGCGCGTCACCGCGCCAGCCGAACCCGCGCCGGCATCGATGCTCACATCCAGGCCTTCGGCAGCGAAATAGCCTTTGGCCTTGGCCAGCAGGAAGGGCGCGGCCGGGCCTTCAAAGCGCCAGTCGAGCGTGAATTTAAGCTTGGTGAGTTCCTGGGCCGAGGCAGTCGCCGCGGCACAGCCAAGGGTCAGGGCCAGCACAGCATGGCGGGCCAGTCGGGAAAAGTTCTTGTTCATGGGGCACTCCGTCGGGTTGAGGTAGCAACGGATTCCATGCAGCAATCGCTGTGCCACGCGCTGGGGCCATAAACCTTGGGCACATCGGCCTGCAGAGGTCCTGTTCTGGTGCATCTTCAGGCAGGGTGGCTGGAGAAGCCCGTCAAATGGCGCTATCCACGCGCCGCCTTGGTGCGTCGCTTCCGAGCCTGCCAGCAATCGAACATGAACACTATATGGGCTGGCGTATATCCGCAAAGCGGGCTGCTGCAGGCTTTGCCTGAGGCGCCAGCGTGCCCGCCAAGGCTGTGGCACGCTCGTTGCGTAGGCACAGCAGGCCCGTCCGGGGCTCCTGGAGAAAATAATGGCCAATACCTGCAACTGGGATTCCATCGACGTGCACCTGCTGCGCGTCCTGCACATACTGCTCACCGAGTGCAGCGTATCGCGCACCGCACGCCGCCTGAATCAATCGCAGCCGGCGATCAGCACCGCACTGCGGCGCCTGCGCGATCTGACCGGAGACCCGCTACTGGTGCGCAGCAAGAACGGCATGACGCCCACCGAGCGCGGCGTCGCCCTGCTCGAACCCGTGAAGCAGGCGCTCGCCAGCATCGAAGCCATCGTGGTCAGCCAGACCCGCTTCGATCCGGCCAGCTCGCGCCGCGTCTTCAATGTGGCGACGCCCGACTATCTCGACCCGGCCCTGCTCGGACGCATCCTCGCGCGCTTTCACAGCCTTGCGCCGCAGGCCCAGATCATCTTTCACTCCTTCAGCCCGGAGCAGGATTTCGCCGGTCTGCTCGCCGATGGTGCGCTGGACGTGGTGATCGGCAACTGGCCGCACCCGCCGGAACAATTGCGCCTGTCCCCGCTGTTTGAAGATGAAGTGGTGTGCATGATGCGCGAGGGCCATCCGCTGGCCGGCCGGCCACTGACAATGAAGCATTATCTGGACGCCGAGCACCTCGCCCCTACGCCCTATGCCGTCGGCCAGCGTGGCGTGGTGGATCTGCATCTGGCGCGCGAACGCCTCAAGCGTAACGTGGTGGCCTGGGTGCCTTACTTCAGCCTCGCGCCTTACATGTTGATGGAATCCGACATGCTGTTCACCTGCCCGCGCGCTTTCGCCGAGCACTTCGCGCGCCTGCTGCCAGTCTCGCTGGCGCGCTCACCGATCGAATATCCGCCGATGGCCTTCTACCTGCTGTGGCACGACCGCGCGCATTACGCGGACGACTGCCGCTGGTTTCGCGAGCAGATCATCGCCGTAGCGCGTGGCAGCATGAGCCCGCCCAGTCGCACACTGCCGGCTACGCCCACCGATTTCAGGATGCCGGCC
>NZ_JBEWZI010000031.1:0-29517 GCF_040566545.1 Uliginosibacterium flavum
GACTCCGTGAGTCGTCATCAATGAAAAGATTGGCTTTGCAAACGGGGGCGTCCATGTATGCGCATCGCGCACGCGGACCCCGCGCTCGTACCTGCACGGCGTCCTTCCGCCGGCTCTGCTGGTGGATGGATGTTTGGGAATGGTGCGCAATGCGCACCCTAAGTTTTGCGGCATGTCTTGCGCACGGAGCTATAGGTGCCCGTAAATCCGCTCCCCGCCTTGCTCTTGGCGATGCCTGTCCGCACAGGCCCGCTGCGCAAGCCTCTCCGGCATGTGCGCATTCCAGGTAAAAAAAGGCCCTCACTCGGGGGAGTGAGGGCCTGAACGGAGACAGATTTGGAGACAGACATCGTAGCGGCCTCTGCAAAAACCGTTACGGCAGCAACGCACGCGGTAAAGTCCTCACTGGGAGCGCTTTGTCGCGAGCGTTTGCTTTCGGGGCACCGGAGTGCTTTCGTCCATTGTACGAACATACCCCGTTGCTTCAATAGGGATTTTCATTACTTGTCAGACAACCCGACGAAAGGTGGTAATCGTGCCGCTTGATTCTCAATTTGCCTTGCTGGCTGGTGGATGCTTCTGGTGTCTGGACGCCGTGTTTCGTGATGTCCACGGGGTAAAAGGTCTTGTTTCAGGCTATATGGGGGGCGAGTTGTCAGACCCCAGCTATGAGGCTGTGTGTTCGGGGACCAGCGGTCATGCCGAGCTCGTGCGCATCGAATTCGACCCGGCGGTGGTGAGCTATCGCGAGTTGCTGGAGGTGTTTTTCGTGATCCACGATCCGACCCAGCTGAATCGGCAGGGCAATGACGTGGGTAGCCAGTACCGCTCGGCAATTTTCTGGCTGGATGAAGCACAGCGCGATTGTGCCCGGCAGATGCTGGCCGAACTGGCGCCGGCTTTTGCCGCGCCCCTCGTGACGGAGCTGAGTCCCGCGACGGTTTTCTATCCGGCCGAGGATTACCACCAGGATTACTTCCGCCGCAATCCCGGGCAGGGTTACTGCGCCTTTGTGGTGGCGCCGAAGCTGCAGAAATTCCGGGCGAAGTTTGCGCGGCTGAAGAAACAGGAAACATGAAAGAAGTTGAACATCTCGGCTCGGGCATCTGGGCCATCGACAGCGGCTATCTGCGCCCGCGCATGGATGCGATCCATCTCATCGTGCAGGATGGCCGCGCGGCGCTGGTGGAGAGCGGTACGACGCATTCGCTGCCGCGCGTGCTGGCGGCTTTGGCCGAAATCGGTATCGCGCCGGAGTGCGTGGACTGGCTGCTGCTGACGCATGTGCATCTGGATCATGCGGGCGGTGCCGGGGCGCTGCTGCAGGTGTTGCCGAACGCGAAACTGGTGGTGCATCCGCGCGGGGCGCGCCACATGATCGAGCCTTCGAAATTATGGGCGGGCACGCTGGCGGTGTATGGCGAGGCGTTTGCGCGCGAGGCTTACGGCGAGCTGGTGCCGGCGCCGACCGGCCGGGTGGTGGAGGCCACGGATGGGCTGGTGATTGATCTGGCGGGCCGCCGGATCGAGGTGCTGGATGCGCCGGGGCATGCGCGCCATCATGTGTGCTATTTCGATACGCAGAGCCGGGGCTGGTTTACGGGCGATGCGTTTGGGCTGTCATATCGTGAAACCGATGCAGACGCTCGGGCTTTCGTGTTTCCCGCGACGACGCCGGTGCAGTTCGATCCGGCGGCGATGCATGCGACGATCGATGCGATGATGGCGCGCGCGCCGGGCAGCATGGTTCTGACGCACTATTCGCGAGTGACGGATTTGCCGCGTCTGGCAGCCGATCTGCATCGACTGATCGATGCGTTTGTGGCGATTGCCGAGGCGGCTGAAAATGTGGCTGATGAGCTGCAGCTTGGGTGGATCAGATCCGGGCTGGAGGCTTTGTTGCGGCGCGAGGCGGTGGAGCAGGGCTGGGGCGTGCAGGGCGATGCGGCGGTGGCGGTGTATGCGTGTGATCTGGATTTGAATGCACAGGGTTTGCAGATATGGTTGAAGAGCAGGCATTAAAGCCGGATCTGGCGCGGCGTTTTGGCGGCGTCGGGCGGCTGTATGGTGAGGCGCTGGCGAGTCGCTTTGCAGCGGCGAAAGTGTGTGTAGTGGGGATTGGCGGCGTCGGTTCCTGGGCGGTCGAGGCATTGGCGCGCAGCGCCGTGGGCCACATCACCCTGATCGATCTGGATAACGTGGCGGAATCGAATGCCAACCGGCAGATCCACGCGCTGGATCCGGTGTGGGGCATGGCCAAGGTGGAGGCGATGCGCGCGCGCATTCTGGCGATCAATCCGGCGTGCGAGGTGCGAGTGGTCGAGGACTTTCTCACGGCCGAGAATATTGACGAGCTGCTGGCAGGGCAGGACGTAGTGATCGATGCCATCGATCAGCCGCGGATCAAGGTCGAGATGATCCTGTGGAGTGCGAAGACCGGTGTTCCTCTGGTGGTGACGGGCGCTGCCGGTGGCAAGCAAGACCCGACGCGGATCCGCGAGGATGATCTGACCCGGACCGAGCAGGACGCGCTGCTCGCCAAGGTGCGTTCGCAGTTGCGCCGCGAACACGGCTTTCCCAAAGACATTCGACGCAAGTTCGGCATCCGTGCGATTTACTCGGATGAGGCGATTCAGCGGCCCGAGCTTTGTGAGACCGGCGATGCGCCGCAGGGGCTGTCCTGCGCCGGTTATGGTTCGGGCGTGTGTGTGACCGCGCCCTTCGGTTTTTTCGCTGCAGCCTGTGCGCTGCGGCTTCTCACTCAAGGCTGATCCATGAACTCCATCATTCTGTTTGCCCATGGTGCGCGTGACCCGGAATGGGCGCGTCCGCTGCAACGATTGCGTGATTCGGTGCTGGCACAGGCGCCGGCTGCCGATGTGCGTCTGGCCTTTCTGGAGTTCATGAGCCCGACGCTGGCCGAAGCGCTGGATGCGGTGGCCCTGGAGGGTGCAACGCGGGCGGAGATCGTGCCGGTGTTCCTGGCGCAGGGCGGGCATGTGAAACGCGATGTGCCGCTGATCCTGCAGGCTGCACGCGAACGTCATCCTAGTCTGGAGATCGTCTTGCGTGATGCGCTGGGCGAGTCTCAGGCCGTGATTGAGGCGATGGCTATTTGTGTGCTCGCTCGCGCCTGAGCTTGTCTCCCTTGGGGGCATCTACATTCCTGAGAGAATCTGCCGTATAAGCGGATTGCCCCCTTTTTTCGGTAACGCACGCCATGCCGATTCACCGCCTGACACCTGATCGCCCTGCGCCGGCAGCCCTTGCCCACGCGGGCGGCGTGTCGATGGGCTTGCGCATAGTTGCGTGCCTGCTGGCTTCTGTCGCTTGTCTTGGTGGTTTGTTGCTGGTTTTCGGCGGGCAGGCGCTGGGGCTCATCGGGCTGAGTGTCGGCGGCTTGCTGGTGCTGGCCTGGATGCTGCTGGATCGTCAGCGCTGGGCGGAACACCTGGCGCGCGCGATGACTGCGGAGCAAAGCTACAGCCGCGCACGTCTGGAGCGGGCGCTGGATGCGACGCAGGATGGTGTGTGGGAGTTTGATGCGCAACGTCAGACCCTGTTCTGCTCTGATCATTGCATGAACCTGACGGGTAATGGCAATGTCCTCGCCTCGCCGCTGCGCTGTTTTCTGCGCTGCCTGAGTCGCGAACAACGTCGTCGTTTGCTGCGCGCTTTGCGCGAGGCCTGGAATGAAGCCGGGCGTTTCGATGAGCTGGTTTCGATCACGCATGCCGATGGCCGCAAGCGCTGGCTGCGGGTGCGCGCCAGCGTCGCTGCGGACCGGACATTCGTGACCGGAGCCTTGTCTGACGTGACGGATGAAGTCGAACTGACGCGCGAACGTGGGCATTACCAGAGTTTCATGGAAGGCGTGATCGATTCCCTGCCTCTTCCCATGTCAGTGAAAAATGCAGCGGGTGTGCTGGTTCTGGCCAATCGCGCCTATTGCCAGGCCATGCATCTGCAGCCCGGCGAAGTCATGGGCCGGCGCGCCCATCAGATGGTGCATAGCGAGATGGCCGAGCGTCTCGAAGAACTGGATCGGCTGGCCCTGGAAACCGGGCGGGCACATGTTCTGGAGGATTGGTTCGACATTTCCCGGGCGCAGCGTCGGGTGTTCCTGCGCATCACCAAGAGTCGTTGTGTCGATCCCAATGGCGATCTCGTGGTGGTGACAACCTATGAAGACCAGAGTGCGCTGCGTGATTACGCCCGGCGCATGGGCGAATTGTCGATGAACGTCGAGGCCTTCGTGCAGCGTCTGATTCGCACGATTCCCCACCCGATTTACGTCAAAAGTGCGGATAGCCGCTACCTGATGGTGAATCCCGCCATTGCCGAGCAATGGGGGCTGCGTACAGAAGACATGATCGGCATGTCTTCGCGCGAGCTGTTCGGGGATGAGCCCGGAATTGCGATCGAGGAGGAAGATCGGCGGGTTCTGGCAGGTGAGGTGATCAGCAAGGAAGACTGCTTGCCCGACAGAAAAACGGGCGTGCCGCGCTACTGGGCAGTCACCAAGGCATTGTGTACCGACGTGGATGGCAATAGCATCATCGTTGGGTCAAATTTTGAAATTACCGGCTTGCGCCGCTCCGAAATCGAGTTGCGTGAAGCCCTTCAGCGGCAGACGAACCTGCGTCAGTTTCTGCAGCAGCTGTTTGACGCCTTGCCGCACCCGATGTTCGTCAAGGATCGACAGCATCGCTACGTCATGACCAATCGTGCGCATGCGCTGTTTCATGGCTGCAACACGGACGGGATTCTAGGCACAACCTCCTTCGAACACGCGGATCCTGACGTGGCTGAGGCCGTGGAGCGCGAGGAGGAGTCGATATTTGATGGGTTTGCCGGCAATGCTGTGATCGAGAGTGAGCACGTGTTGCATGACTGTGAAGGCAAACCGCACCAGACCCTGATCCGCAAGGTGGCGTGTGATGGTGCGGATGGTGAGCGGGTGGTGGTGGGCATTACCTTCGACGTGAGCGAGACACGGGCCCTAGAGCGCGAATTACGCGAAACGCTGACGCGGCAGACGCGAAATCGTGCATTTTTGCAGGATGTCTTTGATGCGATCCCGACGCCGGTAGCGGTGAAGGATGAGCATCACGTCTATGTGATGGCCAATCGTGCGCTGGCCAATGCATATGGCCTGACGCCGGACCGAATGCTCGGCAAAACGACCTGGGATTTCAATTTGCCGGCGGTGGCGCAGGAAACCGTGCTCGCTGATGATCGCCTGTTTTCCATTGGCCCCGGCGTGGTGAGCGAGCGCGAAATCCCCATCCGTTATGCGGATGGAAAACTGCATCGGGTGCATCTGCGCAAGGTTGTCTGTCTCGATCCGGATGGTGCGCGTCTGATCATCACGTCCAACAGCGATGTGACCGATCTGCTGGAAAAGGAGAGTGCGCTGACCGCCAGTCTGCAGCGTCAGACGCGCAGTGGGGAGTTTCTGCAAACCGTGTTCGATGCCTTGCCTTTTGCCACCTACGTCAAGGATGAGCGGCTGTGTTACGTGATGGCCAATACCGCGCTCAGTGAGTTCCATGGTTTGTCCAAGCATGCTTTTGCGGGCAAGCGCGCAGCAGAGCTTGTTTCCGAGTCAACGGCGCAGGAGCTGGAGGCGCTGGATCAGCTATTGCTTGAGCGGGATGATGGCGAGTTGCTCAGCAATGAGCTGTTGATGCGTGATCGCCTGGGGCGCACGCGCAGCATTCTGTCGCACAAGAAGCTGGTTCGCGATGCCGATGGCAAGCGTGTGATCATTGGTCTCAATCAGGACGTAAGCCCTCTGCGCGAGGCCGAGCAAGCACAGCGCCGAGCACTGGAGCGACTCGATACGCTGATCCATAACGCGCCGCTGGGCATTACCCTGCTGGATCGCGAGGGTCATTTCCTGCAGGCCAATCCATGCCTGCAGCGTTTGCTTGGGCGCAGTGAAGAGCAATTGCGCGAGATGTGTTATCAGGACATCGTGCCGCAACGGTTCCTGGTGCAGGGTGACGAAAAGATCGAGGAAATTCGTCGTGCCGGCGTCATGCAGCCCTTTGAGAATTGCTTGCTCGGATCTGATGGGCAGGAGCTGCCGGTGATGGTCAGCGGTGTGCTGGTCGGACGGGGCGAACAAAGTCTGGCTTACTGGCTGCTGGTGCAGGATCTGGTTGAACAGAAGGCCGCCGAGGATGAATTGTTGCGTCATCGTGACCAGTTGCGCGAACTGGTACTTGAGCAGACCGCCGACCTGTTGCAGGCCAAGGAAAATGCCGAACGTGGCAGTGCCGCCAAGTCCGATTTCATCGCCCAGTTGTCGCACGAGTTGCGCACCCCTCTGCACGCCATTTTGAGTTTCGCGCGTCTGGGGGTTGAGCGGGGCGAGCGGCTCACGCCAGACAAGGTTTGTGACTATTTTTCGCGCGTGAGCGAGAGCGGCGAGCGCCTGCTGGGTCTGCTCGACGAGCTGCTGGATCTGGCCAAGCTGGAGGCCGGGCGCGTGAGTCTGAGCCTGCAGCTGGTGGATTTGCCGGCCTTGCTCGACGATGCTGCGCGCGAATTCGAAGCGCTTTTTGTGGCTCATCAGCTGGCCTTGAGTCGCATCGACCTGATGAGCCTGCCGGCGGTGAATATGGATGCGGCGCGCATCGGGCAGGTGCTGCGGAATCTATTGTCCAACGCGGTAAAGTTTGCGCCACCGGGCAGCCGGGTCACACTGCAGACGCGAATTGTGGATGATGGGCGGGGGCGGCGTGCGGGTGAGTCGGTCGAGACCTGCATGGTCGAGATTGCGGTGATCGACGAGGGCCCGGGGATTCCGGCCGAAGAGCTGGAGCAGATCTTTGATCGCTTCACCCAGAGCAGTCTGACCCGCACAGTCGCTGGCGGAACCGGGCTTGGTCTGGCAATCTGTCGCGAGATCGTGTTGGCCCATCGTGGCCAGATCTGCGCGCGTAACCGTCCGGCGGGCGGGGCTGAATTTATTGTGCGCCTGCCTTTGCCGGCTTCGGGTATCGAATCAACTGATGTGAGGAACGATGCATGAGTGCATCTCTTTTGGTACTGGACGATGAACCGCTGAATCTGGAGATCATCGGAGAATATCTGTCCGATACCGGTTACCAGATGAGCTTTTTCGAAGACCCGGAACTGGCCTGGAAAACGCTGAGCGAGCGACCCTACGATTTTGATGTCGTGGTGATGGATCGCATGATGCCCAAGCTGGACGGTCTGTCGATGCTCAAGCTGATCAAGGCCGATCCGCGCATGAAGCATCTGCCGGTGATCATGCAGACGGCGGCCGCCAATCCCGAGCAGGTCAGCGAAGGGCTGGCGGCGGGTGCGCACTATTACCTGACCAAGCCTTTCCGTTCCGAGGCGCTGCTGTCCATCGTGCGCGCAGCGCTGCATGACCGGGCGCGCTGGGCCGATGTGTCGCAGCGCATGGCGAATCATTCGCGCGCGGTGTTGCTGCTCAAAGAGGCGCAATTTGTGCTGACTACGCTGGACGACGCCGAAGCGGTGGCTGGCCTGCTGGCCTTGTCTGCCAAGGATGGTGAAACCGTGGCGATGGGCCTGGCGGAGTTGTTGGTGAATGGCATCGAGCACGGCAATCTGGGTATTGATTTCAAGACCAAGTCTCGCCTCAAGAGCGATGAATGCTGGCTGGATGAAGTCTTGCGTCGCCAGGCGCTGCCGGAAAACGCTGACAAGCGGGTGGCTGTCAGCGTGAGAAAAGATGAGCAGATGATGACGGTAAGGATCTCCGATCAGGGGCCGGGCTTTGCCTGGCAGGAATTCCTGACCATCTCGCCGGATCGCGCTTTTGCGCCGAATGGCCGGGGCATCGCGGTCTCACGCCAGATGGCGTTTACCGCACTGGCTTACCATGGCAATGGCAACACGGTGGAAGTGAGCTTTCCGCTGGGCGACGGTGAGCGCTGAGTGCCGGGCTGGATGAACAACAGAATAGAAATTGAGGGCTCAAAGTGAGTTTTCGCAAATTTAGAGTACTGGTCGCCGACGACACCCAGGCTAATCGCGCCTTGCTGCGCGCTTACCTGAATCGTCTGGAATTCCAGATTCTGATGGCCGAGGACGGTGAGGAGGCGCTGGCGCTCTACAAGGCCGAGCGTCCTGACATCGTGCTGATGGATCTGATGATGCCGAAGATGGATGGCTTCGAAGCGATCAAGCATATCCGTGCGCTGGGCGGGGATCGCTGGGTGCCGATTGTCATCGTCTCGGCCATGGATGCCGAATACGACGTGGTGCGCGGGCTTGAGGCCGGCGCTGACGATTATCTGAACAAACCATTGTCCTATCAGGTGTTCGCTGCCAAGATGCAGAATTTGGCGCGCGCGCTGGAATTCCAGGTCAGCCGCGAGGAGGCGCGCCAGCGTGAGGCGGCCGTGTCGGATGCGGTCGTGGATGGCATTCTGACCTTTGATGCGGTATTTCGCGTGGTTGGCGCCAATCGTTCAGCGGCAGGCGTATTCGGCTGCCAGGAGAGCGAGTTGCACGGCATGGACATCCGCGCCCTGCTACTCGATTCGACGGGCGTCGGGCGCTGGGAGGCCGCGTTCAGCGCGCATTTGAGTGGCAGCGACCAGCGCTTTATCGGCAGCCTGTGCGAGGTGATCGGACGGCGTCTGGATGGCCGGCGTTTTCCCGGTGAAATCTGTATCAGTGAATTGCCGGTGGCGGATCGTCGTCTGTTCATTGCCGTGGTGCGCGACATCAGCGAACGCAAACGAGTCGAACGCCAACTGGCTGATAACGCGGCGCGCCTGCAGCAATACCACGATGAGGCCGAAGCCGAAGCCGAGCTGGCCAAAGACATCATGGAACGTCACATCCGGCGTGATGCGCTGGAGCAGAGTGGCGTGCAGCATTGCGTAATGCCGACGCACCGTTTCTCCGGCGATATCGTGCTGGCGGCGCGTTCCAAGCGCGGCAAGCTGTATGCCATGCTGGCCGATGCCACCGGGCACGGCCTGGCCGCCGCGATGAGCGGGCTGGCCATCGTGAATGACTTCTATCGCGCGGTGGAAGAGGAAATGCCCCTGCGCCGCATGGTGTTGATGCTCAATAACGCGCTCACCGAGTTGCTGCCGGTCGGGCGCTTTGTGTCAGCCGGACTGGTCGTGCTGGATCAGGAGGTGCGCAGCGGGTCGTTGTGGCTGGGCGGCGTGCCGGACGTGCTGTGTTTCGGGCCGGATGGTCGTGTGGTGGAGCGTTTTGTCGCCGACCAATTGCCGCTGGGAATCGAGATCTGGCAAGCCGAAGACGTGATGATCCAGCAGCTGGAATGGGCCGACAATTCGCAGCTGTTGCTGTGCTCGGATGGTCTGATCGAGGCCGAAGGTCATGCCGGCATGGCCTTCGGTTTCGAAGGCGTCCAGGCTGCCGTCGAGGCAGCTGGCGGGGATAACCGGCTGGATGCCCTGCGCCTGGCGCTGCATCGTCATCTGGGCGAATTGGCCGGGCACGACGATATTTCAATGCTCCTACTGGATTTGCCAGCTTGATAGCGGGCTGTCCGTAGAGTCGCGCCTGATGGCGCTGTGCGAGGGGGCTGCCTGCACAGGCTTGCCCTGCGGCTCTCTTCAGATGGGCTTTCTGTAGAAGCCCGTCGAATGCGGCTCTTCAGTCAGTGCAGGATGCTGTCGTCTTCCAGTTGACTGTCGCCATCCAGCCAGTGCCGCGCGGCGCGTTCCGTCTCGAAAATCCGGATATCCGCTTCCGTGAAAAACTGTGATAGCCACGCCCCCCAGGTGACAAACTGGTCATCGGTGAGCAGGGCAACTTTGCGGAAAGAGGTTGGATTGGCGCGCACGTAGCGCCATTCTTCGAGGGCAACGTCGAGTGAGTAGCCCGTCATGCTGCGCAGATCGAAGAGCAGGTCGATGGGGCCGTTGAACTGTACGCGGTAGTTTGATGCAGCTTCAAAGGCCTTGCAGTCCGCCAGGGTCATCGTTCCATAGGCGCGCATTTCAACGCGTTCGGGCATCAGGTCGGTGGTGATCATGGTGCATCTCCTCGGGCGAGTTTTTATCGCGGAAGACTCTTCACGACGCGATCAGCCGGAAGGCTTCCACGTTTTGACTATAGAAGTGCTCAGTCGCCGCCGCCATGTCTTGCCACCTGACGTGCCCATACCGCCGGATGAGTGGCGATCACGCCCGCTATGATGATCATCAGGATGCCGGCCCAGGACAGCATGGACAATTTGTCGCCCCACAGCAGCGCGCCGAACAGGCTGGAGAAGATCACCGTGCTGTAGCCGAGGCTGGCGGTCACGATGGCCTTGCCTATGCTGAAGGCGCGCGTCAGAGCCAGCTGGCCAAGGCCGCCGCACAAGCCCACGGCCAGCAGAAAGCCCCATTCCTGCGTGCTTGCCTGGCTTGGTGAGGAGGACTGGAGCAGCGTCAGCGGCAATGCCAGCAGTGCATTGGTGGCGGAGAAAATGAAGACGGTGCGCCACTCCGGCTCACCCGCGCGCCCCAGAGAGCGCAGATTCAACTGGGCGACGCAGGCCAGAAATGCCGAACCCAGACCGAGCACACCGCCCAGCCACTGGTCTTGCGACAGGCTTGGCTGCAGCACCAGCGCTACGCCGAATAATCCCAGCAGCAGCGCGCCGAGTACGGCCGGCGGCGGCGTCTGGCGCAATGACAGCACGCCAGCCAGAAACAGCGCCGAGGTGTTGTTCAGCGTCACCGCAGTGGCCAGCGGCAGGCGCGCAATCGCGCTGAAATACATCAGCATAGCCAGACTGCCCGCGACGGAGCGGTAGAGATGGCTTTTCCAGTGTGGCGAGCGCAATTGCTGGCGCTGCCACAGGATCCAGGCCCCGATCAGCAGCACCGGCACCAGCCCGCGCATGCCCACAGTCTGGCCGACATTGAAAAAGCCGCCGGCCAGCTTGACGCAGGCGCCCATGGTGGCGAACAGGAAACAGGCCAGCAACATCCACAGGGCGTTCATCGAGCATCCATCAAAATAAAAACGGCGTCAGACAAGTGCCTGACGCCGTGCTGAGCATACCGCCTGTGGTGGCGGCCGGTTTCAATGCTTGTCAAAGAATTGTTCGTTCTCCGTTGAGCCCTTCAGCGCCGTGGTGGACGATTGATTGCCCTCGATGCATTGGGTGACGACATCAAAGTAGCCGGTGCCGACCTCGCGCTGGTGTTTCACCGCCGTGAAGCCGCGCTCGGCGGCGGCGAATTCAGCCTGTTGCATTTCGACGAAGGCGCTCATGTTCTCGCGCGCATAGCCATAGGCCAGGTTGAACATCGAGTAGTTCAGGCTGTGGAAGCCGGCCAGGGTGATGAACTGGAATTTGTAGCCCATCGCGCCCAGCTCATGCTGGAATTTTGCGATGGTCGCGTCATCCAGATTCTTCTTCCAGTTGAAGGATGGCGAGCAGTTGTAGGCCAACATCTTGCCGGGGAATTTTGCATGAATCGCCTCGGCGAAAGAGCGGGCGTAGGCCAGATCCGGCTTGCCGGTTTCGCACCACACCAGATCGGCGAAGGGCGCGTAGGCCAAGCCGCGCGAGATGGCCTGCTCCAGCCCGGCGCGGGTGCGGTAGAAGCCTTCCTGAGTGCGCTCGCCGGTGCAGAAGGGCAGGTCGTTGGGGTCGACATCAGAGGTCAGCAGGTCGGCCGCCTCCGCATCGGTGCGCGCCACCAGCAAAGTCGGCACGCCCAGCACATCGGCCGCCAGTCGCGCTGCGATCAGCTTGGCGACGGCTTCACGCGTTGGCACCAGCACCTTGCCGCCCATGTGGCCGCATTTCTTCACCGAGGCCAGTTGATCCTCGAAGTGCACGCCCGCCGCGCCAGCCTCGATCATCGCCTTCATCAGCTCGTAGGCATTCAGCACGCCGCCGAAACCGGCTTCTGCATCGGCCACGATGGGCGCGAAGTAATCCACCCAGTCCGCGTCGCCCGGGTTATGGCCCTCCGACCACTGGATCTGGTCGGCACGCGTGAAGGTGTTGTTGATCTTGCGCACGACTGCCGGCACCGAATCAGCCGGGTAGAGCGACTGATCCGGATACATCTGGCCAGCCAGATTGGCATCGGCAGCGACCTGCCAGCCCGACAGGTAAATCGCCTTCAGCCCGGCCTTGACCTGCTGCATGGCCTGATTGCCGGTCAGCGCGCCGAGCGCGTTGACGAAGGGCGTGGCCGTAAGTAACAGCCATAATTGCTCGGCGCCGCGCTGGGCGAGCGAGTTTTCGACGTGGAGCGAACCGCGCAGACGCACCACGTCTTCCGCCGTATAACTGCGGCGAATGCCTTGCCAGCGTGGGTTGTCCTGCCAGTCCTGCTCAAGTTTCCTGATTTGTTCGCTGCGGGTCATGCCGGCTCTCCTGTGATGGGGGTCCGCCGGCAGAGAAATTGTTATGACCGGCGCAAAACCAGTATAGGAAAATATGTGCTGCAAAGCAGCAAAACAGCCCTAGGGGTTTTCTCTAGTTTGGGTGCTGTGCAGCATTGTCGGGATAGCCGCTTCCCGCGCCCCTGTGCAGATGGGGGGCTGAAGATGCCCGCTGCGAGCGGCTCTTCAATGGAGTCAGCGACAGATAGTGTTGGTCAATACGTGAGGGGCGTTCCGGATCGCCACGTCGCAGTGTTGCGCTCCGTCTCGCGGGCATCAGTTCTGGCGGTGCCGACATGCACATCACCAACTGCGACGACATCAATGTGCTTGCTGTCGCCCGCAAGGGCTCGGCTGTGGAAGCGCTGATGCTCGTTCGCTCGACACTGGAACTGTCGGTCCCGCAGCCCTTGGCTGCGCTCACGCAGCAAAGTGCCGGTTTCACTAAATCAAGCGAGCCGCAGATTCTTGGGCTCGCGCCCTGAATGAACGCAGTGCGTTGCAAATGGGTTTTGAAATAAAAAAAGGCGACCGCAAGGCCGCCTTTTCTATTTCGTGCGGGCTGATTTATTTGATCAGCAGTGACTCCATCGACTGACCTGCCGACAGCGCTGCGGCAACCCACAGCGGCTGGCGGCCACGGCCGGTCCATACCTGGGCTGCATCGGCCGGGTTGCGATACTTCGGCGCAACCTTGGTCTTGACCTTGGTGGAGACCTTCTTGGTGCGCGGAGCCTTCGTGCCGGCGACGGCCTTGACGGGCTTGCTGCCCAGCAGGGATTCGAGCGAGGTGCCGGCATCGCTGGCCATCTTCTTGAGTTTCTTCAGCAGATCAGCTTTTGAATTGCTGGCACGCTTGGTGACTTCAGCTTTGATGGCTTCGGCGGCTTGGGTCAGATCCTTGTCCGAAGCCTTGTTCAATTGCGATTTGGTGAATAGCATGATTTTCCTTATTGATTGAGGGATATGTGGTTTGAACCAGCAGGGTAATTTGCGCGGGCAAACTTTGAATAGATTTCAAAAAAATGCCGAGTGACGCAGATTTTGCCATCAATAATTAACGCAGCGCAAATTATTGATGCAGCCGCCTTATCTGCGTGGCGCAGAATTGCGCGGATTCAGGCGCGCGGATGGTGGTCGTGATGCAGCTGTTTCAGCCGTTCCTGAGCAACATGGGTGTAAATCTGCGTCGTCGAAATATCGGCATGGCCCAGCAGCAATTGCACTACGCGCAAATCTGCGCCGTGATTCAGCAGGTGCGTGGCAAAGGCGTGGCGCAGCGTGTGCGGCGAAATCTGATTCTCCGCAATGCCGGCCTGACGGGCATGGTTCTTGACGGTATTCCAGAACATCTGGCGTGTCATGGCACTGCCGAAACGCGTGATGAATACCGCATCGCACGGAGCTTTCAGCAGCACCGGGCGAGCCTCCTGCAGATAACGCTGCACCCATTCCAGCGCCCATTCACCCAGCGGCACCAGACGTTCTTTTGAACCCTTGCCGGTGACGCGCACGATGCCCTGGGTGAAATCCATTTCATTGATTTTCAGATTCACCAGTTCGGAGACGCGCAGGCCGCTGGCGTAAATCGTTTCGAGCATGGCGCGGTCGCGCAGGCCGAAGGGCGATTCAAGGTCCGGTGCGGCGAGCAGGTTTTCTACCTGGGTTTCGCTCAGGGTTTTCGGGAAGCGATCCACTGTGCCGGGGTTGCCCAGATCCAGCGTCGGGTCTTTGGCGATGCGTTGATTCAACAGTTGCAGGCGGTAAAAACGCCGCAGTGCCGACATGATGCGGCGCTGAGTAGAGGGTTTGTTGCGCGCCGATATTTCGCCAAGATATTTCGCCAGAGTGACCTGGTCGGCAGCAATCAATTCAAGCGCGGAATGGGTTTGCAGCCAGTTGGCGAATAGCTGTAAATCGCTGCGATAAGATTCGAGCGTGTTTTTGGCCAGGCCGTCCTGCAGCCACACGTCGTCGATAAAGGCGTCGATATCCGGGTGCGGTGCGTTGGCAGCATCCATTTACAAAGCGCCTTCGTGGCGCAGCAGCCAGCGTTTGGTATCGAGCAGCCAGCCGTCCTGCGCATGGGCGAAGCCGCCGATACCCGCCTTGGCCAGCACGCGATGGCAGGGCGTGATCAACGGGAAGGGGTTGGCGCCGCAGGCCCGGCCGACCGCGCGAGCCGCCGAATTCAGATCAAGCGCTAGTTCGCCGTAATTGCGTGTCTGGCCTGCCGGAATGCTCCGGATGCCTTGCCACACGCGTTGTTGAAATGCCGTGCCGCGCGGGGCGAGGGGCAGGGAGATTGAATGCTGCGGGTTGGCGAGATATTTTTCGATTTGATCGAGGAATAAGGCCGGCAATTCGCCACGAGCTGATTCGAGCGGTGTGTCAGGCGGCAGAAAAACAATGTCTTCAATTTCGCCTGCCGCATTCTGGCGCAGCCCGAGACGGCAAGTGGGCAGCACGGCGAGCGGGAGGATGGCCCGGGAGCTGTTCATATTTTCAATCCTTGCGCCCCAGCAAGGCTTCGCGCAGGGATTCCTGCGCCACGTGTTCGCCGAGCCAGACTCGCATCAAGGCATTGAAAAAATCTTCGCCGGGAATATCCTTGCCGTGCTGACTATTATTGACGATCAGGCGGGTGCCAGTGTCGGGCAGATAATCCAGCTGGATGCGGGTTTTTTCTGGCGAGGCGCTGAATTTGAGCATGGTGCTGCGCAGGGTTTCGATGCGCGTATCAAGTTTTCGCAATTCGTCCTTGCTCAGATTCTTGTGCAGAAATTCAATCAAGGCATCGGCCAGCTGTTCGCCGCTGATTTCGCGCAGGGTCACGATCTGGATGCGGCGCGGCCCCTTGCTGGCTAGCGCGCTGCTGACGGTGTCGGATTTTTGCGGCAGGTAAAGGCCGATTGCATAGACCTTGAACATCAGCCGGTTGCGCATGCCAGCGCCGTTGAGCATCAGCTCGCTGTCGCCTAGCGTGATCCTGTCGGCGAAATTGACGCCGGCCACTTCCGTGGCTGCGGCCTGACTGCCCAGGCCAAACAGTCCGAAGCTCAGTACGAGCAGCAAGCTTGGCCAGCGCATGTTTCTGCGCCTCAGAGCGATGCCCGCCGCAGGACTATGCTGCAAATCATCAGGATGGTGGCAAAGCCTTCCTTTGTCATTTGCGAATTTCCCCATTGCCGAACACGATCCATTTTTGCGAGGTCAGGCCTTCCAGGCCGACCGGGCCGCGGGCGTGAATCTTGTCAGTCGAGATGCCGATTTCGGCACCCAGTCCATATTCGAAACCATCCGCAAAGCGGGTCGAGGCATTCACCATCACCGAGGCTGAATCCACTTCGCGAATGAAGCGCATGGCGCGTGTGTAATTCTCGGTGACGATGCTGTCGGTGTGCATCGAGCTGTAATGGTTGATGTGCTCGATCGCTTCGTCCAGTCCGGCCACGACCTTCACCGCGATGATCGGCGCCAGATATTCCTCGGCCCAATCCGATTCGGCCGCCTCCTTCAGGAAGCGCTCCAGGCTTGGATCTGCAGACAGGATGGCCAGAGACTCAGGGCAGGCGCGCATCTCCACGCCCTTGCCCGCGAGCATGGCGCCCACGGCCGGCAGCAGCTCGGCGGCACGCGAACGCGCCACCAGCAGTGATTCGGCCGTGTTGCAGGTGCCGTAGCGCTGGGTCTTGCTGTTTTCGACGATGGGCAGGGCCTTGGCGGCGTCTGCTGCATCGTCCAGATAAACGTGGCAGTTGCCATCCAGATGCTTGATCACTGGCACGCGCGCGTCGCGGCTGATGCGCTCGATCAGGCCCTTGCCGCCACGCGGCACGATCACGTCGACGAATTCAGGCATGGTGATCAGATCGCCCACGGCCGCGCGGTCGGTGGTTTCCACCACTTGCACGCCGGCTGCGGGCAGACCGGCTTCGGCCAGACCTTCGCGTACGCAGGCGGCTATCGCCTGATTGCAGTGGAGTGCTTCCTTGCCGCCGCGCAGGATCGCCGCATTGCCGCTCTTCAGGCACAGGCCTGCGGCGTCGGCAGTCACATTCGGACGCGCCTCGTAAATGATGCCGATCACGCCCAGCGGCACGCGCATGTGGCCGACCTGGATGCCAGAGGGGCGGCGCTTCATGTCGGTGATCTCGCCAATCGGATCAGGCAGGGAAGCAATCTGCTCCAGCCCGGCGGCCATCGATTCGACGCCTTTGGCTGTCAGGGTCAGGCGGTCGAGCATCGCCGGCTCCAGTCCGTCGGCGCGGGCTTGTTCGAGATCGCGCGCATTCGCGGCGAGTAGCTCTTCACTGCGCGTGCGGATCTTCGCCGCGATGGCGCACAGCGCGGTGTTCTTGGCCTCGGTGGAAGCCGCGGCCATCAGACGCGAGGCGGCGCGGGCCTTTTGGCCGAGGTCTTGCATGTAGGTCTTGATGTCCATATTCAACAAACCAGAAGTGAAGCCGGGTGAGCCGTGATTAGAGCATTCCCGGCGCGATGGTGAAAGCGCTTTGCGCGGGCGTATTTGCGCATGGCTGGCTTGACCGGCTGTCTGGCGCGCATCAAACTCGCGCCCCCATGTTGCAGCGCCTCCTTTTCTCTTCGATTCCGGCCGATTCGCTGTGGCGCGACGTCGCGTTCCTGCGTCTGTTCATCGCCAACACCTTGTCGGCGCTGGGCACCGCCGTGTCGATGATGGCGCTGCCGCTGACCGCCGTGAGCCTGCTGAATGCCAGTGCCACGGAGATGGGCATTCTGGCGGCTTGCGAGCTGTTGCCCTTCATCACCATCGGCTTGCCCGCTGGCGTGTGGATTGATCGCACGAGCAAGAAACGCCTGGCGGTGCTCTTCAATTTCGTCGCCGCTGCCGGCCTGATGCTGGTGCCTATCGGCCATGAAGCCGGCTTTCTGAGCATGTACCTGCTGTATGGCGTCGGTTTCATCGTCTCGACGACCGAGGCCATCGGCGGCTCGGCCACGCAGGTGCTGGTCACGTTGCTGGTCGGGCGCGAGCGCCTCGTTGTCGCCAATAGCAAGCTCTCGGCATCAAGTTCGGTGGCGCAGGTGTGCGGCCCGGCGCTGGCTGCCTTGCTGATTGCCTGGGTTGGCGCCCCGCTGGCGGTGAGCGTGGACGCCGCCAGCTTCGTGATTGCCGCGTTGCTGATCGGCAGCATCCGTTTGCGCGAGGTGATTGCTCCGCATGCCGGCGCTTCGCTCCTCGCACAGATGCGCGAAGGCCTGCTGCTGGTGTGGCAAACGCCGATGCTGCGGGGGCTGGTCGGCGTAGTGGGGGTGTGGATCCTGTTGTCGGATTCGTTCAAGGCGCTCTACGTGCTGCATGCCGCGCGCAATCTGGGGCTGAGCGAGGCCTCTATCGGCCTGATCAACACGCTGGGCGCACTCGGCGGCTTGCTGGGCGCACCGCTGGCGCACTTCATGGAGCGGCGTTTCGGCATCCGCAATGCACTGGTCGCGGGCGTGGCGCTGGCGGGCGTGGGCTATCTGCTTTATGCGCTGCCGCAGGCGGATGGGCGTTTCGTCGCGCTGACCGCGGGTGCGGCGCTGTTCGTGTTCAGCGCGGGCAGCACCTTGTATGTGATCAATTACCTGAGCCTGCGTCTGGCCGTGACACCCAACGGCATGCTTGGGCGCATGGTCACCTCGATGCGTTTCGCCACCATCCTGCCGGGCCCGCTCGGCACGATTGCGATTGGTCACGCGGCGGATCGTTTCGGCCTGCCGCCGGTGTTTGTCGGCATAGGCCTCGCGTGTCTGCTGACGGCGCTGGGTGCGGCTCGCATCCTGCCTTGCCAGAAAATAAAAAATGGTTAATAGCGGAAACGCGCCAAAGCACCATTGATGTCGTTGGCCATGCGGCTGAGCGAGGCGACGGCTTCGCTGGCGCCGCGTACGGATCGCTCGGACTCTTCAACCATGTTGGCGATGCGTTCGATGTTGGCTGCGATGTTGTTGCTGGCCTGATTCTGTTCAGAGGTCGCGTGCGCAACATCATGAATCTTTTCCAGGGTGGCGTCCGTTGTGCTGCTGATTTCCCGCAAAGACAGCGCAGCGGCATCCGCCAGCGATACGCCGCGTGCCACCTGCGGCCCAACGGCCTGCATACTGATCACGACTGCGCTGGTGTTCGCTTGAACGGCCAGAATGGTTTCGTTGATTTCGGTCGTAGCTTTTGTCGTGCGCTCGGCAAGTTTGCGTACTTCGTCAGCCACCACAGCGAAGCCGCGTCCTTGCTCACCGGCGCGGGCTGCTTCGATGGCGGCATTCAGGGCTAGCAGATTGGTTTGTGCTGCGATTTCCTTAATGACATTGGCGATTCCGCCGATATGGCCGGTGCGCTCAGCCAGCTCTGCGATTTGCGCTGAAGCGGTCTCAATCTGCTCCGAGACTTTCTGGATTTCCGCTGCGGCGGACGTTATCTGCGTCGTGCCGCCTTTGGCCAATTCTGCTGCGCGGCTCGAATGAGTCTCTGTATCGCGGGCGCTGTCTGCAATCATGCCCACACTGACAGCCATTTCTTCCACTGACGCGGCAGTAGACGAAGTGGCGTCGGACGACTGCTGCGACGATGTACTGATTTCTTCCATGGTGTTGTTGATTGCACCGGCGGCTCGTTTGAGCGCTTCAGACTGAGCGTGGATTTGCGAGATCAGATCTTTCATTTCCTTTTGCATGTCACCCAGTGCATGTATCAGGCTGCCTGCAGGCGCCGCCGTCAGTTGCTGTGATAAATCACCCTTGGCGACAGCATTGACCATTGCTGCCGCGTAATCAGGCTCGCCTCCGAGCTGGCCGTAGATGCGGCGGGAAAATACGATCGACAGTCCCGCGGTAATTGCCAGAATGACGAGGCCGACGATCGCCATGGTGATGGCATAGTGGCGATAGGCCGCGTCGATGTCGTCCAGGAAGAAGCCGGTGCCCAGCGTCCAGCCCCAGGGTTCGAAGCGGGTCACGCCATTTAGCTTCGGGCTCACGTCTTCGGGCTTGCCACCGGGTTTGGCGGTGAGGATTTCGACGAAAGCGAGCTTGCCCTGCTTGGCCAGTCCGTCGCGATAGACCTCAACCGTGGTACGCCCGTCCGGTAGCTTGCTGCCTTTGTCGACCTTGCCGACGCGAGCTGCTGCCGGATGGGCGATCAGCACATCTCCGTCGTCGCGGGCGAACAGGTAATCGGAGCCAGACTGAAGGCCGCGCAGGGCTTCGGCGGCACGTGTTTGGGCTTCCTGACGGTTCAGTTTGCCGCTTTGCTCCTGTTTGTAGAAGGTATCAACCATACCGACCGACAGCTTCAGAAGAGTGTCGATCTGGGCGTGGCGTTCCGCCATCATGCTGCTACGCAGGCTTTGCAGGCCCAAGGCTGCGATGAGGAGCAGGCCTATTACGCTACAGGCCACCACAATTCCCAGGCGAGTGGATAGTTTCATGATGTCGGTCCTTTAGTGTCCAGGTTTTCTTGTGGAAATACCACTCCGTGAACTAGGGATTAACGGTCGATGGACTATGGGCTTTAGCCTTGGCTCTAAAGTTGTGCGGATGGGTCAGGTATATGTGAGCAAACTGGTTTGTATTGAACGCCCTGTGAAAGCGTCTTGAAGGGCTCTACAGCGCCGTCAGGTCTTCAGGCGTATCCGCGTCGCGCAGCTGCGCGGCGTATTCATCCAGAGTCACCAGCACGGGATCAATTGAGGCCAGCCAGCGCTGTGCCTTGCGCTCGCCCGTATCCAGGGCAGCACTCAGACTGGGTAGGGCGGTTTTCGGCAGCAGGCTGAAGACCGGCTGCCAGTGGGCGTCTACGAAGGCTACGGCTGCAGATCCAAGCGCAGCGCGGCTCATCAGGCAGGCATACTCGGCAGGCAAGAGTGGTGCGTCTGTCGGGCAGGTCAGTATCCAGTCGTGGCTGGCGTGGGTCAGTGCAGCTTCGAAGCCGGCCAGCGGGCCGGGGAAGTCCGGGCGCAGATCCGATATCACGCGGTGGCCGAAGGCGCGGTAGGCATCCAGATTGCGATTGGCGATGATCAGGATTTCATCCACCTGCGGCGCCAGCGCGTCGATCACCCAAGCCACCAGCGGGCGTTCGCGAAACCGCACGAGGCCCTTGTCCTGCCCGCCCATGCGCCGACTGGCGCCGCCGGCGAGGATCACGCCGGTGAGTTTTCGCGTCTTGTTCATCCGCCGATGTAACTCATCTCGATCTTCTGCGCGGGTGCGCTGGCCGTGCCGCGCAGCTCCGAATAGCGGTCGCCACGCTCGTGCCACACACCGCCAATCCAGCCGGCCAGCGCTGCGTCATCGCGGCCCTCGCGCAGCAGGGCGCGCAGATCGTGGCCGCTGCTGGCGAACAGGCAGGTGAACAGCTTGCCCTCTGGCGACAGGCGCATGCGGCTGCAATCATGGCAGAAGGCCTGCGTCACCGAGGCGATCACGCCGATTTCGCCGCCGCCATCCACATAACGCCAGCGCTCAGCGACATCGCCGGGCACATCGCGGCCGATGGCCTCCAGCGGATATTCGGCATGGATGCGGGCAAGGATCTCGCGCGCCGTCAGCACGTCGTCCATGCGCCAGCCGTTGCTGCTGCCCACGTCCATATATTCGATGAAGCGCAAGGTATGGCCGCTGCCGCGAAAATGGCGCACCAGCGGCAGGATCTCCTGATCATTCACGCCGCGCCGCACCACCATGTTCACCTTCACCGGCAGGCCAGCGGCCTGCGCGGCATCGATGCCAGCGAGGACTTCGCCGACACCACATTCGGCATCGCTCATGCGCCTGAAAATCGCGTCATCCAGCGCATCCAGACTCACCGTGACGCGATGCAGGCCGGTGGCTTTCAGGTTGGCGGCGTGGCGGGCGAGCAGCGCCCCATTGGTGGTCAGGGTCAGCTCCAGATCCGGGATTTCGGCCAGCATGGCGATCAGCCGATCCAGATGCTTGCGCAGCAGCGGCTCGCCGCCGGTGAGACGGATCTTGCGCACGCCTTGCCCGGTAAACACCCGGGCGATGCGCGTGATTTCCTCGAAAGAGAGCAGCGCCTCGCGCGGCAGGAAGGCATGCTCGCGGCCGAACTTGTCACGCGGCATGCAGTAGGTGCAGCGGAAGTTGCAACGGTCCGTCACCGAGATGCGCAGATCGCGCAGCGGCCGGCCCAACTGGTCTAGCAGCACGCCATTTGCCGCAGGCGTGGCAGCGCGGCGCAGGGCAGAAAGAGGAATGCGGATTTCAGGGGCCGTCATGGTGTGCATTATGGCTGCGCAGGAACCTGTAATAAACCGCAGAGGCGTAGGGGCATGCCTTGATGCGGGGTAATTTTGCCGGCGCGGGCGTCAGGTCAGGGTTTTTCAAGGCATGTCTGCAGAGCCACACACAGCTTGCCTGTGCGGACAGGCTGTCGCTAGAGGCAAGCTGGTGGCGGCTCTGCGGGACACCGCATATTCTATTTTCCGTCATTCCGGGCTTTGACCCGGAATCCAGCGCCTTTTGCCCCCATCTTCTGGATTCCGGCTTCCGGATAAAGTCCGGAATGACGTAGTCCGGAAGGACGATCTGGATCAGTTGCTTATTTGCATAGAGGTATTTCCGCTATGAGCGCCTTGAGAGTGCAGGTAAATTGAAGCCTTTTTTCACGGGAGGCTCCCATGCGTTTCGACACCCTTGCCATTCATGCCGGCTATTCGCCTGATCCGACCACCAAGGCGGTGGCCGTACCGATTTACCAGACCACCAGTTATTCCTTCGACGACACCCAGCACGGAGCCGATCTGTTCGACCTGAAGGTCAAGGGCAACATCTACACGCGCATCATGAACCCGACCAGCGACGTGCTGGAGCAGCGCGTCGCCGCACTCGAAGGCGGTATCGGCGCGCTGGCACTGGCGTCCGGCCAGGCCGCGATCACTTACGCGATCCTGACGATTGCCGAAGCCGGCGACAACATCATCGCCACCAGCGCGCTGTATGGTGGCACCTACAACCTGTTCGCCCACACCCTGCCGCAATACGGCATCGAGGTCCGTTTTGTCGACGCCAGCGATCCGGCCAGCGTCGCCGCCAAGGTCGATGCGCGCACCAAGGCGGTGTTCTGCGAATCCATCGGCAATCCGCTCGGCAACGTGGTGGATTTCGCTGCCTTCGCTGCCGTGGCCCACGCCAATGGCCTGCCGCTGATTGTCGACAACACCGTTCCCAGCCCTTATCTGACCCGCCCGATCGAGCATGGTGCCGACATCGTCGTGCATTCACTGACCAAGTACATGGGCGGCCACGGCACCAGCATTGGCGGCATCATCGTCGATAGCGGCAAATTCCCCTGGGCTGAACACAAGGCGCGCTTCCGACGTTTGAACGAGCCGGAAGTGAGCTACCACGGCGTGATCTACACCGAGGCCCTCGGCCCGGCCGCCTTCATCGGCCGCGCCCGCACCGTGCCCCTGCGCAACATGGGTGCGTGTATTTCCCCCTTCAACAGCTTTCTGATCCTGCAAGGCCTGGAAACCCTAGCCTTGCGCATGGATCGGCACTGTGAGAACGCCTTGAAAGTGGCTGAGTTCCTGCAGGCGCATCCGAAAGCCAATTGGGTCAATTACGCCGGCCTGCCGGATCATCCTTCACGGGGGCTGGTGGACCAGTATTTCGGCGGCAAGGCCTCCGGTCTACTCACCTTTGGCGTGAAGGGCGGACGCGAAGGCGGGGCGAAATTCCAGGACGCGCTCAAGCTGGTGACCCGTCTGGTGAACATCGGCGACGCAAAATCTCTTGCCTGTCACCCGGCTTCAACCACCCATCGTCAACTTTCTGCCGAGGAGTTGAAGCGTGCCGGTGTGTCAGAAGATATGGTGCGCTTGTCTATCGGTATCGAGCACATCAGCGACATCCTCGAAGACCTCGAACAAGCCCTTTCCGCCTGCTGAAAACCGGCAATTCCTGCCATGTAAAACACCGTCCCCCTGGCGGTGTTTTTTTTCGTCTGTCGGGCAGGTTTTTACTGTGTAAGAACCGCTTTGTGCGCATGTAAGAAAAGCTTACCTGCAAGCCGGAAAGCCCCGTCCCATAAGGGAATGAGGGGATTTATGTACTTCAGCGAAGCGATGCCAAGGACGTAATCACACTTGCCAGAAGCCATGTTTCAAGGTGACGGATTCTGGACCCGCCGAGCGGCGGATTTTGCCGGGTAAGTGTGCTTTGGTTTCAGACATCTGTTTCATCTCCTTTGCAGGGGTTTAAAGAAATGTGATGCAGAGACTGCTTGCGATTTGCCCGGGTTATCACAGCCTGGAGTCGAAAATGAAAAGCAAATTCTGGTTGTTCGGTTTGGTATTGCTGGGGGCGAGTGGAATGGCCTGTGCAGAGGACGGGATGATTTCCACCAGCATCAGCAATATTGTCAATTCCACTGAAAAACTTTCCTGGGCCGTCATCAGCGGCTTCGAGTCCAGGCACGTTGGTGGCAACGAAGAGTTGAATGATCACAATCGGGGTATTGGTATTCGTGCCGAGGGCGGTTGGGTGCTGGGTGGCTACTACAACAGTTACCGTCGCTATTCGGTGTACGCCGGACGTGAATTTCAGTGGCGCATGGTCGGAGAGGGCGATAACGGCGTGAATTTTGGCGTGACTGTCGGCGCGGTATCAGGTTACCTGGATGGGATTCGCGCAGGGCAGCAGCACGGCATCAACCTGATGTTGGTGCCAGAGCTTGTGGCGGTGACCAAGTATGCAGAAATTGCGTTGATGTATATCCCTGAAATGACCAAAACGCCCGCAACCTTCGCTGCCCAACTGCGGTTTCGCTGGCCCTGAAATTCAATTTTGCAGGAATGCTTGCTGCAGTCTGGCAAGCAGTGCGCGGATAGCCGCCGAACAGATCGGGTTGCAGCAGAAGATTCGCCGCAATACGCCGATCAGAAGCTTTCGAGGCCTGGGTATCCCAGCGCAAGGTTTCACCCCCGCAACACCGACCGAAGCCACGATTGGCAGGCGTTTGCAGGTTCAAAGTTGAGAGCCTGCTCCCAAAATCTCTCGATAGGATTGTTGATCCGGCTTGAGCCGCCGGATGCGTGCGTCTGTGCGGTTTGTCGCAAGTCGCAAGTCGCAAGTCGCAAGTCGCAAGTCGAAAAAACCGCGCCTGTTCCGTCATTCCGGAATGACGGCGAAGGGCGAAGGGTAAAGAGCGAAGGGCGCTGGACTCCGGGTCAGGCCCGGAATGACGAGCTGGGGGATATTGTTTTCTTGATCGCACCCACGCTCGGCATGGGCGCGCGGTTCGGGAGGCTCTGCGTCCTGCAGGGCAACGCAGAGCGTTACAGGCGGCATTCCCACGCGGAGCGTGGGAACGATCAAATGATCCCCCGGGAATGACGACGAAAGACACTGGATTCCGGATCAAGTCCCACTACTGTCCGTGATAAATCTGCAGGTCGGCCGTAAGAGTAGTTAGAGCAATGGTTGCGCGATATTCACGCCCACACGATTCGATTCGGGCGCGTGCGGCTCGCGCGCGACGAAACAGCCTCCCCCTTTGCAAAAGGGGGATTGAGGGGGATTGGGTTTGCTGCCGCCAGTGAGACTTCATGCAGGCTCCAACCAATCAAACCGTCTCCCTGGAGGATCGGGTTTGCACACCCGATCCGCTTCAGAGGCGCAAGGCATGCCTTGCGAAACCCCTCTTCCGCCCCTCCTTTTGCAAAGGAGGGAATGTTCGGGCCGCATTCTTGAGGTCGGGAATTTATTACGGACAGCAGTGGATCAAGTCCGGAATGACGGGGCAGGGGAGGCTAAGCTTGCCCCGACTTGCGACTTGCGACTTGCGACTTGCGACTTGCGACTTGCGACTTGCGACTTGCGACTTGCGACTTGCGACTTGCGACTTAATACGCCTCGCTGCCGCGCAGCACCTGTCCGGCTGTCTTGACGATGATCCAAAGGTCCAGGCTCAGGGTCCAGTTGCGCAGGTACTCAAGATCAAAGGCGATGCGGCGTTCCATTTTTTCGACGGTTTCCGTTTCGCCCCGGCAGCCATTCACCTGCGCCCAGCCCGTGATGCCGGGTTTTACCTTGTGGCGGATCATGTAACCCTTGATCTGGGTGCGATATAGCTCGTTGTGGGCCACCGCGTGCGGGCGCGGGCCGACGATGCTCATGCGCCCCTGCAGCACATTGATGAATTGTGGCAGCTCGTCCAGCGAAGTCTTGCGCGCAAAGGCGCCGAAGCGCGTCACCCGCATGTCATCTTTGGTGGCCTGCGTTACTACATCCCCATCCTCACACACGCCCATCGAGCGGAATTTATACACCACGATCTCGCGGCCATCCAGGCCGTAGCGGCGCTGGCGGAAGATGATCGGGCCGGGCGAGCTGAGCTTCACGCACAGCGCGCAGACCAGCATGATCGGCCAGATCAACAACAGGATCAGCGACGACAGGACGATATCCGATGTGCGTTTGATCACCCCGTTCAGGCCGGTAAAGGGCGTCTCGCATACGGCCACCACAGGCATGCCGTTGATGCTCTCCATGCGGCCCTGGATCAGGTCTGTCACGAAAATATCTGGCACGAAGAAGATCGAGGCCGTCGTGTCCTTCATCTCGTCCAGCAGATTCAGGATGCGCGGCTGGGTCGCCATCGGCAGTGCCAGATAAACATGGTCAACCCGGTGTGCCTTGATATAGGCACTCAGCTCGTTCAGCTTGCCCAGCAGCGGCGCGGGCACTTCGCCCTTGGCGTTACTCAGGCGCTCCGGGCTGCGATCATCAAAATAACCCAGAAAGCGGATTCCACTGTGGCGGGCTGCATCCAGTTGCAGCGCCAGAATGCCACCAAGGGGGTTGGCGCCCACGATTACCGCTGTAGCCGTTTCGCGATTTGCCAGTAATTGCGGCAGTGCGTAGCGCAGGCTCAGCTGGCTGACCAGCAGCACGACATAAGTGCTGCCGACCCAGCCGAAGATCACGCAGTCCGGGAAGAAACGTTCGTAGCCTGTCGCGTAGCCGAATACCAGCAGCAGCCCAGCTAGCGCGGTCCAGTTCATCACGGCTGTGCGGGCGATGCGGCGTGGCGCATCCAGAAGCTTCAGGCTGCCGGGGAAGGTCAGCGAAAACACCAGCAGCGACAGGATCAGGTATTGCGCATCCAGCGTCTCGCCGTAATACAAACCCACACCCAGCAGGCAGCCCACGGCTACGAGCGGATCGAGAAACATCTCGATGGCACTGGTCAGCGTCAGGCGCGCGCGCAGCATGCTGCCGAATTTTTGTCGTTCCAGATTTGCAAGCATTCTCAGACTCAAGTACTTGTGGTGCGCTTCTTGTTTGATGAATCGGCCAGAAAAAACGCTATTCCGGGCTTTAAGTAGAGTCCAGAAAGCAGGTAGCGAAGGACACTGGATTCCGCGTAAAGCTCGCAGGAGCGGGCGTGCGGGTACTGTCCGTGACTGGCGCAGCACACCATTCGTGAATTCCGTCAGCGCGCAGGATAGCGCAGCAGCTGCCAGTGTCGCTGAGTGATATGTTTATTTCGTGTCGACTGTGATTTATGTCCGCGAAAAGCGCCGAATTCATCAAAACCCCCTCAAAGAAGACATTCTTTTCTGCTACATTCGGCGCTTATGTCATACGGGGGTTGCCTGGTTTGTTGCAGGTAGCGACACGGCGCAAGGCGTCAAAAGTCATAAAAAGCAAGGTTCATCCATGCCATCCAAATTTCCTGCTCGTTGTTCAACCATCGCCGTGTTGCTGGCCGCGATCTGGTCCGCTGGCGCAGTCGCTGGTGAGGGTGATCTGCTCACGCTGACCGCTTCTGCAGGCTACTCCTACGATAGCAACGTCTTCCGTATTGGCAGTGATCGCAAGCCAACCGGACAGGATCATCGCGACGACTCGATCTGGTCGGCTTCCGTCGGCGCGGAGCTGAACAAAGTGATTGGTCGTCAGCGGTTCTACGGCAATGGCAGCGTCACCCAATCCCAGTATCAGGATTTTGACTTCCTCAATAATACCGGCTACCAGGGCACGCTGGGTTATCGCCTGGGTTTCGGCTCCGATAGCGAGGCGGGTGTTTACTACAGCCGCTCCAATCTGCTGAATAACTACGCAGACCTCACCGGGTACTACAAACGCAACATGCTCAGCTCCGAGCGCTATGGCGGCGACGTTCTGCTGCGCATCGCCGGTGACTGGGTTGGCGTCGGCAGCGTAACGCAAGGCCACGACGAAAACAGCGCCTCTGATCGCCAGGCCGGCAACAGCGACATCCGCGCCTTTGACGCAGGTGTGCGCTACGCCCCGCGCGGCAGCAAGAATTACATCGAATCCCGCTATCGCGAGTCGTCCGTCGATTACGAACGGGTTGGCGGCGCCACCAATTACGACTATGTGCAGCGCGAAGTGCGCGTTACCGGTCTGTGGTCGCCGAACCAGATTTCCTCGCTCGAAGCCAGTGCGGCCCGCGTGCGCAGCAGCCACGAAGATCTGCAGAGCTCCGATTTCAGCGGCTGGTCCGGCTACGTTGGCTACATCTGGCGTCCGACCATCGTGAGCTCCACCAACCTTCGCCTGTCGCGTGATGTCGGTGCCGCCGGCGACGGTTGGGGTTCGTATGCCCGTACCAATGGCATCAGCCTCAAGCAAACCTGGCAAGCCACTTCCAAGCTGGGCTTTGACGCCAACCTCGGCTATCAGCGCCGTGTATTCTCCGGCTACCAGACGGTCGGCCTGGCAGCATCCACCGGTGAAGACGAGCGTCGCGATACCGTTTACACGACCGGTATTGGCGGCAGCTACGCCATTACCGACAAGCTCTCAACCCGCTTGTCACTGCGTAACGAGCGCCGCCTGTCCAGCATCGATGTGTATTCCTTCACCGACACGATTGCCGTGCTAAACGCCCAGTACAAGTTCTAGGGCGTTTGCGTCAGGATCCAAAGCGGCCAGCAGCGATGCTGGCCGTTTTGTTTGGTGGGCAGGCTGTTTCATTGGTGCAGGCTACCCCAAACCGTCATTCCGGACGGCGTCATTCCGGACTCGATCCGGAGCGGAATCCAGAGGACGGGTGGCGAAAGGCGCTGGATTCCGGATCAAGTCCGGAATGACGGCAAAAGTGAAGGGTGCTGGATTCCAGGTTTTCGCCTTTCTAGGGGAATGACGTCGCCCGCAGTGATGTGGCCAAGGATGGGGTATTGCTGACCGCCAGCCTTCAATTTCGTCATTCCGGACTTGATCCGGAATCCAGAAGACGGGTAGCAAAGGGAGCTGGACTCCCGGTCGAGTGCGGGATGACGAGGTGATGGGGCGTGTGCTGGGCAGGCTGTGATGGGCTTGGCTCAGGTAATGTCGTTGTACAGGTCGCGCCATTGCGGATTGTTGGCTTCGATCAGTGCCAGCTTCCAAGTACGAAGCCATCCTTTTAAGGTTTTTTCGCGAGTGATGGCAGAAAGCATGGTTTCGTGCTGTTCGAACCACACCAACATATGGACGTCATGCTGTTTGGTGAATCCTTCGACTAGATTGTTTTTGTGTTGCCAAACCCGCTGGACAATATTGGACGTAACACCTGTGTAGAGCGTGCCGTTGCGGTGGCTGGCCATGATGTAGACGCAGGGCTGTTTCATTGGTGCAGGCTACCCCCAAACCGTCATTCCGGACGGCGTCATTCCGGACTCGATCCGGAATGGGATCCAGAAGACGGGTGGCGAAAGGCGCTGGATTCCGGATCGAGTCCGGAATGACGGCAAAAGCGAAGGGTATTGGATGCCGAGTTCCGCTTCAAGCCCGGAAAAACGTTCCCCGGAATGACGGCAAACGGCCAAAGCGAAAGGCGCTGGATTCCGGATCAAGTCCGGAATGACGGGGCGGGGGAGGCTAGGCTTGCTCCGACTTGCGGGTGGCAAAAGGCACTGGATTCCGGATCAAGTCCGGAATGACGGGGCGGGGAGGCTAGGCTTGCTCCGACTTGCGGGTGGCGAAAGGCGCTGGATTCCGGATCGAGTCCGGAATGACGGGGCGGGGAGGCTAGGCTTGCTCCGACTTGCGGGTGGCAAAAGGCGCTGGATTCCGGATCAAGTCCGGAATGACGGGGCGGGGGAGGCTAGGCTTGCTCCGACTTGCGGGTGGCAA
>NZ_JBEWZI010000032.1:0-27309 GCF_040566545.1 Uliginosibacterium flavum
GTATTTCGTCGCTGGTGGCAAGGCCGTGCGTGCCCTTGATGGCACCCAGATGGTCAATATCGAGCAGCACCACCGCTATTTTCGTGCCCTGGCGCCGGTTCAGCTCAAGCAGGATTTCAAGCATGAGGAAGAGTCCGGCCCGGTTCGGCAGGCCGGTCAGCGCGTCGTGATGAAGGATCTGGTCGGCCCGCTCGTTCGCCTGGCGGCGTCCTTGCACTTCTTTGGCCAGTGCGTGCGTGATACGTTTTCCCTGCAGCTCGCGGACCCGCATTTCCTTGCGCAGCAGAATCGAGAAAGCGCCGGCCAGGAATACGAAGCCGAAGCCGCCGAGGTAGGGCATCGCAATAACGCCCGAATCCGACATGCTGGCCAGCGCCGTTGTGATGAACATGATCGCCAGCCCGGTCCAGATGATGCTGCTCGAAAGCCGCTCTTTCATGCGCATGAGCGAGAAAGTCACGCTCATCGTGTAAACCATCACGCAGAGCGAAACCAGACGGGTCAGTCGATACACCAGCGTGGGCTGCCCCTGAATGATCCGCAGATCCTCTCCCCAGGGTAGTGTCAGCACCTGATCAGGCGCCAGCGCATAAAACCGGTAGCCAAGCGGGTTGAGGAAGTTGTAGCCGATGGCGAGCACGGCGAGCGCTGCCAGCGCGACAAATACGCGTCGCGGGCGTTTCTTCGCATCCAGCGATGCCGCTGCGAACGCAATCAGCGGAATGACCACGATAGAGCAGAAATTGATCCACCGATGTGCCTCCAAGGCACTCGCCTGATCCCCGGCCGAGTATTGCAGGGCGTTGAAAAACTGGAAGAACGCAAAGCCGAGGCTGATGCCGGCAAAGGACCAGTTCATGCGCGCATGGCCACTGCTGCGCGCGAGAATGGCTGCATGGGCGGCAGCCATCAGCAGGATGCCGACGGAAACCAGATAGGCGCTGATCAGTGGGGTGGTCATCATTCGTGCCTTTGCATGGCGGGATCTGGAAGCCCCGCTTCAAGAACAGAAGAATACTTCGAGTCATTTACTATGTGGTAAATGATCGTATGGGCGTCGATCAGCCTGACTGAACACAGGATGCGAAATGGGCTTTGTCGCACGGATTGCCGAGGGATGACACCGTTGTCGGCCCGGCTTTGCGTCTTTTTAACTCAAAGGAAATGTCTCCTCGCGCACGACGAGGAGCTGCTGCAATTCAAGATGCCCGTATCAACGCACAGGCGTGCATTTCTGCTTCTTGCAAAGACGGCTGGGACGGGCTTGTCCACACCGAACAACCCAGTGCACAGATGCATGCCGAAGAGCCGCACCCCGCTTGGGCTTTCAGGCGGCGTCAGCTGGAAAGTCCGTCTTTATTGAGTCTTCAGCCATGCAGGCTGAAGACTGTTTTCCCGTGCGGGGTTCGGATGATCGTCAGGGGGCTTCACGATCACTTCAACCAGCTTTATCTATAGCCTGAACTGTGCGACCAGCGCCTGCAGCGTTTGCGAAAGCTGGTGCAGTTCGGTCGTAGTGCGGGCGGCCGACTGCACCGCTACATCCGTTTCTGTCGTCATCCGGGTCACTTGCTCGGTCGCGCGCGCCATCTCGTTGGTGGCAGCCGATTGCTCCCGGGTCGACTCCGCTATGTCGCGGATGCTGCGCACCACATGGTTCATCTGTGCATCGATGCCGGCCATGCGCTGCGCCACTTGATGCGAGGTGTCCACGCCCTCGATCACCGAGCGGCGTGTGCTCTCCATGTCGCCCATCGCCGAGGCAATCTCGACATGGTTGGATTCGATCAGCTGCCCGATCTCCACCGTCGCCTTTGAGGTGCGTTCGGCCAGCTTGCGCACCTCGTCCGCCACCACCGCAAAACCGCGCCCCTGCTCACCCGCGCGCGCCGCCTCGATGGCTGCGTTCAAGGCCAGCAGATTGGTTTGCCCGGCAATCTCCTTGATCACGCCGACGATGCCGGTGATCTGTGTCGAACTCACGCCCAGCCGCTCCAGCGTGGCAGACAACTGCTGCACCGAACCCGAAATCCGGTCGATCCCCGCCGCCAGTTCGTCCACTGCAGCGGCCGATTCCTTCGAGATGCGCCCGGTCTCGATGGCCGTGTTCTCGGCTTCCTGAGCGTTGTCGGCGATGTGATTGATGCTCACCGTGATTTCCTCGATGGTCGCCGCGGTGGAGCTGGACAGATCGGCCTGCCGCAGCGAATCCGCCGACAGGGTGCGAGTCGCCTGATCCAGGCTATGTAGTTCCGTTCCCATCTGCTCAGATTGCTTGCGCACGGCCAGGAACATCTCGCGCAGGCTGGCTGCAAACTTGTTGAAGGCCAGCGCCGTCAGCCCGATTTCATCCTGATTGCCGATCGACAACGTGCGCGTCAGGTCGCCGCCGCCAGACGCAATCTCCGTCAGCGCATCGCGCAGGCGATTCAGCCCGCTCAACAAGCGCGCCATCGCCAGATTCGCAATCACCACCGCCACCACACCCAGGATCACGCCCAGTAATACCAGCAGCATCAGCATGCCATTCAGTGGCGCCATAATCTTGCTGCGATCAATCACCGTACCCAGCAGCCAGTCCGTTCCCGTCACCGGCGTCACGCTGACCAGCGTGGCGCGGCCACCAACCTGCAATTCCTCCAGCTTTTTCGTACCGGCCATGCGCGTCAGATCGTCCACGCTCAGGCCCGGCAGCACTTCGCTTACCGGTTTCAATGTCGTGTCGGCCGCCGGGTGGGCCACGATCTTGCCGTCCCGCGTAACCAGAAAGGCGTAGCCATCGCCGTTCAGCCGGATCTCCTGGGTCAGCTTGATGATGTCTTCCAGCGCAATGTCACCGCCTACTGCGCCCACCACCACCTGGTTCTCCATCACCGGCGCAGCAAAGGTCACGCCCAGCTTCTTGGTTGAGGAGAAAACATACGGCGCCGTCAGCACCGCCGTCTTCTCTTCGCTGGCCTTCTTGTACCAGGCGCGCGAGGTCGGGTCGTAGCCCTCGGCCGACTTCTTCTCCGGGTTGAAATACTTCATCTGCTTGTCGGCAAAGCCCGCAAAAGTCTGGTCAAAGCGCCCGCCATCCTTCGCCATCTGCAGCGGCAGATACGGTTCGCCCGCCGGCGTTACGCGACTGGCCGCTGCCTGGATTGCGTCAAAGCGCTGCAGCGCCCAGCGGCTAAGAGCCTCGCTACTCCCGCCGACCGCCGCCTGGATTTCGCGCTCCACCCCGGCGCTGATCTCTGCCTTCATGCGTAAATACGCCGTGGTCGACACGATCAGGATGATCGCCGTGACCAGCGCGGACACGAACAGGATGAGGCGGGCTCTGAGAGTCATGGCAGCGGGTGCGAATTAAGGTAAACCCTGGTTACGGCAGGGCTTTGCTCAAACTTGAATAAAATCTGCCAGCCCAAAATGGGGCTCAAAGCGCGGCAGCGCCAAAGCCTCATCCTGCTCGCCTCTGCAGACAGGCGTTCCATTGGCCCGACCTTGTTGAGTCTACAGCCATGCCGGCTGAAGATGTCCGCTGGGTGCGGCTTTTGGGAACAGGTCCGTGCAATGAACAATGCCTCGCAGCTGCGAGGCATTGTTCATTGCATCTTGTCCGTCGCTTTCGTGAAAGCAGAAATTGGGCGGGCGTACCGCCGTCAGTAGCGGATCCACGCCACGCGCTCCAGATGGCTCAGGTATTTCGCAATGCGGGCGCGGTGATTGAAGGCGAATTCCAGCGTATCCGCCTGTGCCAGCGGTAGCCAGCGAATGTCCGCCGTTTCGTTCGGCTCGTTGTGGGCATTGCTCACTGCCGGCAGCCGGTCTACATGGGCGTGCAGGCCGTGATGAATCGTCACGTTCTGGCGCGCATCGTGCGGCGTGGAGCTGATATCCCAGGGCGCGCTGAAGAACTCGCAATCGGCGCCTTGCAGCAGTTCCAGTGAATTGACGCCGCATTCTTCCCACACCTCGCGCATCGCTGCCTCGGTGGTTGTCTCGTCGTAATCCAGATAGCCGCAGGGCAGATTCCACAAACCCTGGCAATCCGGCACGCCGGTGCCACGCTGGTTCACCAGGATGTAAGGCTGGTCTTCGCACACCAGCACGATACACACGACCACAGTGACGCTGCGCGAGGCCCAGATTTCCCGGCCATCGGAGGTCGTCACGCATTCATTCCGGCGATTTTTGAATTTCATGAGCTTGGTTGGTGCCTGCGTTGAACACAGACAAGAGGATATCCCAGCACCTCACCGGATTTACAGGGTGTCAATGCGTTGCGCTAATTGCAAGGCAAGTGATTTGGCGCCTCGCCGGAAGATTTGCCTGAAGAGGCACTACTGATAAGGATCTATAAGCAGGGTGTCGCGAACGGCGCTTGCTGATTGGCTCTGAGCGATGCATGCCTGAAGAGGTAATGTGGTGGCGGATCTTCAGCCTGCAGGGGTAAGCGGCGCGGGCAGTTCGATATGCACTTCCAGCCCGCCGGTGCTGCGGTTGCGGGCGTACATGCGGCCTGCGTGGGCTTCGATGGCGCGCTGGGCGATGGAGAGGCCGAGGCCGTAGCCGCCGCTGCCGGCGGCTTCGCTGCGGAAGAAGGGGTCGAAGATGCTGCCCAGTTCGTTTTCCGGCACGCCCGGCCCGGCATCGGCGATGGTGATGTGCAGGGTTTGCGCGGCAGGGTTGTGATCCAGATTCAGCTCCACGGTGCTGTCCGGCGGGGTGTGGCGCAGGGCGTTGCGCACCACGTTTTCCAGCGCGCGGTGCAGCAATTCGCCGCGGGCGCGAATCACCCGTTCGCCTTCCACATTGCTGGTGAACAGGATGTGGCGGCCGCTGCCTTCTGACTCAAAGCGCGCATCGTCGGCCACGCTGGCGAGCAGTTCGACGACATCGACGTAATCGTCGGCGCGCTGCAGCTTTTGCGCCTCCAGGCGCGACAGGCTCAGCACTTCGCCGACCAGCGCGTCCAGCTTCTCGGCTTCGCGTTCGATGCGGTTCAGTGCGGTGTCGAGTTGAGCTGGATTCTGCCGGGCCAGTCCGACGGCCACTTGCAGGCGCGCCAGCGGCGAGCGCAGTTCGTGCGAGACGTCGTGCAGCAATCTGTTTTGCGAGCCGACGAGCTGCTGCAACTGCTGCGCCATGCCGTCAAATTCGCGACCCAGTTCGCCGATTTCGTCGCGCCGGCCGGCCATGGTTTGCGCCACGCGCACGCCGAGCTGGCCGTTCGAAGCCGCCTGGAAAGCATCCTGCAATTTGCGGATCGGCCGCGAGAAGTGCCGGGCCAGCAGTGCACTGACGCCCAGGCTGGCGAGCAGCGCAGCCAGGGCCAGGGCGATGGGCGTTTCAATGCTGGCCAAGCTCAGGCTGGGAGCGCGTTCCGATGTGCGCTCGGGCGCGCGTGCCGCACTGAGCGGGAAGAACATCAGCTGTTCGCGCCCGGCGGCGTCGCGCCAGACCCGCACATTGCGCCTGCGCCAGTCGCCGACCCGTTCGCCTTCGCGCAAACCTTGGGATTCAGCCAGCCGTTCGCGTGCGGCCTGCAAGGCCTCGGGCGGCACCACGCGGCCGAGCAATTCGACACCTTGCTCGTCGACAACCAGCGGCGGTTGGCCCTCATGCTCAGGCCAGCTGCTCAGCAGTGCACGCAGTGCGCTCTCGCCTCCGTACTGGGCGACCGACCAGGCCGTGCGCAGCGCGATACTGCTGCGCGGCCCGGCGGCCAACACGCTTTCCTCGCTGCGCCGGGCTTCCTCGCGGATCACCAGCGCGGCGGTCACCACGCCAACCGTCAGCAGCAGGGTGAGCCAGAAGCCGGCAAAGATTTTCCAGAAGAGGCGACCCATTTTCACTCCGTGATGTACTGGTAGCCGACGCCGCGCACGGTCTGGATCGGCGAGCGGCCATCGGCCAGCAGGCCGAGCTTGCCGCGCAGATTGCTGACGTGCACGTCGATGCTGCGATCATAACGGGCGAGCGGGCGGCCGAGCCCTTGCTCGGACAGATCCTGCTTGCTGACCGGTGTTCCGGCCTGACGCGCCAGCACTTCGAGCAGGTTGAATTCGGTGCTGGTCAGATCGAGGATCTCGCCGGCCCATTCGGCGCGGCGTTGTTCGGGGCGCAGGCTTAGGGCGCCGATGCTCAGGCTGGCATGCGCCTCACGCGGTGCCGTGCCGCTGTCCACGCGACGCAGGATGGCGCGGATGCGTGCCACCAGTTCGCGCGGCGTGCAGGGCTTGGGTACATAGTCGTCGGCGCCCAGCTCCAGCCCCAGCACCCGGTCGATATCGTCGCCGCGCGCGGTGAGCATGATCACCGGCACGCGGCTCGTCTGGCGGATGCGGCGCAGGGCTTCGATGCCGTTCAGACGCGGCATCATCACATCCAGCACCACGATGGCATGTTCGCCCGACAGCGCGGCGGCGGCACCGCTTTCGCCGTCGTGCGCAAGGCTGACTTCAAAGCCTTCGACGCGCAGGTATTCCGCTTGCAACGCGCACAACTCGGTGTCGTCATCGACCAGAAGCACTTTGACCATGGATACGTTTCCTTCAGAGCAGACCTACATGATACGACTGCGGCATGCCCGCCCGAAGCTGCTTACGATTGCTTAACCTAACTTTACGGCTGCCTGACACGGCTTTACGGGGTGCGGTCGCACACTGGCATCACCCGATCAAGCCGATCGACCCCCACGGAGATAGCCATGACCCAAACCCATTCCACCATTCGCCGTTTTCTGACTGTCAGCGCCCTGGCGCTGGCCGTGCCCTTGAGCGCTCTGGCACAGACGCCCCCCGCAGCCTCCGCGCCAGCCGCCGGTGCGGCACCGATGCAGCACGGCCAGCATGGCCATCGCGGTCACCACGGACGCGCCGATTCCGGCATGCGTGGCGGCCACATGTTCATGTTGCGCGGCCTGGATCTGAGCGCTGCGCAACAGGAGCAGGTCAAGACGCTATTCGAGGCGCAGCGCCCGGCTTTCGAGGAAAAATCCAAGGCCGTGCGTGAAGCTCGTAACGCCTTGCATCTGCTGGTGAGCTCCGGCAAATACACGCCTGAGCGTGCTAACGAACTGACAAAGGACATCGCGCAGAAGGAAAGTGTCTCTTTGCTGTTCATGGCCGAGCAGGGCAACAAGCTGATGCAGATCCTGACGCCCGAGCAGCGCACCAAGCTGCAAGCACGCATGCAGGAAAAGAGCTCCACGCGCGGCCGGATGCACGGCGGCCGTTTTTGATCCGGGCTGATCAAGTCTGAGTCCTACCGTCCGGATTCCTCCACACGGAATCCGGACGCAACATCTGAAACGGAATCCCATCATGAAACGCACACTCCTGCCCCTGAGCCTGGCGATTACCGCCCTGTGGGCCCTGAGTCAGTCGGCCGAAATCCTTCTTTTTACGGCCCCCTTCCTGAAACTGCGCGCGGCGCTGACCATCCTCAGCGGCGCGCTGGCGCTGGGCTGGATGACTTATTCGATGTTGCTGGCCTTGCGCCCCGTCTGGCTGGAGCAATGGCTGGGAGGGCTGGACAAGCTGTTTGTTGAACACAAATGGGCCGGCATCGGTTCGGTGCTGTGGGTCGGGCTGCACTGGCTGATCGAACTGTCGCCGCGCACCCTGGTCGCCTGGGGCTGGGTCACTCTGCCGCCCCGTGCTCCGCGCGGTGCGCGCCCGCCGATGGACTGGTGGATCGCCTTGGGCCGCCAGCTTGCAGAGCCCGCGGCCTGGCTGATCATTGGTCTGGGCATCGTGGCTTTGCTGCGCTTCGTGCCTTACAGCTGGTTCCGCAAGTTGCATAAACTCTTCCCGATTGCCTTCCTGATGGGCGCCTATCACAGCGTGCTGGGCTTTCCAGGTGGTGTGGCTTCGTCTGCGCTGGGCATCGCAATGCTGGTGCTGGCCATCTTCGGCAGCGGCGTGGCCGTGATGTCGCTGGCCAGCCTGATCGGGCGCCAGCGCCGCGTGGCGGGCAGCGTTACGTCTGTGGTCGAACATGCGAATGGCGTGATCGATCTGCAGATCAAACCAACGGGAAAATGGCCCGGCCATCGTACCGGTCAATTCGCCCTGCTCACCCTGAATCATCGCGAAGGTCCACACCCTTTCACGATTGCCTCGGACTGGCAGGCCGGTGCCAACTTGCGCTTCACCATCAAGCCGCTGGGCGATTACACCCGCAAACTGGCGGGCAGCTTGAAGTCCGGCGATCCGGCGCAGATTGAAGGGCCTTACGGTGGCTTCGATTTCGGGTCGGCCGACGAGCCTCAACTGTGGATTGCTGGCGGTATCGGTCTGGCACCGTTCCTGGCGCGGCTGGAGTCTCTGGCGGCAAGCGGCGGGGCGCGTCAGCCCATCGTGTTGTTCTACAGCGTGCGCAATGAGCAGGAGGCGATATTCCCGCCCGATTTGTCTGAACTCTGCGCGCGGGCTGGCGTCGAACTGCGGCTGCGTGTAGAAAGTCGCGACGGGCGTTTTGCTGCAAGCGAGATCGGCCAGGGCCTGAGTGCTGCGGCCAGCGTGTGGTTCTGCGGTCCGGCAGCCTGGGGCAATGGTTTGCGGAAGGTTTTACGGCAGCAATACGGTTTGCTCGCCACGCGCTTTCATCAGGAGGTGTTCGAGTTCCGCTAAACGGGCAGGCGTGCGGCACGGTACAGACGCGCTTTGCGACGCCGTGCTAGCGTCACGGCCTGTCCGGATCGGGATCAGGACGTCTACACTCGCACACTCATCAATGCCGCAAATGTCATCAGGAAAGCTTACGTGCGCAACAAACTTCTGAGTGCCAGCCTGCTTGTGCTGCTCAGCGCCTGCATCAGCGTGGGGCCCGATTACCGCAAACCCGCGCCGGTATTGCCTTCGCAGTGGTATGCCGCGCAGAGTGGCTCTGCGCGCGGCTCTCTGGCAGGGTGGTGGCAGCTGTTTGATGACCCTGCCCTCACCCACCTGATTGATCTGGCGCTGGCCAGCAGCCCGGATCTGCGCACCGCCCAGGCCAAGTTGCGCGAGGCACGGGCGCGCACGGGCGTGGCTGAATCCGCACGCTATCCGGCCGTCACCAACAGCATCAGCGCCAAGCGCAGCGAAAGCGCCGACAAGGGCGTGGCGACCGATAGCTACAGCATCGGTTTTGACGCCAGCTGGGAAGTCGATATTTTCGGCGGCACCCGGCGCAGCGTCGAGGCGGCACAGGCCACGCAGGAAGCCGCAGCGGAAAGCTTGCTGGATGCCCAGGTGACGTTGGCCGCCGAAGTGGCGCGTACCTATCTGGATCTGCGCACCCAGCAGACGCGCCTGCAGATCGCCCGCGACAACCTCCTCAGTCAGGCGGATACGACCCAGCTCACGCGCTGGCGCGCACAGGCTGGGCTGGTTACCGAACTGGACGTGGCACAGGCCAGCAGTACGCTGGAGCAAAGTAGGGCGCGCATCCCGACGCTGGAAAGTGCGGTAGAGGTTGATATCAACAAGCTCGCGGTGCTGGCGGGTCTGCCGCGCAGCGAGGTCGAGGCCCGCGTCGGCGTTGCGGCTCGCTTGCCAATTACCCCCACCGAATTGGGCGTAACGATCCCGGCTGACACCCTGCGCCAGCGCCCCGACGTGCGTGCCGCCGAACGCCGCCTCGCGGCGCAAACGGCGAGCATCGGCGTAGCCACCGCCGCGCAATATCCGAGCTTCAAACTCAGCGGCAATGTTGGCTTGGCCGCGCTGAGTACCGACCTCTTGCTGCGCCCCGAGGCGGCCAGCAGCAGCCTGCTCGCCGGGCTGACGACGCCGATTTTTGATGCCGGGCGCATCCGTCAGAACATCGCGATCCAGAACGCCCTGCAGGAACAGAGCCTGATCGCTTACGAGAAGACGGTGGCGCAGGCGCTGGCCGATGTCGAGAACGCGCTGGTGGCGCTGGCCAAGAGCCGCGAGCGCCTGCAGAGCCTCGTCATTGCGACCGATTCAGCGCGTCTGGCGGCACAGATCGCGCAGCAACGCTATGCCGCTGGCCTGATTGATTACGGTGTGTTGCAGGACACGCAGCGCAGTCTGCTTTCGGTCGAAGATTCACGCGCCAGCGCCGAAGGCGAGCAGGCCGCCGCACTGGTCCAACTCTATAAATCCCTGGGCGGAGGCTTTGGCGAGCCTGCGATCAGCAGCCTGAATTCCGGAGCAGACAAACCATGAGCGACACCCCGAAAAGCACCCCGCCGAGCATCACCCAGGTGCTCGCCGCCAGCCGCAAACCGCGCACCCACCGCCTGCTCTGGTGGCTGGTGGGTCTTGGCCTACTGATCTGCGCCGGCGGCGCCTATGTATGGTTCAAGAACAGTGGCTCCAAAGGGCCGCGCCACGTTACCAGCGCCGTCACGCGCGGCGACATCGTCGTCACCGTCACCGCCACCGGCAATCTGCAGCCGATCAACACCGTGGATGTAGGCAGTGAAATATCCGGCACGATGGCCAATGTGTATGTCGACTTTAACGACAAGGTGAAGAAGGGCCAAGTGCTGGCCCAGCTCGATACCACCAAGCTGCAGACGGCGCTGGAGCGTTCGCGCGCCACGCTGGCGGCGAATCAGGCCAGAGTCGCTCAGGCCCGCGCGACGCTGGAGGAAAGCAAGCAGGCACTGGCGCGCTTCGAAGAGGTGTCGCGCCTGTCTGGCGGCAAGGTGCCTTCGGCCACTGAACTGGATGCGGCACGCGCCAAGCTGGCCCGTGCCGTTGCCGATCAGGCCACCGCTGAAGCGGCCGCCACCGAATCCGCCGGCGCAGTGAAACAGGGCGAGACGGATCTGGGTAAGGCCACGATCCGCTCATCCACCAATGGCATTGTGCTCAAGCGCACCGTCGAGCCGGGCCAGACCGTCGCCGCTTCCCTGCAGGCCCCGGTACTGTTTTCGCTGGCCGAAGACTTGTCCGAGATGGAGCTGATCGTGTCGGTTTCGGAAGCCGATGTCGGCCAGGTGCGCGAAGGCATGCCGGCGACTTTCACGGTGGATGCCTATCCGGACAAGGTCTTTCCCGCGAGCATCAAACAGGTGCGCTATGGCGCGACCACCGTGGATAACGTGGTCAGCTACCAGACCGTGCTGCTGGTAAAAAATGCGGACCTCAAACTGCGCCCCGGCATGACCGCCACCGCCGACATCAAGGTCGCCGAGCACAAGGGCGTGCTGCTGGTGCCCAATGCCGCGCTGCGCTTCAAGCCAGCCGAACGGGCCAAAAAGACTGAAGGCAGCGTCCTGTCGGCCCTGATGCCGCGCCCGCCCACACCGCCCCGTCCACAGGTGCGTAGCAATGGCGAAGGCAAGAACCGCACACGCGTCTGGATCAAGACGGCCGAAGCGCTTAAGCCCGTTCCGGTGCGGGTATTGCTGACCGATGGGCGCAACACCGAGGTCGAATCGAAGGAGTTGCAGGTCGGTGACGAAGTGGTGACCGACACCGAGGAGCAGGCCAAGTGAGTGAAGCCTTGATCCGGCTGAATCAGGTCACCAAGACCTATGGCAGCGGTCAGGCCGCCTTCCAGGCACTCAAAGGCATCAGCTTCGAGATTGCCGCCGGTGAATTCGTTGCGGTGATGGGCCCGAGTGGCTCAGGTAAATCGACCGTCATGAACATTCTGGGCTGTCTGGATGTGCCGAGCGGTGGCGAGTACATATTCATGGGCGAGCATGTCGAGAACCTGAATCGCGATCAGCGCGCGCTGCTGCGCCGAAACTACCTCGGCTTCGTGTTTCAGGGTTTCAACCTGCTGGCGCGCACCACCGCGCTGGAAAATGTCGAACTGCCATTGCTCTATCGCGGCCTGCCACTGGCCGAGCGCCATGCCCAGGCACGTGCGGCGCTGGAACTGGTGGGCCTGACGGACTGGGCGCATCACACCCCGGCCGAGCTCTCCGGCGGCCAGCAACAGCGCGTGGCGATTGCCCGTGCCATCGTAACCAAACCTGCGCTGCTGCTCGCGGATGAGCCGACCGGTAATCTGGATACCGAGCGCAGCGAAGAAATCATGGGCCTGCTCACGCAGCTCAACACCGAACATGGCATCACCATATTGATGGTGACGCACGAAGCGCCAATGGCTGCGCATGCCTCGCGCACGGTGCACTTTATCGACGGCGTGGTCGGACATGACACGGCTTATATGGGGGCGGATTGATGAACACATTTCAATCTGTAGGGTGCGCACCGCGCACGCTGAGCCGGCCGGAAAACATCGTGCGTGGACTGATTGGGGCCGCGCATCGGTGCGCATTGCGCACCCTACGTCCGTGGGCTCCTGTGGTAAATCAGTCCAGCCTCAAAGGCGTCACGCCATGATCTGGAACGCTCTCCTCCTCGCCCTGCGCGAAATTCGTCGCAACCTGATGCGCGCCTCGTTGACCGTGCTGGGCATCGTCATCGGCGTGGCTGCCGTGATCACCATGACCACCCTGGGCAATGGCGCCACAGCCCTGATCACAGCGCAGGTCGCCAGCCTCGGCAGCAATCTGGTGATCGTACGCCCCGGTCAGCGGGCCGGGCCGGGACAGGCGGCAGGCTATGCGCCGGCCTTCAAGGAAGACGACGTCAGGGCGATTCTCGAGGGCATCGCCAGCGTGCGTGAAGTGGCGCCGGTCGCCCAGCGCGGCAGCACCGTCAGTTACATGACCGAGAGCCTGTACACGCCGGTCATCGGCACCAGTCCGGCCTATCTCGAAGTCGGTAACTGGAAGATTGGCGACGGGCGTTTCTTCAACGACAGCGAACAGCGCGCCGGCCGGGCCGTGTGCGTGCTCGGCGAAACCGTGCGCAAGAACCTGTTTGCCGGCACCAGCCCGCTCGGCGAAAAGATCCGCACGCGGGGTGTCAGCTGCGAGGTGATCGGCGTGCTCGCATCCAAGGGCCAGTCGGCGATGGGTCAGGATCAGGATGACACCATCCTGATGCCGCTGAAGGCCTACCAGCGCCGCATTGCCGGCCGGCGTTCGCGCCAGGACGTGGGCACCCTGATGATCTCGGCGCGCGATGGCGTCAGCACCGAAAAAGTCGTCAAGGAAATCACCGCGCTGATGCGCGAGCGGCGCAGCCTCGCCCCCAACGAGAGCGACAATTTCTCGGTATTCGACACCAAGCAGATCTCGGACGCCTTATCGAGCACCACGCGCATCCTCACCACCCTGCTCGGCGCCGTGGCGGCGGTCAGCCTGTTGGTGGGCGGCATCGGCATCATGAACATCATGCTGGTATCGGTGACCGAGCGCACCCGCGAAATCGGCACGCGGCTGGCCATCGGTGCGCTGGAGCACGAGGTCTTGCTGCAGTTCCTGGTCGAAGCGGTCGCCCTGTCGTCCTTTGGCGGCCTGGTCGGCATCGCTCTGGCGCTGCTCGCCTCGGCTGGCCTGACGGCTGCGATGGGCTTGCCCTTCGTGCTGGACATGAACATCATGCTGCTGGCCTTCGTCGTTTCCGCCTGCATCGGCGTGGTTTTCGGCTTTGTGCCAGCACGCCGGGCGGCGCGACTTGATCCGATCGAGGCGCTGCGCCACGAGTAAAAACGATGCAAAAACTTGCCATGCGACGCCTGCAAATCCTCATCACCTTCCTGCTGGCCATGCTCCCCATGCCGGGCAGTGCCGCGGCCACGCACGAGATCAGCCTGAGTGCGGGCGAGGTGTTTCAGATCAGCGAAACCGATCAATGGCGCTTCGAGTTGCAGAAGGAAGTCATCGGGCGGTTTGCCGATGTGAAGATCAGCCCGAAGCGTGGCGAGGCCTTCAGCCTGACGCTCTACTTCATCGCCGATACGCCGGATCTGGCACGCCTGGACAGCGCGGAAAAGATCGCGCGCTCGGTGAGCGAAGGCTCGGAGCGCTATCTGGCCACCAGTGTGGAAAAGGAAATCAAGCTGCAGACCATCAGCGCGCGCGGCAGTTACGGCTCGCTGACGGTGCTGATCGATGCCGGGCCGGGCACAGCGCCGGGCGGCTTCAAATACCTCACGCGCGGCATGATTCGCCTGTCGCCGGATTCGGCGCTGGGCTTCAGTTTGTTGAGCAAGGAGATGAATACGGCGGCTTACAGGCAACTACTGAACTACGTGTACAGCTTTATCCGGCTGCAGCCGGGTACGACGACGGCCAAGGTTCCCGCGGCCGCGGCGCCAGTCTCTGGCATTGCCCCGAAATCCGCGCCCCCTGCTCCGGCCGCAGTGGCGGGGCCTCGCCCGCCCAAGCCCGCAGCACGCGGCGCGGATTTGCGCGATTGCCTGAGTCTGCCCACTGACGCTGAAATCATGCGCTGCACGCGGGCGCCACGCTGATCTGCTGCTCCGAAAGGCGCGTCAGTCCGGCGTTTACAGACAGGCACACTGGAAAACCGCAGTCACCAAGGCTGAGCGAACTGCATGACTGTAGAGTGAGGCGATATGCGGCTTTGCGAGCATGCCGTGTACAGACCCGGTTCTAGCGCAGCCAGCCCTTCTTGTTGAAGTACCAGAACGGGATCAAAATCGAAATCAGCATCAAACCCAGCGAGAAGGGATAGCCGTGGGCCCATTCCAGCTCCGGCATGAATTTGAAATTCATGCCGTAGACGCTGGCGATCAGGGTCGGCGGCAGCATGGCGACGCTGGCCACCGAGAAGAGCTTGATGATCTTGTTCTGGTTGATGTTGATGAAACCGACGGTGGCGTCCATCAGGAAGTTGATCTTGTCGAAGAGGAAGGCGGTGTGGCCATCCAGGGATTCGATGTCGCGCAGGATCTGGCGCGCATCTTCCTGCTGATCCTTGGACAGGAATTTGCCGCGGATCAGGAAGGACAGCGCGCGGCGCGTGTCCATCACATTGCGGCGGATGCGCCCGTTCAGATCTTCCTCGGCGGCAATTGCGGCGAGGATGCGGGCGGCTTCCGCATCGGTGATCTCGGTGCTGAGCACCCGTTTGCCGACTGCTTCGAGCGAGGCGTAAACATCTTCGAGCGTGTCGGCCGAGTACTCGACGTCGGCGGCGTACAGATCAAGCAGCACGTCCTTGCCATCGGATACATAGCCTGGCTGGATGCGCGCACGCAGACGCTGCAGGCGGAACACCGGCAACTCTTCGTTACGGATCGAAAACAGGATGCCGTGGTGCAGGACGAAGGCCACGCCTACGTTGCGCGATTCGTCGGCCTTGTCGAGCAGGAAGGCCGAGTGCAAGTGGATCTGGTCGCTCTCGTCCTCAATGTAGAAGCGCGCGGATTCTTCAAGGTCGGTGAGGTCTTCGGGATCAGGCAGGGTCAGGCCGAAAACCTGTTTGACCCACTCCAGCTCTTCCTTGTCCGGTGCGATCAGATCGACCCAGATCGGTTTGGCGGCGGCCAGCGCGGCGCGCGTCTCGATGTTGATCTGACGCAGGCGTCCGTTATGCAGCTCGAAGGCGTTGAGCATCAACGGCTTGCGCTCGGGCTGCTCAGGCTCGCTGGTCAGGGTGTCGCGGAACTCGTCGGAGGAGAGCTCTTCGAGAATGTCTTCGCCGCGTGCCGCCTTGACCAGCTCCCATACCACCACGCTTTCGTTGTGCGGCAGGGCTTCAAGAATGCGGGCAATCTCGGGCGCTTCCAGTGCATCAAACTTGCGTTGCAGTTCGACCAGATTTTGCCGGTGCACCAGACCATCCACCAGATCGTGACGCGGCATGTCCTGACGGCGCACCAGATCCTCGACCAGACGATGGCGTGACAACAGCACCTGCACTTCTTGCAGGTGTAGCTGAAATGCCTCTTCACTGGCACTGACTGAGGGGAGGTCTTCGTTCTCGGACATGACGCGGCCTCGGGCGGAAAGGGGGAATTCTACTTGCTAATGGCGGCTTGCCGCTGCGCGCGGCCGGCGTTTTTGTGCGCCCGCTCCATGATTCAGGGCCTCAGCGCGTCACCACGAAGGGCTGCACGTTCAGGCTGGCGGCGATGCGATCGGCGATGCCGCGGGCTTCGTCGACGTCACGGAAGGGACCGACGTGCAGGCGGTATTTGTCGCCGATGAAACGGGTTTGCACGGCCTGTTGCAGCCACTTCAAATCATTTTGCAAGGCGTCACGGTATTTGTCGGCATTGGTACTCGACGCGAAGGCGCCGAGCTGCAGGAAGATGCCGCTCTCGCTTGCGGCTGCGGGCACTTCAGCACTGACTACTGGCGAAGCAGACGCGGGAATAGCCGGCGTAGCAACTTCGGTGACTGACGCAGGTTCGACGACGCGCTGCATCACCGGGCTGCTGGCAATCAGGCTGTCCAGATCGTCGGGCACGATGGCGTCGATCTGCAGCTTCGCGCTGCCCTGATTCACGTAGCCAAGCTTCCAGGCGGCGGCATAGGAGAGGTCGATGATGCGGCTGTGCAGGAAAGGGCCGCGATCATTGACGCGGACCACCACGCTGCGGCCATTGCTGAGGTTGGTGACGCGCGCATAGCTGGGCAGTGGCAGGGTCGGGTGGGCGGCGGTCATGGCGTACATGTCGTAAGCCTCGCCATTGGCGGTTTTTTTGCCGTGGAATTTCTTGCCATACCAGCTGCCAATGCCGGTTTGCGTGAAGGGCTGAATCTCTTGCAGGGGCGTGAAACGGTTGCCCATAACGACATAGGGTCGTTTAGAGGCCGCGCGCAGCGGCTCGGCGCGCGGCGTGGCATCGGGAATGTCAGCCAGATTGGGCGGCACACTGTCGCCTGGGCCATCGTCCAGATAATAGCCACCACCTTTTCTGGACGGGCTAGCACTGCTGGGAGGCACTGCCTCGACAGGAGCGACTGGTAAGGGTCTTGAGGCAGGGGGTCTGGAGCGCGGCTCTGCGGGCGCCTCGTAGGGCACGGTGCTGCAAGCGCCAAGCAGGACAATGCTTAGCAGGTAGGCAGCAGGGCGGGTTAGCCGCGGGCGTAAGTCGCCAATGATGATTCGAACCCTGCGCATGCTAACGCCGCCGCCGGGATTGCCGGATGCTCATCAGGATGCCGATGCCCAGGCACAGGGTAACCAGCGCGGTGCCGCCATAGCTCACCATCGGCAGGGGCACGCCGACGACGGGCAGGATGCCGCTGACCATACCCATGTTCACGAAGGCATAGGTGAAGAAAATCATCGTGACCGATCCGGCCAGCAAGCGGGCAAACAGATTCGACGCGTTGTTGGCAATCATCAGACCGCGTGCAATCAGCAAGCAGTACAGGATCGAAATGATCAGTACGCCGGCCAGTCCGAATTCTTCCGAGATCACCGCGAGGATGAAGTCGGTGTGACGTTCCGGCAGAAAATCCAGATGGGTCTGAGTGCCGTTGCGCCAGCCCTTGCCGAGGAAACCGCCGGAGCCCACGGCGATGGTCGACTGAATGGTGTGAAAGCCCTTGCCCAGCGGGTCGGTAGAAGGATCAAGCAGGGTGCAGATGCGGTGTTTCTGGTAATCATGCAGGCCCGGCCATTTCACCTGCGGCGCACAGATTTCGGACTGATAGGCAATGACGGCCACGATGCCGATGATGCCGATCAGGCCGGTCGGAATGATCAGCTTCCAGGACAGGCCGGCGAAGAAAATCACGAAAAATCCGGCACCCAGTACGAGGATAGCCGTACCCAGATCAGGCTGCTTGGCAATCAAGCCGACCGGCACCACCAGCAAGAGCATGGCGACCAGAAAGTCGCGCACCTTCAGACTGCCTTCGCGTTTCTGGAAGTACCAGGCCAGCATCAATGGCATGGCGATTTTCATCAGCTCGGAAGGCTGAATGCGCATCACCTTGAGATCCAGCCAGCGTCGCGCGCCTTTGGAGACATCGCCAAACAGCGCCACGCCAATCAGCAGCAGCACGCCCAGCACGTACAGCGGCAGCGCGAAGTTGTTCAGGCGCTGTGGCGGCTGCGCGGCGACGATCCACATGACCGTCAGGGCGACGACGACATTGGTCAGATGGGCGCCCATGCGTTCGGGCGAGGCGCTGAGCATGACCAGATAGGTGCAGGCCATGATGGCCAGGGTGATGATCAGCAGGAAAGGATCCAGCGGGCGCACGATGCGCAGCAGAAAGAGGCGGATATCAGTCAGACTAATCGTGGGCATGGCTATCCTCAGGATCCGCTTCGGCATCTTCGGGCGCAGCACCGGCCGGCTTGATGCCGAGCAGGTAGTAATCCAGCACCTGACGCGCGATCGGGGCGGCGGCGGCGGCGCCGAAGCCGCCATTCTCGACCAGCACGGCGACCGCGATTTTCGGATCATTTGCGGGCGCGTAGGCAATGTAGAGGGCGTGGTCGCGCAGGCGCTCGTTGATTTCGCCCTCCTTGTATTTACCGCCCTTGAGCGAGAAGACCTGGGCAGTACCGGTCTTGCCGGCCACTTCGTATTTGACTCCGGCAAAGGCGCGTGCCCCAGTGCCGTAAATATTCACGCCCACCATGCCCTTGCGGATAATTTCCAGATGCTCGGGTTTGAAACCCAGATCGGCAACCGGAGTCGGCTCGATCATGCGGCGCTGGCCACTTTGCGTATCAACGACATATTTGACGATGTGCGGCTTGAACATGATGCCACCGGCTGCCAGCGTGGCCGTGGCGTGCGCAAGCTGCAGAGGCGTGTAGGCGTTGTAGCCCTGACCAATGCCGATGGAAATGGTCTCGCCGGCATACCACTTCTGCTGTTCGGCTTTCTTGAAGCGTTTCTTCTTCCAAGCCTGTGAAGGCAGTACGCCGGTGGACTCGCCTTCGATATCGATGCCGGTGCGCGATCCAAAACCCAGCTTGCCCATGAAATCCGAAATGAGATCGATGCCCATCTCGTTTGCCAGGGTGTAGTAATAGGTGTCGCAGGAAACGATGATGGATTTGACCATATCCACCATGCCATGCCCGCCCACCTTGTCATCGCGGAAGGTGTTATTGCCGAAGACGAAGTAACCGGGATCGGATATCGCATAGGTAGCGCTGCGTTTGCCGGTTACCAAAGCCCCCATTGCCATGAATGGCTTGAAGGTCGAGCCGGGCGGATAGGCGCCGTTGATGGCGCGATTGATCATCGGTTTGTCGAGCGAGGTGTTGAGCACGTCCCAGTTGTCCGGGGTGATGCCGTCGACGAACAGGTTCGGGTCGAAACGAGGCGTGGACACCAGGGCGAGAATGCCACCCGTGCCGGGCTCGATGGCGACCAGCGAACCGCGTCGGGTGCCGAAAGCCTGCTCGGCGATGCGTTGCAACTCCGCATCCATGGTCAGCTGCAGATTGTTACCAGGAATCGGCGGGGTGCGCGCCAGGGAACGGACCGCGCGGCCGGAAGCGTCGACCTCGACCTGCTCGAAGCCGGTGACGCCATGCAGTTCCTTTTCGTAGCTCTGCTCCAGACCGGTCTTGCCGATGTGTTCGGTGCCGCGATAGTTGGCTGCAAGATCTTCGTCATCCTCGATCTTCGCCATTTCTTTCTGGTTGATCCGCCCGATATAGCCGATGGCATGCGAGGCCAGTTCGCCGAAAGGATATTGGCGAAACAGCCGGGCCTTGATATCTACGCCCGGGAATTTGTAACGTCGGGCGATGAAGCGCGCCACTTCTTCATCGGAGAGGCGGGTGCGGATCGGCAGGGATTCGAAATTCTTGCTCTCTTCGAGAAGTTTTTTGAAACGTTTGCGATCCTTGGGCTGGATGTCGATGAATTCGCTCAGCTCATCGATGGTGTCTTCCAGATTGCGCACCTTTGAAGGCGTGATTTCCAGCGTGTAAGCCGAATAATTGCGCGTCAGCACCACACCATTGCGGTCAGTGATTAGTCCGCGGTTGGGCACTATGGGCAGCAGGGAAATGCGATTTTCTTCGGCGCGCGTGGCGTAGTACTCGTAGCGCACGATCTGCAGATACACGAAACGCGCCACGATCAAGCCGAATCCGACGAGCACGAACACCGCCGCCGCGGCCACACGGGCGCGGAAACGCGAGAGTTCCTGTTCGGGGGCTTTGAGTTCCATCTCTTTTTAGTGAGGAGTGAAGGGTGAAGAGTAAAGGCGTGCAGTGGGCTACGTGGCGGAGTTTTCCGGCAGTTTCCTCGGGCGGTTTTCGCCCTCAAACTTTAACTCCTCACTTACAAAGGCCTGTTCTCATCATGATCAATAGCGCGCATCTGCGGCATCAGCAACAGATAGTGAGCAGGCAGCCACAAGGCTGCGGTGGTGAAACAGGTGAAGAAGTATTCCCAACCCGGGAAACGGTGGCCGGCCAGCAGACGCAGGATCAACATCACCATCTGCACCATCAGGAACAGCGGCACCATGTGCAAGGCCTGTGCGCCGGGCGAAAACCACAGCAGCCGACGTGAATTGACAAGCGACGCCCAGGCCAGCAGCACATAGGCTGCCGCATGCTGACCCATGACGGCGCCATGCACGACATCGACCATGACGCCCAAGACAAAGGCTATGCCCATGCCGACCCGGTGCGGCTCACGCACACACCAGAACGCCAGTACCAGTGCGACAAAATCCGGGATCGCGAAGAAACGACCGGCCGGGATGAAATTCAGAGTCAGCGCCACGATCAGACTGAAGGCCACAAAGCGCATGCGTACAGGCAGGAGCAAGCGCGAGGAACGATGGGTTGGCTGCATCAGGGTCCCTTGCGCGCCGGGCTGGCTGCTGGTTGCGGCACTGCGCTTTGCACAGGCGTGGGTGCAGGCGCGGAGCCCGCAGCCGTTGCCGTAATGGCGGGCACCGGCGCAGATATTTCCGCCGGCGGTTTGTTCTGCCGGATCCGTCCGCCTGAGGCGCGGCGCGGGTCACTGCTTTCATCGTCGGCCGGGCGTTGCTGGCGCGAGCCGATGCGCGACAACACCAGCACCGGGCCACTGCGTTCGACACTACCGGTCGGTTTGCACAGGATGCGCGCGAAGGATTCCGCGCTGTCGCGGGTGACCTTGATCACCGTTGCGACCGGCAGGCCCGGCGAGAACACGCCATCGAGGCCAGACGTCAGGATGCGGTCATTCGGTTTGACTTCGGCGTTGGCGGCGAGAAACTTCAGCTCCATCAAACCATTGCCCGTACCGAACATCACTGCCCGCAGCCCGCTGCGCTCGACGACGACCGGGATGGCCTGTTCCTTGTCGGACAGCAGGGTGACTTCCGCGTGAAGCGGGAAAACCCGTGTTACCTGACCGATCACGCCAAGCGGATCCACCACCGGCGAGCCGGGCTCGATGTCCTGCTGGCTGCCCTTGTTGAGGATGACCTTGCGCGAAAAAGGATCACGGGCGCTGAAGATGATCTCGGCGGCCGTGCTGCGCACCTTGAGTGAAGTCTGCATGCCCAGCAAAGCGCGCAATTCGGCGTTTTCCTGGCGTAATTGGGCGGTGAACAAGAGCTGGCTGGCAACTCCCAGTTGCTGTGTCTTGAGGCGCGTATTTTCACGTTGCAGCGTGACCAGACCACTGAAATATTCCGAGGCCTTGTGCACGAAATCCGCCGGGCTGGCCGCCGCAATCTGCAGCGGATAGCTGAGGACGGACAAGGCCTGGCGCAAGGTTTCCAGATAATGCATGCGCAGGTCCGCCACCAGCAAGCCGAAGGACAAGGCCAGATAGATCGTCAGGCGCGCTGCCGGCGGCAGGCCACGCTTGAAAAACGGAGGCGTCTGGTGGTCGAGGGAGGCCATGCCTTACTGCTTCGGAAAAAGAGAACGGATCTGCTGTAAAAGTGGGAAGAGGGAAGAGAGAAGAGGGATGTTCGTGGAGAGGCTACGGTCACGCCACGCAGTGGCGCACCCTTCCCCCTTCTCTCTTCCCGCTTCCCGCATCAGGCTCACTCCGAAGCGAAGATCGAACCGAGCTTGTCCATGCGTTCCAGTGCCAGACCGGAGCCGCGCACCACGCAGGTCAGCGGGTCTTCGGCGACGATCACCGGCAGGCCGGTTTCTTCCATCAGCAGACGATCCAGATCGCGCAGCAGCGCGCCACCACCGGTCAGCACCATGCCGCGCTCGGCGATATCGGCACCCAGTTCCGGCGGGGTCTGTTCCAGCGCGATCTTCACCGCCGAGACGATGGAGTTCAGAGGATCGGTCAGGGCTTCAAGGATTTCGTTGGACGAAATCGTGAAGCTGCGTGGAATGCCTTCGGCCAGATTGCGCCCCTTGACTTCCATCTCCTTGACCTCAGAGCCCGGGAAGGCCGAGCCGATGGTCTTCTTGATCGATTCGGCAGTAATTTCGCCAATCAGCATGCCGTAGTTGCGGCGGATGTAATTGACGATGGACTCGTCGAACTTGTCGCCGCCGACGCGCACCGAGCCGGAATACACCATGCCACCCAGCGAGATCACACCCACTTCGGTCGTGCCGCCGCCGATATCGACGACCATCGAGCCGGTCGCATCGCCCACCGGCAGGCCAGCACCGATCGCGGCAGCCATCGGCTCCTCGATCAGATACACCTGGCTGGCGCCGGCTCCCAGCGCGGATTCGCGAATCGCGCGGCGTTCCACCTGGGTCGAACCACAGGGCACGCAGATGATGATGCGCGGGCTCGGCGAGAACATGCGCGAATCGTGCACCTTCTTGATGAACTGTTTGAGCATCTGCTCGGTCACGGTGAAGTCGGCGATCACACCATCCTTCATTGGGCGAATCGCCGTGATGTTGCCCGGCGTTTTGCCCAGCATCTGCTTGGCCGAGTGACCCACGGCCTGGATGGTTTTCTTGGCATTCGGACCGCCTTCGGTGCGGATAGCCACTACCGAGGGTTCGTCCAGCACGATGCCCTTGCCGCGAACGTAGATCAGCGTGTTCGCCGTGCCGAGATCGATGGCCAGGTCATTGGAAAAATAGGAACGCAAGAGTCCAAACATGTGTAGAGCCACCTCTCTGTGACAGACCCGAACACCACGTTCAGGCCCGAGCAAACTGGGAACAGGAATAGCCCTCTATGTTACCCTATCCCGTTGTTTCCAATGTATCCGCCCTGATAAAGGGCTCAAGCTTTATTGGGTTTCATTCGGCGCAAGCCGCTGCTGAACTTCAATTGCTCCTGATATTTCCGAGGCCACAGAATCATGTCTCTCTCGCTGGAACAGGTCGGCCGTATCGCCCGGCTCGCCCACATCGAACTCACCCCCGCCGAAGCTGAAGCCACCCAGGCCAAGCTCAACGGGATTTTTGGCCTGATCGAACAGATGCAGGCCGTGGACACCACCGGTGTCGCGCCGATGTCACATCCGCAGGATCTGCTGCTGCGCCTGCGCCCCGATGCGGTGACCGAAACCAACCGCCGCGAGGCCTACCAGGCCGTCGCGCCCGAGGCTGAAGCCGGCCTCTACCTTGTGCCGAAGGTGATCGAATGAGCCGCCTCCTCCAGCATCTGCACGAAGGCGTCGAACTGCTCGCTCGCGTCGTCAAGGACGAAGCCCTGCTGGCCGAAGTCGACCGCGCCGGCGATATTCTCGTTGCCTGCCTGCGCAATGGCGGCAAAATCCTCTCGGCCGGCAATGGCGGCTCGCACTGCGACGCCATGCATTTCGCCGAAGAGCTCTCCGGCCGTTACCGCGATAACCGCCCGGCGCTCGGCGCCTTGGCGATTTCCGACCCTTCGCACATCACCTGCGTGGGCAACGATTACGGCTTCGAGTTCATTTTCAGCCGTCAGGTCGAAGCCCTGGGCCGTTCCGGCGACGTGTTTTTCGGTATTTCGACCAGCGGCAATTCCGCCAATATTTTGGCAGCCGCCCGCGCGGCCAAGGAACGCGACATGCGCGTCATCCTGCTGATGGGCAAGGATGGCGGCAAAATGAAGGGCGTTGCCGATGCCGAAATCATCGTGCCGCACTTCGGCTACGCCGACCGCATCCAGGAAATCCACATCAAATTCATCCACGCCCTGATCGACCATGTCGAGATCGGGCTGGGATATGCGGAAAATTCGGTGACAGCAAAATGAGCCTCCAGACTCTCAAATCGCTGGCCGACGCGCTGGCCCAGAAGAAGACCTCCAGCCGCGAGCTGGTCACCGATTATCTCGCCCGTATCGAGGCGCAGAATCCCACCATCAACGCCTTCATCACCGTCGACCGGGATGGCGCACTGGCCGCCGCCGACCAGGCTGACGTCGCGATTGCCGCCGGAACGGCCGGGCCCTTGGCTGGTCTGCCGATTGCGCACAAGGACCTGTTCTGCACCGAAGGCGTACTCACCACCTGCGGCTCGAAGATCCTCGCCAATTTCGTCAGCCCCTACGACGCCCACGTGGTCAGCCAGCTCAAGGCCGCCGGCGCGGTCAGCCTGGGCAAGACCAATATGGATGAGTTCGCGATGGGCTCGACCAACGAAAGCTCGGCTTACGGCGCGGTCAAGAATCCGTGGAATCTGAGCCGCGTGCCCGGCGGCTCCTCCGGGGGCTCGGCAGCGGCCGTTGCGGCCGGCATGATCCCTGCCTGTACCGGCACCGACACCGGCGGCTCGATCCGCCAGCCCGCCGGCCTGTGCGGCATCACCGGCATCAAGCCGACTTACGGCACGGTTTCGCGCTACGGCATGATCGCCTACGCCAGCTCGCTCGATCAGGGCGGATCGATGGCGCATACGGCGGAAGACTGTGCGCTGCTACTGAACCACATGGTCGGCTTCGACGCGCGTGATTCGACCAGTCTGGATCGCCCGGCCGAAGATTACCTGCACGATCTGCATCGCCCGCTCAGCGGCGTGCGGATTGGCTTGCCGAAGGAGTACTTCGGAGACGGGCTGGCAGCGGACGTGCGCGAGGCTATCGAAAATTCACTGGCCGAGCTGCGCAAGCTCGGCGCCACCACCGTTGAAGTCAGCCTGCCGAATACGCACCTGGCGATTCCCGCCTATTACGTGATCGCCCCGGCTGAGGCCTCCAGCAACCTGAGCCGTTTCGACGGTGTGCGCTACGGCCACCGCGCCAGCGAATACAAGGATCTGGCCGAGATGTACGCCAAGAGCCGCGCCGAAGGCTTCGGCGCGGAAGTGAAGCGGCGCATCCTCGTCGGTGCCTATGTGCTCTCGCATGGCTATTACGATGCTTATTACATCAAGGCCCAGCAGCTGCGCCGCCTGATCGCCCAGGATTTCCAGCAAGCGCTCACCCAGTGCGACATCATCGCCGGCCCGGTCGCGCCGACCGCCGCTTGGGGCCTTGGCCAGATGGCCGATGATCCGGTCCAGATGTATCTGGCCGACATCTACACGATTGCCGTCAATCTGGCCGGCCTGCCCGCCTTGTCGACCCCGGCCGGCTTCTCGGCGGATAACATGCCGGTTGGCTTGCAGCTGATCGGCAACTACTTCGGCGAGGCCCGTCTGCTGAATGTGGCACATCAGCTGCAACAAGCCACCGACTGGCATCTGCGTCAGCCGGGCCAGTAAGCATCTGAATCTTTCGTAGGTGCGGCTTCAGCCGCACACCGAGCGTGGATGGCCGGATGAATCCGGCCCTGCAACACCGAAAGGAATGAGCATGGCTGAGTTCCAGTGGCACAACCCGGTTCGCACGGTCTTCGGTACCGGCGTGCTGGATAAACTGCCCGAACTGGTCGGGCGCCGGCGCGTGCTGCTGGTCACTTTTCAGAGTGCTCATGCCACCGGCTTGCTGGCGCGCATCAAGGGCCTGCTCGGCGATCGCATCGTCGACATCATCGACACCGTGGCGACGCGCCCCGAACTCTCCGATGTCATCGCCACCCACATGCGCATCTGGGACGAGCGCAAGGCCGAGGTCATCGTCGCAGTCGGCGGCGGCAGCGTCATCGATTTCGCCAAGGCTCTGTGCTGCCAGCCCGAATCCGGCCATTTCCTTGATCTGCTGACCCACGCCACCCAGGTCGTGCGGCGCCTGCGCGTGATTGCCGTGCCCACCACCGCTGGCACCGGCAGCGAAGTCACGCCCTTCTCGATCATCTGGGATACGCGCGATAGCAATCAGGCCAAATACACCCTGAACAATTCACGCCTGTGGCCCGAAGCCGCGCTGATCGACCCCGAACTGGCAATGAGTCTGCCCAAGGTAGTGATGCGCAATTCCGCGCTGGACACCCTGGCGCATGCGCTCGAAGCCATCTGGAACGTGAACGCCAGCCCGATGAGCGACATGCTCGCCGTGGAAGCCGCGCGCATCGTGCTGGCCAAGCTGCCGATTGCCTGGCGCTTCCAGGGCAACACCAAGGCCCGCGTCGAACTCGCCCGCGCCGCCTGGCTGGCCGGCCAGTGCCTGTCGCAGACCCGCACCGCACTGGCGCATGCGATTTCCTACCCGATCACCATCAAGCAAGGCACGCCACACGGCCTGGCCTGCTCCTGGTCGCTACCCTGGGTCTGGCGCCAGGCAGCAGGCGTAGATCCGGCCCGCGACATGGTGCTGGCGCAAATCTTCGGGCCAGAGGAAAAAGACCCCATCGACCGCCTCGAAGACTTCCTGCACAGCCTCGAAGTCGCCACCGAGCCCTTCTTCTGGGGTTTGACTGAGGCCGACATGGCGCGCTCGGCCATCGAATATCTGTCAAAACCCAAGGGGCATAATTTTATTTCCAAGGGTTTGCGGATGCCGTGAGGGGTGTCCATGTCATTACTCTATTTGCTTCCCTATCCGATATACCGCGTTAGGCGTCACATTCACACAACGATATGCCCTCGTTCCCAGCTCATCGAATACGCATGCGTGTGTATTTCTCGACCTACCATCTGTGGGCCAGCTACGAGTTCGCCAATCGAAGCCTCAACATCGAAGCGGCGCACACAGGAGTGGCGCGCTTTGACATGGAGCATCGGGCACTCGTCATGCCTTTGACCATCTGAAGTCGAAGTTCCCGAAGAATGCACTCATGCAAGGGACTGAAAACCCCTTCTTTCCTGACAAATGCCTCGGCGCAGGATGCGCATTGTGGTCTGCAGAATCCGTGCGATCCTTTGCAGATCACTTTCATGCTCTGTTAGGTACAAAGCCGAACTACCAGCACGTAGGGTGCAATAAGCGTTAGCGCATTGCACCGAATGTTGGCGCGATTATCGGTGCGCGAGTTTGTTTGCCGTAACCATCCGGTGCAATGCCCTTCGGTTATTGCACCCTACAATTTCTGCGCGGGCGCGGATTTCCATGGGGATGTCTTACAAGGCGCAACAGAGCCACGCCCATCGAAGACCCGCACCCAGCCGCCATCTAGGGGCATGCCAGCCTGGGAGCCGCGCGGGGTGCCGGTCTTCGGCAAGGGGCTTGTATCTGGGTCGCTAGCCTTGGCCTGCCGGGCAAAATGGGCATAATCTCCCGCACTCAGCACTCAGCACTCAGCACTCAGCACTCAGCACTCAGCACTCAGCACTCAGCACTCAGCACTCAGCACTC
>NZ_JBEWZI010000033.1:0-26587 GCF_040566545.1 Uliginosibacterium flavum
GACTCCGTGAGTCGTCATCAATGAAAAGATTGGCTTTGCAAACGGGGGCGTCCATGTATGCGCATCGCGCACGCGGAACCTGCACTCATGCCCGCACAGAGCCCTTTGACCGGTTCGTGCGGAGCAAGAACGCTTGGTAATGGTGCGCAGTGCGCACCCTACGAATTGAACATGCCCCGCTTCGATTTTTGATCAAGCCCGGAATCACTCCATGCTCAAAACTGCCCTCCCCATCCTCCTCTGCCTGTTCTTCACCACCCCCGCGCTGGCGCGTGACTGGCTCAGTTGCTGGGCGGACGAGAAGGGCGAAGGCTTGAGGTCGCGCGAGCAGTGTGCCTGGCGCGAGGGCGGGCGATTGCGGGTGGCGCCGAAAGAGATGCGGCGCCTGGCTTTTGATCGTTGGGGTTTGGCGGGGCTGGCTATCGAGGGGCAGTGGTATTACCTGCGCCGCGATGGGCGGATGTTGCCGGTAGTGACTTTCGACAACGGCCCGGACTATTTCGAGGAAGGCCTGACGCGTTCGCAGCAGCCGGGCGGCATGGCCTGGTATGACCGGAATTTTCGTCAGGTGATTGCGCCGCGCTACGACTGGGGTAGTCCCTTCGACAAGGGCCGTGCGGACGTGTGCCGGGGCTGTGTGCGCAGCGCGCCGGATGCGGACGGACACTGGAGCATGCTTGGCGGTGAATGGGGCGTGATTGACCGGCGCGGGCGGGAGGTCGTGCCGCTCAAGCCGCAGCCTGTGCCGTCGGCCATTCCGCTGACTCCCCTTGGGCCCCATTAGATTCCGCCCGATTTCAGTTTGAAACGTAGGTGCGGCCCTTCGACAAGCTCAGGAGAGCCTTCAGTCGCACGCCACGCGTGGCTGGCCGACTGAAGTGGGCCCTACACAGGGCGTCCGCTCCCTGGCGCCCTGATTGCCTGTGCAGCATGCCTGCCCGAAGAGGCTTGCCGGGCGCGGCTTTGCAAGCCGGTCACTCAGCACTCAGTCCTCAGTCCTCAGCATTCCGCCGCAGGCGGTGCATCCTGATTATCTCTTTTCAGAGATTCCGCCTATTAATACTAAAGAGCTAGGTTGAGGTGCCGATAGGTATTCTGGCCGGAAGGTTTATTCCGACGTAACCACGTCAGAATGATGTACAGAAGAGGCATGCATGCGCAACAATCAACCCGTCACTCAACGTGAAAGCATCATCCCGGAAGGCGTGTTCATCTATTCGCGCACCGACCTCAAAGGCGGCATCACCGAGGTCAATCAGGCCTTTGCCGATATCAGTGGGTATGCGCCCGGCGAGATGCTCGGGCAGCCGCATAACATGATTCGTCACCCGGACATGCCGGTCGAGGCGTTTGCCGATATGTGGCAAAACCTCAAGGCGGGGCGCCCGTGGAAAGGCTTGGTCAAGAACCGGCGCAAGAACGGGGATTTTTACTGGGTCGTGGCGAATGCTTCGCCGGTGCGCGAAAACGGGCAGGTCGTCGGCTATCAGTCGGTGCGCACGCCGCCGTCGCGGGCGCAGATCGTTGGGGCGGAAAAGGCTTATCAGCGGGTGCGCGAGGGCGACAAGTCGATCCGGATTCAGGACGGACGCGTGCTGCGAAACCATTCTTCTCTGGTCGATACCCTGCTGGCCTTCCAGACGCGGCTGGTGATGTTTGTTCTGCTGGCGGCCTTCAGCGGACTCTGCGGTCTTGCTACTAAAGTGGCCGACTGGAACTGGCTGGAAGTCGTGCATGAAGTTAGTTTGATCGCGCTGCTACTCGCTGCGTTGTACATGCTCTTCTGGTATCTGCCACGGGCGTTCAAGCGCCTTGCGAACGTTCGCAATTTTCTTGAGAAGGCGCTCGTCGCGGGTGACCTGAGCGCCACGCTGACGCCCAGCTACAACGATCTGATCGGCGAAATTGCCGGGCGCATCGATACCCTGGTGTCGGCTATGCGCGCCACGCTGCAGATCATTGGCGACACCACCCGTGAAGTGGCGGAAACCACCAGCGGCCTCAATCAGTCGGTCGAGTCGCTGGTTTCCGCGGCTTCCGTGCAAAGCGCCAGCACTTCGTCTGCGGCCGCTGGCGTGGAGGAAATGACGGTGTCAATCTCCGAGGTGGCCCAGCATGCGGCGAGCACGCAAACGGTGGCGTCGCGGGCAGGGCAGCAGGCGCAGGCCGGGGCGGAGCTGTCGGAGCGCGCTTCTGCGACGATCAGGACCTTGTCGACGACGGTAGCCCGCTCTGCCGAAACCGTCGAGCAATTGGGCACGCGCACCGAGGAGATCGGCAAGGTGGCGGGGGTGATCAAGGAAATCGCGGATCAGACCAATCTGCTCGCTCTTAACGCGGCTATCGAAGCTGCGCGCGCTGGCGAGCAGGGGCGGGGCTTTGCAGTGGTTGCTGACGAGGTGCGCAAGCTGGCGGAGCGCACCGCCAAGGCGACGCAGGAGATCGACCAGATGATCGTGCACATCAAGGCCGATACGGTCAGCGCCGTCGATGGCATGCGCCAGAGCGCCGAGCAGGTCGGCACCAGCGTGGCCCTGGTGCACGATGCCCATGACGCCTTGCTGGCCATCAACCAGCAGATGGATACCACCGCGCAGATGGTCTCCGAAATCTCGCACTCATCGTCCGAGCAAAGCAGCGCAATGACGATGATGGCTGGCAGCGTCGAACAGCTTTCGCGCCTGACCGAAGAGAATCTGGGCGTAGCTCGCGATACCGAAGCGAGTTCGCATATTTTGCAGAGCAGCGTCGAGCGCATGCGCAAGGCGGTTGCGCAGTACAAGGTGTGAGGGCAGGGTGCCCGCTAAGCCTTGCCCTGATTGGCTCTGCACGATACCTGCCCGCAGAGGACCGCTACACGCGGCTCTTCGGGTATGTGCTACTCAGTTTTGCGCGCCGCCCTGCGGGGTGGTTTCCAGCTTGCGCACATCAAAGCCCTGTTTGTTCAAGCGTTCGAGCAGGGCTGCATAGGCTTGCTGATTGACTTGCGGCGTTCTGGAGAGCACCCACAGATATTGCCTGGACGGCTCGCTGATGGCGGCGAGCTGGTAATCGGCATCGAGGTCGATGATCCAGTAATTGCCCCAGACGGCCGGGATGAAGGACAGCCAGGCGGGGGCGAAGCGGACCTTCAGCTTGGGCGAGTTGGCTGGGCCGACTTGGCGGGCGGCGCCGATCACTTCACTGATCTCGCCGTTGGCTTGCTTGCAGCGGTTGGTAACCTGCAGTTTTCCCTCAGGCTGGAGGCTGTAGTCGGCCCGGGTGTCGCTGCTGCATTTGCGCTGGAACCAGTTGGGAAACTTGGCGATTTCGTACCAGCTGCCCATGTAGCGCGGCACATCCAGCGTGGCGATGGTGTTCAGGTCGGTGCCGGCGTCTGTCTTGTCGGTTGCCGGGCCGCTGGCCCGTGCGCTGAGTGTGCAGAGGCAGAGGGCGCTCAGGCAGAAAGCGCGGCGAATCAGGCGTGTCTTCATGTATTTCCCCTTGAGGGCTTGTCGGTGCGATGGATGCCTGTACAGGCGCTTCCCGCCTGAGTTGGCACTGTGCCTGCCTGAAGAGCCTTGCTGGCCGTGCCTCTTCAGGCTGTCCGGTTTCTGAGTGCCGATTTGTTTTGCGGCCTAACGCGTCCACGCGTCACTCATCCTGATCGGCAGGATAGCCCCATCCGCGCCGTATTCGATGCGCTCGATGGCGACGCGTCGCATTCCCTTGTAAGGGCCATCGCCGCTTGTTCCGTTCCAGCGGTGATAGACGATCAGCCATTGTCCGTTGGCCGGGTCCTGAATGATGGAATGGTGGCCGGGGCCTTTGTGTTTGTTGTCACTTTCCAGCAGTGCGCCGCGATAGGTCCACGGGCCGGTAGGCGTCAGCGCGGTGGCGTAGTGCACGGAATAGCTGGCTTCGCGCCAGCGCCCGTGGCTATAGGTCAGGTGGTAAATGCCTTCGGCGTAATGCATGAAAGCGCCTTCGGTGAATTTCGGCGGACGCCCGGTTTTTATCTCGCGGGCGATGGAGATCAAGTCATCATTAAGCTCGAAGACCTTCAGCCCTGCGCCTGCGCTGCCGCCGGCATAAAGCAGATATTTGCCGGATTGCGGGTCGAGGAAAACCATCGGGTCGATGGCTTCGAAACCCTTCTCGCCCGTCAGCAGTGGCTTGCCTGAATCACGGAATGGCCCGGCGGGGGTGTCGCCACGTGCGACACCGATCCGGGCCGGGGTCTGGCGCTGCGGGCCAACAGAGTAATAGAAGTAGAAAACACCTTGGCGCTCGATAATGGCTGGCGCCCAGGGAAAGTGCTGCGCCTGACCATCGTCCTTGATCCAGCTGACATCCGCGAAATCCAGCACCGGGCCGTGGCGCTGCCAGTGTTGCAGGTCTTCCGAGGCGAAGGCGAAGAATTGCGGGGCGGCGCCTTTGCTCCAGGTGGGATAGATCCAGACGCTCTGGCCGATGCTGATGGCGTGCGGGTCGGCGCCGGGCATGAGGGGGTTGGTGATCGTTGCACCAAGGGCGCCGTGCAGGGTCAGTAGCAGCGTAAAGCAGCAGACCAGCCTGGCAGCAAAACGGCCTCCATGTTTGGGGCGGGATTCAGGCTCTGCAGGATGGCTATTCATGCGCTTTTGCTCCGCACTGTCGGCTAAACGATCGTGTTGTGAATTGTCTGCGATGATTTGCGTACGTAAAGACGAAAAAAGGGTGGCGCGAAGGCCACCCTTTCTCCTGAGCAAACGCCGCTCAGTTATGCAGCAGATTCAGCTGTTTGGCGATCACGTCATGGTTCAGCCACAGCACCGGGCCGGCGGGGGCCGAGGCTTCGCGGAACATCAGCGGGCCGGTACCTTCGATGACTAGGGCGCTGAGCTGATCGGTGATCAGGCTGTTGCGATCCTTGTGCATGGCGGTGATGTGTTCGGAGGTGCCGATCATCAGATCCGCCAGTTCGGCGCTGTTGTCCATCGGCCAGGCCGGGAAGTTACGGAAGCCGGCCATGGTGGCGGAGTCGTTGTAGTCGTCGATCTGCTTCAGCAGCGAGTCGAGCGCGCCATCTTCGGTCAGACGCGAGGCGGCTTCGACCAGTTGAGCCTTGGCCCAGTCACCGCCGTTTTCCTGCTGCAGCGAGGTCAGCAGCGGGAAGATCGACAGTTCGACACCGACGAAGATGTCCGAGGAATTGGTGCGGATTTCCGGGCAGTTGAAGACCGTGGCCTTGATGCCTTTTCCCCAGGCGGCTTTGGCGACGTCTTCCAGGCGCATCTTGGCGTGACCCTGGGTGTAATTGGTGTAGGTCTGCCACTGGTAGCGGCCGTCGATCAGGATCTCGGTGCCGTGGTAGCCGTAGGCCGTGTAGCGCGCCTGGCCGCCGGTCTTTTCGAGACGGGCGCGGATCGCGGCGCTACCTTCGATGAGGTAGCCAAAAGTGTTGGCCGTGACTTCATCGAAATTCATCAGATTGAGCTTGCCCAGATCGCTGTCCATCAGTGCGCGCGAGGACATGAAACGATCGCCACGACCCTTGTAGATGCGGTTGGCAATCGCCAGGAAAACCTTGGCCTTGACCAGACCGCCGGCCATGGTGTGGGCGAAGAACACATTCGCGCCATCGGCGATCATGCCGTCGAGCTGGCTCATGGCGTCCGCCACGGCTGCCTTGAAACGTGCCACGCCAAGCGTGCGACAGGCTTCGATGTGCGCCCAGTCCAGCTTGTCTTCCTGCCAGGTCTTGAGACTCATCTCATTGACCAGCGCGGTCGGGGTCGGCGTGCCGGCCGGCGAATCCATGTCGAAACCGGCCATCATCGGCACATTGATGATCTTGCCACCCAGATTCTCTTCAGCGGTGGCCAGCTCTTCCTCGTTCAGCGGACGCAGGCTGCCATCGGCTTCACGGCGGCCAACGGTCATGCCGACAATCGTCAGGCCGGCTTTACGGGCTTCGTTCACCAGACCGTTGGCGTAGCCACGGCCGAACAGTTCGCCGAAGAGGACAAATACGTCGCCCTTGCGGAAGATGTTGGTCTGCGGAATGTTTCTGAGTGGAATCGGTGCGTTCACGGTGCGAGCCTCGTGTTGGACTAAAAGTTAGCCGCGGATTTTAACCCACTGTGGCGTCAATTCAGTGCTTGCTGACGGCTTTGATCCGGGTAATCGTACGAGCGGAAGGGTTTTTGCCCGGATTCGGGGCTTGCCATGAAGGATGTGGCAGGCCGTAGCGCCGCCGGGGGCGCGGATATCGCGACGGGGGTGTTCGTAGATCCTGTGTCGAAGGGCAAATCTCCCTTGCGCTGAAATCGGTAGGCCTGAACATTCCCTCCCTCTTTAAGAGGGAGGGCGAGGGAGGGGGTAAAAACGGTAGATCAAGACTTGGCCTTGTTGAGCGAGACAACCCCCATCCCGCCTTCCCCCTGCGAGGGGGAAGGAGCCATTCGGGCGCGGTCTTTGGTTTTCGCATGCGCTGCATGTCGGACTAGGGGACGAGCCCTGAAGAAGCCCGCCCAGCTTGGTTCCTGCTGCAGGCAGGCTGAAGAATCAATCTGCGAGCGGCTCTTCAGCCTGTCTGCTCGGAAGCGGCCGTCCGCAGCACATGCCGCGCCGCGTTCAGGCCGGAGCGCACGGCGGCTTCGATGGTCGCCGGATAGGGCGAATCCACATAGTCGCCGGCCAGCAGCAGGTTCTTCACCGGGGTGATGCCTAGCGGGCGGATCACGCCGGGGCGGCAGGCGAAGGTCGCGCGTTTTTCGGTAATCACCTGCGACCAGCGCGGCGCCTTGATCCGTGGGAAGAGTGCCTCCACGGCCTGATGCGTTTGCAGCGCCAGCTCCTCGCGCGACAGTTCGGTGTGCGGGCCGCTGGCGGAGATCACGCCGGCCAGCAAACCTTTTTCGCCGGTGCTCTGGCCCTTGTCGAACAGCCATTGCACGATCGATCCGCTGATCTGGATCATTGGTTCGGGCAGCGTCACGTCCTCGTCATAGGCCAGATACACGGTGGTGATCGGCTCGTGCGGCAGGGCGTCGATCTGCCCGCGCAGATAGGTCAGCTCGCTGAAGTCTTCAAGCAGGGCGCTGGCGTGATAGGGGGCGGTGGCGACGATCACGTGGCTGAAATGCGAGCCCTCGCCGGGATCGCCTTCCAGACAGAAACGCCCGTTTTCCGCGTAGATGCGCTTGATCGGGCAGGCCGTGTTGAGCGCCGTGCCATTGCGGCCCAGATACACGCCGGCCTGCACCGGCAGCAGTTCGGTCAGGTCGATGCGCGGAATCAGCATTTCGGAGGCCGAGGCCGAGGCGCCAACCGAATCGCGCAGCACGTTGGCGAAAATCTGCGCCGAGGCTTCGTGCGGTGGCGTGTTCAGCGCCGCGACGCAGAGTTGATTCCACATCAGCTCGCGCAGGATCGGCGTCTGGCGCGTGCGATCCAGCAGCTCGCTGACCGGGTAATCCTCGTTCAGCTTCCAGTCGCATTTCTTCAGGAAATTGATCAGACGCAGCGCGGCAAAACGATCCGCCCAGCTCAGTTCCTTGCTGCGCAGCAGGCCCAGCGCCAGATGAAAAGGCGCCGGCAGATTCGCCGCCCGTAAGGTCAGGCGCCCGGGTACATGCAGCACGAAAGGCAGGGCGAGCAGGCGCTTCGGATTGACCTTGAGGAAGCGCAGCAGCTTCAGCGTCTCGGTGTAAGCACCAAGCAGGATGTGCTGGCCGTTGTCCAGCCGGTAACCATCCTTCTCCACCACCCGGGCACGGCCGCCCATGACGCGCGAGGACTCGAAGACCGTGACGTCCACGCCCGCTCGGGTCAGTTCGACGGCGGCGGAGAGGCCGGCATAGCCGGCACCGATGATGGCGACGCGGGGGGTCATAGGGTGAGGTTGCCTAGAAGCTCTTTAATTTTTTCTTGTGAGGCGAGATTGTCTTTCTTGAAGCCTTCGAAGTTTCGGACTTTGTCGACTTCTGTCCAAGCAACGAAACCGCTTACTAACAATCTGGTGCCGAACCCAATAATTCCACCAATTCCGAAATACCAGTATTTGGGTACTTCCGTGCCCGTCAGCTGCACTATTTGGATAACGAAATAACCAACAAAAGCTATCCAAGTCGCCATTATTGCCGACATGCAACTTCGCATGACCGTGGCTATGAGTTCTGCATGGTTATCTCGTAGTGCAGAAATTTTTTGGTACTCAATTTCGAGCTGATCCAGCCTGAGACGAAGTCCTTTTGTGCCGAGCTTATTGGTTCCTTGTTTTGTTAGGGACCACGATTGCAGTAGTGCAGATCGCACGGAAGGCGTCAGCAGGTTGCCAAAAACTCCTAGCGCTAGACCAACTAGCAGAGATAACCAATCCAAAGCAATCCCCTTCTCAGTTCTTCACCCACGCCTTCACCGCCAGCCACAGCTTGCGCAGCGGCGTCAGCGAGATGCGGTGGGTCAGCACGCGGCAACCGTCGGCTTCGACTTCGCGCAGGGTCTGGCGGTAGATCGCGGCCATGATCAGGCCGGCGCGCTGGCTCTTGCGATCCACGGCGGGAAGTTGGGCCAGGGCCTGATCGTAGTATTTCTGCGCACGCTCGATCTGGAAAGCCATCAGGCGCTGGAAGTTCTCGCTGCTGCGGGCTTCCAGAATGTCTTTGGCCGGTACGTTGAAGCGCTCCAGTTCATCCATCGGCAGGTAGATGCGGCCACGGCGGGCGTCTTCGCCGACGTCGCGGATGATGTTGGTGAGCTGGAAGGCGATGCCCAGATCGTGCGCGTATTTCAGGGTCTGGCGGTCGGTGTAGCCGAAGATCTCGGCGGCGAGCAGCCCGACCACGCTGGCAACGCGGTAGCAGTACAGGTTCAGGGCCTTGAAGTCGGCGTAGCGCGCCTGCTCCAGATCCATCTGCATGCCGTCGATGATTTCCAGCAGCTGTTCCTGTGGCATCCGGAAATCCTTGACGACCTGCATCAGCGCCTTGCCGACCGGGTGTTCGGGCGTGCCGTTGTAGATGGCGACGGTTTCGCCACGCCACCAGTCGAGTTGCTGCGCGGCGACCTGCGGATCGCTGGTCTCGTCGACCACATCATCGACTTCGCGGCAGAAGGCGTAGAGCGCGGTGATCGCGCGGCGGCGATCCGGCGTGAGAAAGCGGAAGCTGTAATAGAAGCTGGAACCGCTGGCGGCGGCTTTCTGTTCGCAGTATTCGTCGGGGCTCATTGTTTTTTCATCCTTATCGCTCGCAGCACGAGCAGCAACCAATCAAGCTTGCCCAGCTCCGGGCGCTGCCGGAACACATCGTAATCGACCGCTTCGATGCGCTCCAGAATGCGCAGACCGCCTTGCACCACCAGACGCAGTTCCCAGCCGACGCGGCCGGGCAGGGCGGTGGCGAGCGGGGCGCCGTCGCGCATCATGCTGCGCGCACGTTGCACTTCATATTGCATCAGCGCTCGGAACGCAGTATCGACGGTGCCAGCGGCGATTTGCGCTTCGCTGACACCGAAGCGCGCGAGGCTGTCCTGCGGCAGGTAGACGCGATCCTTGCGCCAGTCCACGCCCACGTCCTGCCAGAAATTGATGATCTGCAGGGCCGAGCAGATCAGATCCGAGCGGCGCAGATTGTCTGCGCTCGTCTCTCCATATAGATGCAGCAGCAATCGCCCTACCGGGTCAGCCGAGCGGCGGCAGTAATCGAGCACATCGGGAAAGTCGGCGTAGCGTTTCTTCACCACGTCCTGCGCAAAGGCATCCAGCAGGTCACGCAAGAGCTGGATCGGCAGCTGCCACTCGCGCACATTGCGCGCCAGGCGGGCGAACATGGCTTCCGTTGGCGTGCCGCCGGCTGCAATTACATCGAGTTCGCGCTGATAGGCCGCCAGGCCAGCGAGGCGTTCTTCGTTCGTCGCATCGCCTTCATCGGCGATGTCGTCGGCGCTGCGCGCAAAGGCGTAGATGGCCTCGACCGGCTCGCGCAGGCGGCGCGGCAGCAGGACAGAGGCGACAGGGAAGTTTTCGTAGTGATCGACTGGCATACAGGGCAGCGAGTATAGCTGCGCGTGGGCGGGCGTTGGCAGCCAGTCTGCTATATAATCCGCGCCTCTTTCCGCTGGCCGCTCGGCTGGCACACGGAAAGCCCAGGTGGCGAAATTGGTAGACGCACCAGATTTAGGTTCTGGCGTAGCAATACGTGGGGGTTCGAGTCCCTTCCTGGGCACCATCAAAGCATCGGCTGTAGAGCCGCTTGTAGATTGCCTCTTCAGTACACCCCTTTGCGCAACAAGGCTGGGCGCGGCTGTGCAGGCATGTCTGCTCAAGCCTTAACTCAGGCGCGGCTCTCCAGACAGGTATTTTCATCTTTCCCTGAGCGCGTGGACTTGAATTGTGGGCGATTTGCTTCATGTTCGAGTCAGCTTTGTCGGGTTTGACGCAAGCACGCGGCCGGCCCTCGGGGGTGGGGGTGGTTTGTGGTAGCATCGCCGGTTTGTTAGTTTTCTAGCCGGGGCTCCCTTCAGCGGTGCGGCCCCTCCGTTCTGATCCAAGGAAATTCCGTATGCAAACGAATGAAGTGACGCTTGGCGCGCTTGAGCGCCGCATCGATCTGTCTGTCTCGCTGGCCGAGGTGGAAACGCAGGTTGCCGCACGCCTGAAGAACATGGGCCGCACCGTGAAAATGGCGGGTTTCCGTCCCGGCAAGGTGCCGAGCAAGATGGTCGAGCAATCCTACGGTCCGCAGATCCGTAATGAAGTGATGGGCGACGCTGTTGAAAAGGCGTTCAACACGGCTGTGCAGGAACAGAATTTGCGTGTTGCTGGTTATCCGAACATTGAGCCGAAGGCCGGTTCGGCTGAAGGCACGATGGATTTCGTGGCGACGTTTGAAGTTTTCCCGGAAGTGGTGATTGGCGATCTGTCGGCCGCCGAGATCGAGCGTCCGGCGCTGACGATTGGCGATGCTGAAGTGGAGCGCACGATTGAAGTGTTGCGCAAGCAACGCACGAGCTACGAAAAAGCCGAGCGCGCATCTGCTGAAGGCGATCGCGTGGTGATCGATTTCACCGGCCGCAAGGATGGCGAGATTTTTGAAGGCGGTCAGGCAACTGACTTCTCGGTAGTGGTGGGTGGCGGCCAGATGCTGCCGGATTTTGACGCGGCATTGCGTGGTTTGTCGGTGGGAGAGAGCAAGACTTTCGACCTGACTTTCCCGGCTGAGTATCACGCCAAGAATCTGGCCGGCGAAACCGTCCAGTTCGAAATCACCCTGAAGGGCGTTGAAGCCCCGATCCTGCCGGCAGTGGATGCTACTTTCGCTCAGGCGCTGGGTGTGGTGGATGGTGATCTGGTCAAGATGCGTGGCGAAATCCAGGCAAATCTGGAGCGTGAAGTGAGCCGTCGTATCCGTGCCCGCGTGCGCGATCAGGCGCTGGAAGCTCTGTCGAAGCTGAGTGGTTTTGAAGTGCCGAAGGTGCTGGTGGATGGTGAATCCGAGCGCATGGTCGAATCGGCCAAGCAGGATCTGGTTCAGCGCGGCGTAGATGTGAAGAATGTGCCGGTCGAGAAGGCCTGGTTTGCCGAGCAAGCTGCCTCGCGCGTGAAGCTGGGCCTGATTGTTGCCGAGATCGTTGGCAAGAACAGCCTGCAAGCCAAGCCCGATCAGGTGCGTGCGCGTGTGGATGATCTGGCTCAGACTTACGAGCATCCGGCTGAAGTGGTGCGCTGGTATTACTCGAAGCCTGAAAACCTGCGCGGCATCCAGGATGCTGTGGTTGAAGACAATGTGGTCGAATGGGTCTTGGCTCAGGCGAAGGTCAGCGACAAGAGCTTTACTTTTGAAGAGCTGATGGAGCAAGGTCAGCAGGCTTGATGATGGTGGTGCCGGTGTGTGCCGGCACCGTTTTTTGATGATGATGGAGAGAGCGCTTTGAAATTCTCAAACACGCAGCAGTCTGATTGGGATCCGGTCGGCCTCGGTTTGGTGCCGATGGTGGTGGAACAAAGCGGTCGCGGTGAGCGCTCCTACGATATCTACTCGCGCCTGTTGAAGGAGCGTGTGGTGTTTCTGGTCGGCCCGGTCAATGACATGACGGCCAACCTGATCGTGGCGCAGCTCTTGTTCCTGGAGTCCGAGAATCCGGACAAGGATATCTATTTCTACATCAATTCGCCGGGCGGTTCGGTGACGGCGGGTATGTCGATTTACGACACCATGCAGTTCATCAAGCCGAACGTGAGCACCCTGTGCATCGGTCAAGCCGCCAGCATGGGCGCCTTCCTGCTGGCTGCAGGCGAGAAGGGCAAGCGCTTCAGTCTGCCGAATTCGCGGATCATGATTCACCAGCCGCTGGGTGGCTATCAGGGGCAGGCCTCGGATATCGAGATTCACGCCCGTGAAATTCTGGCATTGCGTGCCAAACTGAATCAGATGCTGGCCACGCATACCGGCCAGTCGGTGGAGCGGATCGAGAAGGATACGGACCGCGACAATTTCATGTCGGCCGACGAAGCACAAGCTTATGGCTTGGTCGACAAGGTATTGAACAGCCGCGCTGACGCGCTCTGATAGATTCATTTACTTAAGGAAGGCTGAAAATGACGGACAAAAAGTCTGGCAGCGAGAAGCTGCTCTACTGTTCGTTCTGCGGCAAGAGTCAGCACGAAGTACGCAAGCTGATCGCAGGGCCCTCCGTATTCATCTGCGATGAGTGCATTGACCTGTGCAATGACATCATCCGCGATGAAATCGGCGGCGACGCCGCAGCACGCCTGGACAAGGGCGATCTGCCTTCGCCCAAGGAAATTGCCGAAATTCTCGACCAGTACGTGATCGGTCAGAAGCCGGCCAAGCGTATTCTGGCCGTGGCCGTGTACAACCACTACAAACGCCTGCGCCATCAATCGCGCACGGCTGACGATGTGGAGCTGGCCAAGAGCAACATCCTGCTGATCGGGCCGACCGGTTCCGGCAAGACGCTGCTCGCCCAGACCCTGGCGCGCCTGTTGAACGTGCCCTTCGTGATGGCCGACGCGACGACCCTGACCGAAGCCGGTTATGTGGGCGAAGACGTCGAAAACATCATCCAGAAGCTGCTGCAGAAGTGCGACTACGACGTCGAGCGGGCTCAGCAGGGCATTGTCTATATCGACGAAATCGACAAGATTTCACGCAAATCCGACAATCCATCGATCACCCGCGATGTGTCCGGCGAAGGCGTGCAGCAGGCGCTGCTCAAGCTGATCGAAGGCACGGTCGCTTCGGTGCCGCCGCAAGGCGGGCGCAAGCATCCGAATCAGGATTTCGTACAGGTCGATACGTCGAACATCCTGTTTGTGTGTGGCGGCGCTTTCGATGGTCTGGAAAAAGTCATCCGCAACCGCACTGAAACCGTCGGTATCGGTTTCGGTGCCGTGGTGCGCAGCCGTGAGGATGCACGTGTTTCGGAAACCCTGCGTCAGTGCGAGCCGGAAGATCTGATCAAGTTTGGTCTGATCCCCGAATTCATCGGCCGTCTGCCGGTGGTCGCCACGCTGCAGGAACTCGACGAAGCCGCACTGATCCAGATTCTGATCGAGCCGAAAAACGCCCTGATCAAGCAGTACGCCAAGCTCTTCTCGATGGAGGGCGTGGAACTGGAAGTGCGTCCGGCTGCCTTGCAGGCGATTGCCAAACGTGCAATCAAGCGCAAGGCCGGTGCGCGCGGGCTGCGCTCGATTCTGGAACAAGTGTTGCTCGACATCATGTACGAGCTGCCAAGCATGGAGAATGTGAGCAAGGTCGTCATCGATGAGAACACCATCGATTCCGGCGCCCAGCCCTTGCTGATCTATGCAGACCAGCCAAAGGTAGCAGGCTCCAACTGAGTACGGGGATTCTTGCCTTCGCAGGCTTGAATCCTCCGTGCCAGCCCCCACGTAGAATGGGTGCGCTCATTAGGAAACGATATGTCAAACAAGCCTGAACTCCCCCCCGAGAGCATTGAACTGCCGCTGCTGCCCCTGCGCGACGTGGTGGTTTTTCCGCATATGGTGATCCCGCTTTTCGTCGGTCGCCCCAAATCCATCAAGGCGCTTGAGTCGGCAATGGAAGCCGGCAAGAGCATCCTGCTGGTGGCGCAGAAGTCCGCTGCCAAGGACGAGCCTTCGTCGGATGATCTTTACGACATCGGTTGCGTTGCGAACATCCTGCAGATGCTCAAGCTGCCCGATGGCACGGTCAAGGTGCTGGTTGAAGGCACGCAGCGTGCTCGCGTCGATAGCGTAGCCGATCTGAAGACCCAGTTCGTGGCACAGGTCACGCCGATCAGCGGTGATGAAGGCGGCACACACGAAGTCGAAGCGATGCGTCGCGCGATCATCAGTCAGTTCGATCAGTACGTGAAACTGAACAAGAAGATTCCGCCCGAGATCCTGACCTCGCTGGCCGGCATCGAAGAAGCCGGTCGCCTGGCCGATACGATTGCTGCGCACCTGCCGCTCAAGCTTGAGCAGAAGCAGGCCGTGCTGGAATTGTGCAATGTGGGCGAGCGTCTGGAACGCTTGCTTGCCCAGCTCGAAACCGAACTCGACATCCTGCAGGTGGAAAAGCGCATCCGTGGCCGCGTCAAGCGCCAGATGGAGAAGAGTCAGCGCGAGTACTACCTGAACGAGCAGGTCAAGGCGATTCAGAAGGAACTCGGCGAAGGCGAAGAGGGCGCAGACCTCGAAGAGCTGGAAAAGAAGATCAAAGCCGGTGGCTTGTCCAAGGAAGCCCTGGCCAAGGCACAGTCTGAGCTGAAGAAGCTCAAGCTGATGTCGCCCATGTCGGCCGAAGCTACGGTGGTGCGCAACTTCATCGAAACGCTCACCGGCCTGCCCTGGAAGAAGAAATCACGCATCAGCAAGGATCTGGCTGACGCGCAAAAGGTCCTGGATACGGACCACTTCGGCCTCGACAAGGTCAAGGAACGCATCCTTGAATATCTGGCAGTGCAACAGCGTGTCGACAAGCTGAAGGCACCGATCCTTTGTCTGGTCGGGCCTCCAGGTGTGGGCAAGACCTCGCTCGGTCAGTCGATCGCGAAGGCCACGAACCGCAAGTTCGTGCGCATGTCGCTGGGTGGCGTGCGCGATGAGGCCGAGATTCGCGGCCACCGTCGTACCTACATCGGTTCCATGCCGGGCAAGATCCTGCAGAACATGACCAAGGTCGGCGTGCGCAATCCGCTCTTCCTGCTCGACGAAGTCGACAAGATGGGCGCGGATTTCCGTGGCGATCCGTCGTCGGCCTTGCTGGAAGTGCTCGATCCCGAACAGAACTCGACTTTCGTCGACCACTATATCGAGGTGGAATACGACCTGTCGGAAGTGATGTTCGTAGCGACGGCCAATTCGTTCAATATTCCTGCTGCGCTGCTCGACCGGATGGAAATCATTCGCCTGTCGGGTTACACGGAAGACGAAAAGATCCACATCGCCTTGCGTTATCTGCTGCCCAAGCAGATGAAGAACAACGGCGTGAAGCCCAACGAGCTGACGGTGACGGAAGATGCCGTGCGCGACATCATCCGTTACTACTCGCGTGAAGCGGGCGTGCGGTCGTTGGAGCGTGAAATCTCACGCATCTGCCGCAAGGTCGTGAAGGCGCTGGTACTCAAGAAGCGCGAGACGAAGGTGATCGTTAACGCCAAGAATCTCGACAAGTATCTGGGCGTGCGTCGTTATTCCTTCGGCATGGCTGAAAAGGACAATCAGGTCGGTCAGGTGACCGGTCTGGCCTGGACCGAAGTCGGCGGCGAATTGCTGACCATCGAGGCGGTGGTGCTGCCCGGCAAGGGCAAGATCATCACCACCGGAAAGCTCGGCGATGTGATGCAGGAGTCGATTCAGGCCGCGCTGTCGGTCGTGCGCAAGCGCGCTCGCCAGCTCGGGATTGCCGAGGATTTCCACGGCAAGAACGATATCCATATTCACTTGCCTGAAGGTGCGACGCCCAAGGATGGTCCGTCTGCGGGTATCGGCATCGCTACGGCGCTGGTGTCCGTGCTGGCTAATATCCCGGTGCGCGCCGATGTGGCGATGACCGGCGAGATCACCTTGCGCGGCGAAGTACTGCCGATTGGCGGCCTCAAGGAAAAGCTGCTCGCAGCCGTGCGCGGCGGCATCCGTACGGCCTTGATTCCGCAGGAAAACGTCAAGGATCTGGTCGATATGCCGCCGGACCTGAAGGATCGCATCGAGATCATTCCGGTCAAGTGGTTCGATCAGGTACTGGAACTCGCGCTTGAGCGTGCGCCAGTGCCCTTGCCTGAAGTCAGCGAGCCGGTGGTGGCAGTGCCCTTGCCGGTGGATGCCGATGCGGATGACGCCGCGAGTAATGGTTTGATCAAGCACTAAATCAAGACGGGAGCGCTGGCCATTGTGCCGTCTGCTCCCGTTTTGGTGACATTCGGGTATAAGTGTCTGGTGTGCGACGGCCCCAGGCTTTAGCATTCCTCCCTGACGCTTTAATTCACTGGAAAGTGCATGGAACCCAAACAACAGGCGGCGGTGCGTGCCGGTGTTCTCTCGCTGAATATCAATTCCAAGTCGGCCTTGTATGCGGCTTACATGCCCTTTATTACGGGCGGCGGGTTATTCATCCCGACCAACCGCAATTACTTGCCCGGCGACGAAGTGTTCATGCTGCTGCAATTGATGGATGATCCGGCGCGTCTGGCGGTGAAGGGCAAAGTTGCCTGGGTAACACCTGCCAATGCGCAGAACAGCAAGACGCAGGGCGTGGGCGTGCAGTTCGCCCCGGATGAAGGCGGCAACGTCGTCAAGGTCAAGATTGAGCAGGTGCTCGGCGGGGCGCTCGGCTCCAGCCGGCCTACACATACCTTGTAAGCTGTAGATCGTTTAATTCAGACCGGGCGTAAGCCCGGTTTTCGTTTCAGCAGGTAAATATCATGTTTGTCGATTCACACTGCCACATTGACTTCGAAGACTTGGCCGCGCAGGGTGAAGTCCTGTTCGAGCGCATGGCCGCCGCGCAGGTCAGCCACGCCGTGTGCATCGGTGTGAGCCTGGAAAACTTCCCGCGCGTGCTCGCGCTGGCCGAATCGCACGCCAACGTGTTCGCTTCCGTCGGTGTGCATCCCGAGCATTCCGAAGGCGAAGACCCCGATGTGGCGCGGCTTCTTGAGCTGGCGGCGCACCCCAAGGTGATCGCCATCGGCGAAACCGGGCTGGATTATTACTGGCACAAGGATCAGCCGGAATGGCAGCGTGAACGATTTCGCACGCACATCCGTGCCGCGCGCGAATGTGGCAAGCCGCTGGTGATTCACACCCGTGATTCCGCCGCCGACGTGCTGCGCCTGATGCGTGAAGAGAATGCCGGCGAAGTCGGTGGCGTGATGCACTGCTTCACCGAGACGCTGGAGGTGGCGCAGGCCGCCATCGAGCAGGGCTTCTACATTTCCTTCTCCGGCATCGTGACCTTCAAGAGCGCCAACCAGCTCAAGGAAGTCGCCGCCGCCATTCCGCTGGAGCATATCCTGATCGAAACCGACTCGCCCTATCTGGCGCCCGTGCCATATCGCGGCAAGCTCAACGAGCCATCCTACGTGCCACATGTGGCGGTCGAAGTTGCGCGCCTGCGCGGCATCAGTGTCGAGGAAGTGGCTGCGGCAACGACGGCGAATTTCTTTCGGCTGTTTCGCCATGCGCTGGCTTGAGGGCTCGGAGAGCCGCATGGGGTGTGGCTGTTAGAGATGTATGCCCCAAGATCCACGCTCAGCCTGGCTTACAGGCAGATGTGCTTGTAGAGGCAGACTGCGTGCGGCTCTTCACACGCATGAGTTGGTTGGTTTTCTGGCGCCGTATAACCACGGCTTGATCATGGTTTGTATGTGGCCTACCCTTGCTGCAGGGCAGCACCCCATCAATCTTGTGCGGGAGGCATCATGTACGAAGCGGATTATCTGGCCGAGTTTGCGGCGAAGGGCAACGAGGGTTTGTCTTTGCCCAAGTGGCTGCTAAAGCGCTGGTGGCTCGTTGTTTTGATAGTCAGCGTTGCTTTTGTACTGACCAAGTAGCCGTTTGTTGATTTTATGGAATTTCTGCTTGCTCCCGGAGTGATGTGAAAAAAGCGACCCGCAGGTCGCTTTTTTATTCCGGCACAGCCCGAAGATCAGGCTTGCAGCGCGTCCGTGCGGTGCGATTGCACCACTTGCAGCAGCTGGGTGAAGATCTTTGGCGTGCCGCAGACCAGATTGCCGGTCTTCAGGTAATCGCCTTCACCGCCGAAATCGCTGGCGAGGCCACCGGCTTCGGTCACGAGCAGCACGCCGGCCGCCATGTCCCACGGCGCCAGGCCGATTTCGAAGAAACCATCGGTGCGCCCGCAAGCGACGTAGGCCAGATCCAGTGCGGCAGAGCCTGGGCGGCGCAGTCCGGCGGTCTTGCCGGCCAGATCCTTGAACATCGCCAGATAGGCGTCGACGTGCGCCATGTTCTTGAACGGAAAACCGGTGCCGATCAGGGTGTCGTTGAGTCGGACACGCTTGCTGACGCGGATGCGGCGATCATTCAGGAAGGCGCCACGGCCACGGCTGGCGGTGAACAGATCGTTGCGCGTCGGGTCATAAACCACGGCCTGCTGCACGATGCCGCGCTCGGCCAGAGCGATGGACACGGAATACTGCGGGAAGCCGTGGATGTAGTTGGTCGTGCCATCCAGCGGGTCGATGATCCACTGGAACTCGCTCTCACCGCCGGTGTCACCCGACTCCTCTGCTAGAATCGCGTGCTCCGGATAGGCGTCGCGGATCACTTCGATGATGGCGGCTTCGGCGGCGCGATCAACTTCGGTCACGAAGTCATTCGGCTGTTTGGTCTGGACTTCCAGCTTGTCCAGATCCGTCGAAGCACGGTTGATGATGGTGCCGGCGCGGCGAGCGGCCTTGACGGCGATATTCAGAATTGGATGCATGAGCGTCGGGTCTCGTGAAGGCGGCTCGCAAGATGCAACGAGTACCACAGGAAACCGCGCATTATATATGGCTGAAGCCCTCTCCTTGAACCGATTTCGTGTGGTTTTGTCACATCCCAGTCATCCGGGCAATATTGGCGCGGTGGCACGGGCGCTGAAAACCATGGGATTGAGCCGGCTTTATCTGGTCAATCCACGCAGTTTCCCCGATCCCGAGGCCGAAACACGCGCCTCTGGCGCCACCGATGTGCTGGCCAACGCCGTCGTCTGCAGCTCGCTGACCGAGGCGCTGACCGGCGTAACCATGGCTGCCGCCTTCACCGCGCGCCGTCGCGAATTGGCCTTGCCGATGCAGTGGGCGCGCCAGGCCGCGACGACACTGGCCGAGGCGGCGCAGCAGGGCGACGTGGCGCTGGTCTTCGGCAACGAGACCTACGGCCTGTCGAACGAAGAACTGGCCATGTGCCAGCTGCCGGTGATGATTCCGGCCAACCCCGAGTACAGCTCGCTGAATCTGGGCGCGGCGGTGCAGCTGATGTGTTACGAGCTGCGCATCGCCACGCAGGATCTGGGCGAGGCGCCGGCGAGTTTTGGCGATCTGGCCACGGTGGATGAGGTGGAGCAGATGATCGGCCACTTCCAGAGCACGATGACCGCCAGCGGGTTTTTCAACCCGGATAATCCCAAGCGCCTGATGCCGCGCCTGCGCCGCATGTTCGGGCGCATCCGTCTGGAGCGCGACGAGGTCAATATCCTGCGTGGCATGCTGAGCAGCTTCCAGTTCCCCGAGAAATTCCACAAGCGGGACTAGAACTTGCCTTAGACCATTTAGAATCAGTTCATTGTCGTAATCCCTCCACGAAGAGTCATCATGTTCGCCCACCTCCGAGAAGACATTGCCAGCGTCCTTCAGCGCGACCCCGCCGCCCGCAGCAAGTTTGAGGTGCTGCTGTGCTATCCCGGCGTACATGCGCTGATCCTGCATCGCCTGGCGAATCGTTGCTGGCGTTCGAAATTTCTCTTGCTGGCGCGCTTCATCTCCTATTTTTCACGCTGGCTTACCGGCATCGAAATTCACCCCGGCGCCAAGTTCGGCCGGCGCGTGTTCATCGATCACGGCATCGGCGTGGTGATCGGCGAGACGGCGGAAGTGGGCGACGACTGCACCATCTATCAGGGCGTGACCTTGGGTGGCACCTCGTTGTATCGCGGCGTGAAGCGTCATCCGACGCTGGAAGCCGGCGTGGTCATCGGCGCGGGGGCCAAGGTGCTGGGCGGTTTCACCGTCGGTGCAGGCGCCAAGGTCGGCTCCAACGCGGTGGTGGTCAAGCCGGTACCGGCGGGCGCCACGGCCGTGGGCAATCCGGCGCATGTGCTGGAGCCCAAGGATGAGCGCAGCGACAAGTCGGATTTCTCGGCCTATGGCGTGACGCGCAATGCCGACGACCCGATCGCCAAGACCTTGCACGCGCTGCTCAATCATGTGGCCGAGCAGGACAAACGCCTCGATGCGCTGACCACCCAGCTCAAGGACGCTGGCTTGTGTGTGGAAGGCGATACCCACGCCAAGACGCCGCTGGATTGCGAGTACCTGAACAAGATTGTGGATTGAGCTGCTTGTAGAGCCGCGCGTGGATTGGGTCTGCGGATGGTCTGCCTGCTCAGTCAAACTGGGTGCGGCTCTTGAGGTAGTGATGTTTTTGTAGGAGCTAGCGCAGCTGGCGATCCGGACGTGAATTGGGGCGCAAATCGCCAGCTTCGCTAGCTCCTACGGCAAAACGCGGAGAGTTTCCCCCTGATCGCTGCCGTTGGTTAAAAACACTCAAGCTTTGAGTTCAGGTACAAAAAACCGTTCCGCCATCTCCTCCAGCCCGACATGTTCCAGCAGCTCGTTGAGCCGCTCGGCCGGGCGACGGCGCGGCAGATCCTTGTAGCTGGCGATGATCAGCTCGTTTTTCATCGAATGCTCCCAGCCGACCAGCTCGGTCACGTTGAGCTGGTAGCCGTGCGCCTCCAGTTGCAGACAACGCAACACATTGGTGATCTGGCTGCCGAATTCGCGGGTGTGGATCGGGTGGCGCCACAGCTCGGTCAGCGAAGATTTGCCCAGTGCCTTGCCCTTGTTCTTGCGCAGCACGGCCGCGACTTCGGCCTGACAGCAGGGCACCAGCACGATGTGGCGGGCCTGTTTGGCCAGTGCGAAGCGGATCGCGTCGTCGGTCGCCGTGTTGCAGGCGTGCAGGGCGGTCACGATGTCGATCTGCGCGGGCAGGGCGGGGGATGTGATCGAGTCCGCCACCGACAGGTTCAGGAATTCCATGCCGCCAAAGCCCAGCCGCTGTGCCAGCTCGCGCGAACGCGTCACCAGCTCGTCGCGCGTTTCGATGCCCCAGATCCTGCCCTGCTTCGCCTGCTCCTTGAAGAACAGGTCATACAGGATGAAGCCCAGATAGGACTTGCCCGCGCCGTGATCCACCAGATTCAGCTGCGGCCCGGCCGCCAGCGCATCCTTCAGCAGCGGCTCGATGAACTGGAACAGGTGATACACCTGCTTCAGCTTGCGCCGGCTGTCCTGATTCATCTGGCCATCGCGCGTCAGGATGTGCAGTTCCTTGAGCAGCTCGATGGATTGGCCGGGGCGGATGTCGTGGGTCTTTTGAGTCATGAGGCGTTCAGGGCAGAGAGGGCAGGCGTGAAGGGCCGCATTCTGGCACGGCAGGCGGGTGAAAGCGCTGTTTTGCTCGCCGTTTGCCGACAAGGCTTCGCGGGAACGGCGGGGGAATTGTGTTTGATTGTTTCCACGGGCCCTTGGATTAAAGGTTTTCAGCCCGTCCTGCCGTTACAGCAGATGTAGCCCCGACTTCCATCGGATGGAGATCATGAAACGCCTGCTTGCCCCTGTCGTGACTTGCCTGATGCTGTGCCTCTTGGCCGTGCCGCTGCCTGTGCGCGCGGCCTGGCCGGAGCGGCCGATCACGCTGGTCGTCGGTTGGGTCATGGGCAGCGGCTCGGATCTGATCGCAAGGCAGATGGCCAGCGGGCTGGAGAAAGAGCTGGGCGTGCCGGTCTCGGTCATGAACATCGACGGCGCGAACGGCATTTTTGCCCATTCACAGGTCGCTTTCGCCGAGCCGGACGGCTACACCCTCGGGCTGGTGACGCCCGATTTCATCAACGCCTATTGGGGCGGCGAGACCAATTACTCCTACGAAAGCTTCACCTCGATTGCCCGCATCGAGCAGAGCCCGGCGGCCTTCTGGGTGGATGCGAAGAGCCCCTGGCGCACGCTGAACGAGGCCCTCGCCGCGATCCGCAAAACCCCGCCCGGCACCTACAGCATCAGCGGCATGGCCGAGGGTGGCGCCTACCACATTGCGATGTTTGATCTTTTGAAAGCCAACGGCTTGCGCGCTGACGCCCTGCGTATTGTGCCCAGCGAAGGTGCGGTGCCGGGGTTTCGGGCGCTTGGCAAAGGCCTGGTCGATGTGTGTCCGGACTCGCTGCGCGAAGGCAATGTGTTTTACCGCCAACGCAAAGTCCGGCCGCTGGCCGTATTCGCACGCGAGCGTCAGGCAAACTTCCCGGATGTGCCGACTGTGCGCGAAGCCAATGGCAAGCTCGTGCAGGGCGGCACCTGGCGCGCCGTGCTGGCACCGCCAGACCTGGCGCCCGAGGTAAGGACGCGTCTGACCGAGGCTGTCGTGAAAGTCGCTGCGTCGCCCGAATTCCAGGCATTTCTGGATATGCACGGTTTCGGCGCGGGCACTCTGGCTGGCGATGATCTGCGCAAATTCATGACCGACGAGCATCGGCATTGGGGCGATGTGCTGGCCGAGTTGAAGCTGCGCAAGCGGAAGTGAGTTGTTTTGAGTGAAGAGTGAGGAGTGAGGAGTGAGGAGTGATCGCACCCACGCTCCGGGTGGACGCGCAGGTTTGGACGCTCCCGCGTCCCTTCGGCGCAACGCAGAGCGTCACCGGCAACGTTCCCACGTAGAACGTCGGAACGATCAGGTTTTTCGTGAGGTGCCCGCCAAGCCGCTCGGGGCTTGCTTGTGCAGAGAGGGTGTCTGCACAGAGCTGTCCGGTGAGGTTCTTCAGGCAGGGTTTTGTAGGGTGGGTTCGGAGCGCAGCGAAAACCCACCGATTGGCCATCGCCGGATGGCTGCGGCTTGTTCCGCGTTCGCAAAGAAAAGAATTTGCGCCCCCTACCTGTCTTATTGCAGAGGCTTGTTCGTCCGATAAATTTCGTAGCTGCGTTTTCTGGTAATGGCGCTATGGAAAACGTGGATGTGCGCAATGTCCCCCACTTGCGCTGTGCTATCACGTGCAAGCTTTGCCTGAACAAGGTTGTCTGTGTCGAGGCGAACGGTTGCGAGGTGAGGGCTCCTGAACAATTGAATTACCCCTTCTATTTCTGTGACAGGGGCCCCGCCGGGATGGTCAAGGATCGTGAATAGCATTGCCGCGAATACGAGCGTGACAATAGTGATAATCAGTCGTTTGCGGCGGGGCCTGTTGGATTTAGATGCCGGATTCAAGGTCATTTCTCAATATCCGCTTGAAGGAGTGTGCTGCATCCACACGTAGAATTTGGGGAGGATCAAAGTGTGTGCTATCCCGCCAGCCCGCGCAAAATATCGAGACGATTGCTCAGGGCGTTCGGCGACAGGAAATCAGGGATCGTTCTTTCCGTGCGTTGCGGGCGCTTGAGAAACTCAATATGCCATTCGGCAATACGCTCTTCCTTGATGTGGACGTACTGTTCCGCTTCAGGCTCGTCGATGTATTCCTTCTGCAGGATGAGCGCCAAGGGTTCTTCTGCGCCTTCCGTGCGCAGTGAAAATTCGAGGGCTTCCGGGTAATCCGCGAAGGCGCAATAGTAGTCGCCGCCTTCCGTTTCATCGGCCGCATCAAGTTCTGGGTGACACCAAACCCGGTATTCGAGCACGGCATCCCATACATACCCGCCCCCGGCCTTCGCTAAAGCGGAGTAGGTGCCGACAAGGTCTGGATTGATAGCAGATGGATACAAGGTTGATGTCCCTTATTGGTCTGATGATTTGATCGACGCCGAGCGTTGTCGACGGTATTCGCGTGTATGTAGGGCGTGGGAACGATTTGGGGCTACGCTCGCTAGCCTAGCAACTCAGCAGTGGCTAACGCCATTTCTTCTAACTGACCTGCTTCGTATTCTAAAACGACGCACAACCTGCTTTCATAATCTTGGCCTATCAGTTCGACGGTGATGGAAACGTGACCAGTTGAATCAGTAAGGCTACTCAGGGATACGCGTCTCTCTAGGTCTTGCCAGGACTTGGGCTCCTTCCAGCCTTGCCATTCTTGGGCCATGGCCTTGAACATCGTACTTGGAGATCCGTTCATGAAAGTGGATGCAGGTGCTCTTCCGGTGAACCAAGGCGTACGGACGGAAACTTCGAATTCGACTTCTTGTGCATATTGAGTAACGACGCGAAAGGTGAGGATGGAGCCGTCTCGCGGTGACTTGAGTTCTAGTGCTGTCATTTGGTAAGCCTCAACTATAAATTCGCAGCCGTTTGGTTGGCTCCCGCTGAATGATCAGAAGTTTTATGTTTCCGAAAATACCCGCCGGTAACGGCTTTTCAGTCATTCATGATGCCCCAGCTTGTTGATATTTTGCTGCCGCCTCAATCTATATGACATGCCGGCAATCACCTACATCCGTCCATAAACCGGCCCCTCACCCCCCTGCGGTGGCGTCCACTCGATGTTCTGGGTCGGGTCTTTGATGTCGCAGGCTTTGCAGTGCAGGCAGTTGGCGGCGTTGATGTGCAGGCGGGGTGTGCCGGCTTCTTCGATGATTTCGTACACGCCGGCCGGGCAGTAGCGTTGTTCGGGGGCGGCGTAGGTGGGCAGGTTGAAATCGACGCTGAGGTTTGCCGCCTTCAGGTGCAGGTGGCAGGGCTGGTCTTCGCTGTGTTGGGTGTTCGACAGGTAGAGCGAGGATGGCAGGTCGAAGCTGAGCTGGCCGTCGGGTTTGGGGTAGGCGATCGGTGCGTGTTCGTCGGCTGGGTCGAGCTGATTGTGGTCGGTGGGCTTGTGCAGCGTCCACGGGGCGCGGCCGCGCAGCAGCTTCTGGTCGATGCCGGCGAGCAGCGCGCCGAGCTTCGGCCCCTGGCTGAGGGAGGGCTTGAAATTGCGGGCGCGCGATAGCTGCTTGTAGAGCCGCGACTGGCGCCATTCTTCATGGTATGCCTTCAAGACGCCCGTCCCGCGCGGCTCTGCGAGGGCTTTTACGGCGGCTTCGGCGGCGAGCATGCCGCTGAGCATGGCGCCGTGGATGCCTTTGAGCCGGGCCGGGTCGAGGAAGCCCGCGTCGTCGCCGATCAGTGCGCCGCCGGGGAAGACGAGTTCGGGCAGGGCTTGCAGGCCGCCGTCGGCGAGGACGCGCGCACCGTAGGCCAGACGCGTGCCACCGGCCAGATGGCTGCGTAGCGCGGGGTGCGTCTTGAGGCGCTGGAATTCTTCGAAGGGCGAGAGCCAGGGATTCTTGTAGGCGAGGCTGATGACCAGCCCGACGGCGACGAGATTGTCGCCGTAGTGATACAGGAAGCCACCGCCGACGGCATCGGTCAGCGGCCAGCCGCCGGTGTGCAGGCACAGGCCCGGCTGGTGCTGCGCGGCGGGAACTTGCCAGAGTTCCTTGAGGCCGAGGCTGAAGCTCTGTGCATCGGCCTTGGCACGCAGCTCGAAGGCGGCCTCCAGACGTTTGCCCAGGTGCCCGCGCGCGCCTTCGGCAAACAGTGTGTATTGGGCCAGCAAGTGCATGCCGGGCTGGAAATTCGGCCCGGGGTGGCCGTCACGCAGACGGCCCATTTCGCCGGTGACGACGCCGGCCACGCCGCCTTGTGTGTCAAACAGCAGATCGGCGGCGGCAAAGCCGGCGTAGATCTCCACGCCCAGCGCTTCGGCTTCGCGCGCCAGCCAGGCGCACAGTTCGCCCAGACTGCCCATGTAAAGGCCGCGATTATCCAGACAGGCCGGGCGCAGCCAGTGCGGCACGCTGCGGGCTTTGTTTTCGCTGAGGAAGAGGAAACGGTCATCCGTGACCTGCGTCGTGAGCGGCGCGCCACGGGTTTTCCAGTCTGGCAGCAGCGCATCCAGCGCGCAGGGATCGATCACCGCGCCGGAGAGGATGTGGGCGCCGATCTGCGCGCCCTTGTCGATCAGGCACACGCTGACTTCGCGCCCGGCAGCGGCCGCCTGTTGTTTGGCGCGGATCGCCGCCGCCAGCCCGGCCGGGCCGCCGCCGACAATCAGCAGGTCGAAAGACATGGATTCCTGTTGCAATGCGGGCTTTCAGGGGATATGAGGCTGAATTATGCCCGATGCGCCGAGTCTTTCGCTGCGTTGCATCATCTGCGGTGATCGCCCGCCCTTCCTTGGTGTGCAATGAGCCTGTCTGGTGACTGCCTACTGGCCTTGGTCTTCACGCTCCAAGCTTGGAGAAGCAATTCCCGTGCGGCTCTTCAGATGGTGCTGCTCAGCCTTTGTTGTCATCAATGCACCAGATTGAAAGCCAGCGCGCCCATGCCGACGCCGACCAGCGCATCCAGCACGCGCCAGGATTGTGGCTTGGCGAATAGTGGCGCAAGTTTGTGGGCGCCGAAGCCGAGCAGGCTGAA
>NZ_JBEWZI010000034.1:0-25782 GCF_040566545.1 Uliginosibacterium flavum
ACAATTTCCTCGAGTGCGCTGCCGGCGACGGCGGCGGCGATCTCCGCATCCGTCAGGACGGGTACGTCAACGACCTGGCTGGAGAAGCTGTAGAGGAAGTTTGTGCACAGGCCGTTGAGGGTGCATTGAAGAGCATCGAAAATTCATCCTCCTATCGGGGGGATTAAAAAATACAGCCAGTAAACGTTTCGTTTATTTCGTTTGTTTCGTATATTACGGATATCAAGGTGCTACTTCTGGTAACACCCGTAGAGAAACAAACAGGAGGAAAGCATCATGGCAAACGCGCAAGCAGCCATCGACACCGTGCTGGATGAGCACGATGCGGCACTGGCGCAAGCCGCTCAACGTTGCTTGATGGCAGCGTTGGATCATTCGCGGGCGGAAACCATATGTCTGATTGCACAGGGTGAAGACGAAGCGGAGGCTGTTGTCGAGCTTCCCCCGAAGGTGCTGCGTTTCATGGCTGACCTGCTTGGAGTCATGGCGCAGCGTCAGCCTGTCACTGTGGTACCGCAGAAACTTGAACTCTCCACTCAGGAAGTGGCAAACATGCTGAATGTGTCGCGCCCGTACGTGGTCAAGGAGATCGATGCAGGACACCTGCCTTGCCGTAAGGTTGGTCGTCATCGGCGCGTCCTGTTCGAGGACATGATTGCCTATCAGCAGAAATCCCGCTCTGAATCGGATGCCGCGCTACAGGCCTTGGCCGATCAGGCTCAAGAGTTGGGCTTGGGATATTGATATGGCAGGGTCAGCACGCTACACGGTGATTCTGGACGCTTGCGTGCTGTACCCCGCGCCTCTGCGCGATCTGCTCTTGAGCCTTGCCAGTGCGGGCCTGTTTCATGCGCGCTGGTCTGAGCGGATTCAGAACGAATGGGTTCGCAACCTGTTGCTGCAACGTCCGGATCTGAAGCTGGAGGATCTGCAGCGCACCCGTGCATTGATGAGCAGTGCCATTCCAGATTGCCTCGTGATGGGGTGGGAACCCATCGAGCAGATCATTACGGGACTTCCGGACCCGGATGATCGTCATGTCGTTGCTGCTGCACTTCGCGGCCATGCCGACGCAATCGTGACTTTCAATCTGAAGGACTTCCCGGCTGAAGTCATGGATGCAATGCAGGTTGAGATTCAACACCCTGACGATTTCCTGCTGAATCAACTCGATCTGGCGCCATTTCCGGCACTTAAAGCCATCAAGGCCATGCGCACCAGACTGCGCAAACCGCCCATTGACGCAGCAGACCTGGTGACGATGCTTGAAAAGCTTCAGCTACCGCTGAGTGCAGCCAGACTGCGCGAGGTCAGTGAGTTGATCTGACGCTATGCCTGCTGATCACGCCTCGCTTGCAGCACTAAATGCTGAAAACGCTCGCCTGATCGCATTGCTTGAAGCGCATGGGATTGAGTGGCGTGCTCCTGACGCAGTGCCACCACCGTCACCACCGGTACCGGCCAAAGCTCTCGAAATCTCCAGGCTGACGACCGCTGAAAAGGTGGCTTTGTTCCGGCGCCTCTTCAGAGGTCGGGATGACGTCTATCCTGTTCGCTGGGAAAGCAAAACTTCAGGCAAGTCAGGTTACAGCCCGACCTGTGCGAACGAATGGCGCGCAGGGGTTTGCGAGAAGCCGCGCATCAAGTGCGGCGAGTGCAACAAACGGCTGTTCGTGCCGCTGACCGATTCCATTGTTTATGACCACCTGGCCGGTGAGCACACCATCGGCGTATATCCGCTTCTGCCTGACGATACCTGCCATTTTCTGGCGGCAGATTTCGATGAAGCAGACTGGCGCGAGGATGCCAAAGCCTTCCTGCAATCCTGCCGCGAACTTGGTGTGCCGTCTGCTTTGGAAATATCCCGTTCAGGGGCTGGTGCGCATGCCTGGGTGTTCTTCTCCAGTGCTGTTTCTGCACGTGATGCACGCCGACTGGGTTCTGCGATCATCAGTTTCACCTGCGCGCGCATGCGGCAATTGCAGCTTTCCTCCTACGACCGACTGTTTCCGAATCAGGACAGTATGCCCAAGGGCGGGTTTGGCAACCTGATTGCCCTGCCTCTGCAGAAGGCGGCGCGGGAGCGCGACTGCAGCGTGTTTGTGGATGAGCAACTGAATCCGTATCCGGATCAGTGGGCGTTTCTCTCGTCACTGGAGCGCATGCCGTTTCACGATATCGAGCCCGTCATCCTGCGTGCGACAGGTGGTGCTCACCCGCTGGATGTAAGCTTCATCGATGAAGAGGATTACGTCGAGCCCTGGAAAAAGCCCGTGCAGGCGGCGCCCAAGCTTGCCGGTCCGCTGCCCCAGTCTTTGACGGCCGTCCTCGCCAACCTCATCTATTTCGAAAAGGCGTCCCTGCCCCCAGCCTTGGCCAATCGCCTGATTCGTCTTGCAGCCTTCCAGAATCCAAAGTTCTATCAGTCTCAGGCCATGCGAATGTCGGTGTGGGACACGCCACGCGTGATCGCGTGTGCAGAGAATTATCCGCGCCACATCGCATTGCCCCGTGGTTGCCTGAGTGCGGTGGAGAATTTGCTCAAAAGCAACGGTGTTGGGCTTGAGCTTCGCGACGAGCGATTTGCGGGCCAGCCTGTTCAGTTGAGTTTTGCGGGGGTGCTGCGTGCGGATCAGGAGCGGGCGGTAGGCGAAGTGATGACCCATGATTTCGGCGTGCTCTGTGCGCCGACCGCTTTCGGCAAGACTGTGACGGCAGCGGCACTCATTGCCCGACGCGCGACCAATACTTTGATTCTTGTCCACCGCACTGAACTGCTCAAGCAATGGCAGGAACGACTGCAAAGCTTTCTGGGTGTGGGCAAGGAAATCGTCGGTACGATAGGGGGCGGTAAAGCCAGGCCGACCGGCTTGATCGACATTGCTGTCATGCAATCCCTGTCGCGGCAAGGCGAGGTCAATCCAATTGTTGAGAATTACGGGCAAGTCATCGTCGATGAATGCCACCACATCGGCGCCGTCTCGTTTGAAGCGATCCTCAAACAGATCAAGGCCAAGTACGTGTTGGGCCTGACGGCGACGCCCATCCGGCGCGACGGGCAGCAGCCCATCATCTTCATGCAGTGTGGCCCGATCCGGCATCTGGCGACGCGTTCAGAGTCTGCGCCACACGATTTGGAAGTGATTCCCCGCGCGTGCAACCTGATCATTGCCATGGCACCGGATGCGCGGATCCAGGATGTTTTCAGGCATCTGGCTGAAGACGTGGAGCGGACGGAGGCGATTGCAGATGAAGTTGGCAAAGCGTTCAGCCAGGGCCGAAAAGTGCTTGTCCTGACCGAGCGAACTGAGCACGTCGAGGCGATTCGGCAAGCCCTTGCGGTCAAAGAGCTTCCAGTTACAACGCTGCATGGGCGCATGTCCAAGAAGCTGCGCTCAGCCACGATTGCGCTACTCGAAGCGATGCCACCGGGTGCGCCACGTGTTTTGCTGGCAACCGGCAAGCTGGTAGGAGAAGGGTTTGATCATCCGCCGCTCGACACCTTGATTCTGGCCATGCCGATCTCGTGGAAGGGCAACTTGCAGCAGTACGCAGGCCGTTTGCACAGGGAGCACGCCACCAAGACTGATGTCCGGATCATCGATTTCATCGATACTGGCCATCCGGCATTGCTCCGAATGTGGGACAAGCGTCAGCGGGGGTATCGAGCGATGGGGTATCGGGTGGCTGGAAGCTCATCCCGGCTTGAAAGCCTTGTCTGAAGGAATCTTCAGGACGGTTTGAGGCTACAATTATCGCTATTGGTTCCCACTGTTTACTGTGCTTTGGGCGATGCGTTTCAGGATTTTTCACTATCCTTGTCACGGAATTCGGCTCTTTGCAGTTTCTGTGTCACAACAGTAAGCAAGTGATGACACAGAAAGTGGAAAAAGCTTATTGAATCAGTACTCGCGTTTTCAAGTTCTTTGTCACCCGACAAAATGTCGGATGACACGGAAAGTGAAATCCACTGGGGAGCCGGCGATCTGGAGCTGACCTTGCGTACGCCCGCTGACTTCGAAAAGGCCAAGCCTTTAATCGAGCGGGCGTATCAGGAAAACTGAGCACGCCTACATTTCCACCCCGCCGGCAGCCTTGATTGCATTGACTAGAAACGGCTTCACGGTGGAGTTGAACACCCAGTTTCGGTATCCCGCCTTGTATTTGCCGCCAAGGCGGCGCGCCCATTCCTTGATCTGTTCATTGAAAACTGGATCGTAGGGCGACCAGAGCGCGATGCCCAATGGCAGCTTGCGCAGCTCGACGTAGTGTCCGCTGACCCGGTAGCACTCCTTCTCTAGCCTGACCACTGGGTTGCGTTCGGTGGTTTCGGGCAATGCCTGGCTTTCGGCATGGGCAATTGCTTTTTGTTGAGTGAGGGATTCGAAGGCCTGATCGTGCCGCTGACCGATTCCATTGTCTATGACCACCTGGCCGGAGAACACAGCCTGTCATCGTTTCACCCGCACGCTGCTTTATACTGCCCAAAACCCACCAGGAGTTCATTCCATGCGCATCAACCAACAACGCGGCGCGGCCGTGCTGATCATCCTCGGCATCATCCTCGCCGGCATTGTGCTGCTGGGCGCGGTCTACACTTGGCTTACGCTGAGTTATAACTACTCCGATGGCGAGCGCGCCGGGTATGTGCAGAAGTTCTCGCACAAGGGCTGGATCTGCAAGACTTGGGAGGGCGATTTGGCACTGGTGAATCTGCCCGGTCAGCCGGCTGAGATCTTCACATTTTCAGTGCGTGACGATGCGGTCGCTACGCAGATCAACGCCTTGATGGGCAAGCGCGTTAGCGTCAGCTACGAGCAGCACATTGGCGTGCCGACCAACTGTTTCGGCGAGACGCAGTATTTCGTGACTGCCATTCGCGCGGTGGAATAAGCGATGAAATGGCGCATTCCCTTGCTGTTGGTGGTGCTCGCAGGCGTGGCTTTCTGGTCCGGCCTGTTCGGGCCGGCACTGGCCAAGCTGCAGTCGTGGACGGTCAGTACAGCCTCCGCGCTACCCTTGCCCCAATCCCTGCAGTCCCTGCCCGCCGCCATGCAGCCTGCGCCGACGGTGCTCTACCGCTGGAAAGACGCCAAGGGTCAATTCACCTACGGCACTCAGCCGCCGCCCAACGCCAAGGCTGAACTGGTCGCCGACAAAGGCATGATGAGCAGCGTGCCGGCCACCAAGATCCCGGAGCCGCCGAAAAAGGAACTGCCGCCGGGGGTGACGATTCAGCAGCTGGCGACCGAGCGCGCCATCGAACAAGCCACCGGGGCCAAGTGAACACGCCTTGCCCCTGCGGCTTGCCGGCTGAGTACGCAAAGTGCTGCGGGCGCTATCACGCGGGCGCTGCGGCACCCACGCCCGAAGCCTTGATGCGCTCACGCTACTCAGCGTTCGCGCTGGGTCTGGGCGATTACCTGCGCGCCACCTGGCATGCCTCAAGCTGCCCGACGGATCTGGATGTGAGCACACCACCACAGCCCAAGTGGATCGGCCTGAAAATCGCGGCGGTCGCACAACAGGACGAAACCCACGCCACGGTGCACTTCATCGCGCGCTGCCGCGTCGGTGGGCGGGCTGAACGCCTGGAAGAAAACAGTCGCTTCGTGCTGGAAGACGGGCGCTGGTATTACCTCGACGGCGACATCGCTTAAAGAATGGCTTCCTGCTTACCTGTGCCGGTAGGCATGGCGTAGAAGCAAGCTGCGCGCGGCTCTTCACGCTGCAATCCGAGGGCTTCCCGTCCCGGCGCCCGCCCTGCGATACTTCGCTCCATGCTCCGCTTTCTACTCATCAGCCTACCCACGGTCATCCTGGCGCTGTTCATCCCTATCGGCCATATTCTGCTGGCGGGTGCGGCGGTGCTGGCCGGGCATCGCTGGTGTTACAAGCTCGACTGGCCGCGCTACCGGCGCCTGCTCGGCAGCCTGTATGCGGGTCTGGCCCTGGGTCTGGGCCTGCAGTTCATCGTGGATTATGCCGTGGCCGGCAACTGGCTGGCGATGGTACTTGCACCCATCTACACCTGGCCCTGCGCCTGGGGGCTGTACATGCTGTTGAGCGAACCCTTCTCAACCGGCGCCGGCCAACCAGCACGTGAATTACCTACTTTCATGATCAACAAGTTGCCCGTGCCTGCCTTGCGACCTGACGGAAAAATCGATCTGCATCGCCCGGACAACACGCAAGCGCCGAACGCCTTCGAAACCTTCATGTGGGGTGAAATCGGCATGGGTGGGCCGAGCTATGGCGAGATCATTTTCGCCAATGGCTGTGCCTTCGCCTCGATGCTCGACGAGGTGTATCTGCTGGGCGAAGGCCGCTACGCCTGGCTCAGCCCCGCCGGCTGCGAAGAAGGCAGTCTGCTGGTCGATCTGCAGGCGCGGCGCTGCTACCAACTGCTGGGGCCGATGCCGGACGAGGAAAGCCTGCCCCGGCGCCTGGCCGAGGCGCGCGAATTGCCAATGGCGCAGGACGATGGCTGGTGGGTGCTGGACTACCCGGAGCGCGAACCCTTCCCGGACTTTGCCGAAACCCGCATCGCCAGTTCCGGCGGGCATCATGTGGTGAGCCTCTTGCCGGATACGCGTGGCATGTTGCGCAACCCGTTCCAGCGCTACGGCCACGCGCACTATCAGGTGAGCATTGACGGTGAGGTGTTCGGCGAGCCGGTCAGGATGCTGCCGCGCGCGCAATGGATCGACGCACCCCACGCCCCCGAAGACGACGACAACTGGCGGCGCTGGGAAGGCTGCTACCTGATCCTCAATGACGAGCTGCTGGATTTCTGCAGCCTGCGCACTCATTTCAGCACCGATGCCGCCACCCGCGTCGCACTGGGGCATTGCGACCCCTCCACCTGGCTGCATTTCGAAGAGATGACGAGCGATGCCCCCGGCCAGCTCGTCGCGACGGCCTGCGCCATGCCGCGCAACACATACCCGGACGAGGCGGAGAGCTATTCCTTCAGCTACGTCTTCCCGCATGACGATTACGAAGCGAGCTGGTGGGATGCCGAAGGCCGCGAGCACGAAGAGCTGCGCCCGCGCGCCACCCGCTATTACCTCTACCGCATCGACCTGTCCAAACTCAGCTACCTCGGCCAGTTGCGCCTGAGCGCGGACGTTGAGCTGATCAACCGCGCCCGGCCGGAAAACACCGCACGCTTTTTTCACGACTTCGGCAACGGGCCACACGCCGAGGCCTGGCATGGCTATCGTCTGCAGACTTCCTGCGGCGTCGATCCGGGCCTGGTGGCGCACGAGGCGATCTGGTCTGACTGCGGGCGTTACCTGGCGGTGCTGGGGTTTGCGCATGCGCCCGAGGTGCCGCATGAAATCCGCATCATCGACTTCGACACCAGTACCCTGCGCCGTCTGCCCGGCAACTACGCGTTGCCAAGCTTCAACTGGTTCGACGCGCAGAAGCTGGATTTCAGCCACATCATCGGCGTGAAGGAGGACTGCAGACTGCCCGGCCTCCCGATGCGCTGGGAGCAACATGATTTCCGCCTGGACGATGGCACGGCCGATGCCGCCCCCTACGATCTGCTGATTGCAGGCATCGAAGCCCGGCGCGAGCGCCTCAAGGCCTTGCAGGCCAAGCGCATCAAACCGGGGCAGGACGATCATTCCAGCGTGCATCTGATCAACCAGCACTGCATCCTGTTCGCGCCGGATTTCATCGCGCCGGTGCTGCAGCCGCCGGCCAATCAGGTTCGATCAGCGCAATAAGGACCGCGACGAAGATCGCTTGCCATCTTGCTCTGAAGTCTGGCGTCACAACTCGCCCGGATCTACATCCATGTGCCAACGCAACTCCTTAGGCAGTTTCAGCGCGTAGAGCAGCGGCATCAGGTCCGTCAGCATGCTTTGCAGGCCGGGCCGGGTGTCGGATTCGATGACGAGCTGGGCGCGTTCCAGTCGGGCCTTGCGTACCAGGCGCATCGGTACCACGTCGTAGAGCCGCGCCGCGCTTTGCAGGGCGTTGGCTTCGTCGCGCGCCTTGGCGAGGAAGGCGACGGCGGTGTCCAGTTCCGGCGCCTCGGCGCGCAGTACGGCGTGAAAACCATAGGGCGGGAAGCCGGCGAGACGCCGATCCGCGAGTTCGCGCTTGGCGAAGCCGGGGTAGTCGCGGCGCGCGAGGTGTTCATACAGCGGGTGCTCGGGAAACTCGGTCTGCACCAGCACCTCGCCGGGCAGCTCGCCGCGCCCGCTGCGCCCGGCCACCTGCATCAATTGCTGAAAGAGACGTTCCGGCGCACGGTAATCCGCCGCATACAGACCCGCATCCGCGCCGACAATGCCGACCAGGGTGAGCATCGGAAAATCGTGACCCTTGGCGAGCATCTGGGTGCCGACGAGGATGTCGATCTCGCAGGCTTCGATGCGCCCGCGCACTTCTTCCCATTGTGACGGGGTGCGCACGGAATCACGATCGACACGCTCGATGCGGGCGTTCGGAAAATGTTCGACAAGGCGTTCTTCGAGGCGCTGGGTGCCGCGCCCGAAAGCATGCAGATCCTGATTGCCGCAGCCGGGGCAAACGCGCGGCACCGGCGCCTCCGAGCCGCAGTGGTGACAGCGCAGGCTGCGGTCGGCGGCGTGGAAAACCATGTTGGCCGAGCAGTGCGGGCAGGCGCTGACCCAGTTGCACTGCGGGCAGGCGATCACCGGGGCGTAACCGCGCCGATTCAGGAAGACGAGGCTCTGCTCCTTGCGCGCCAGACGCTCGCCGATGGCCTTGAGCAGCCCCGGCGAGAGACCGTTGTCGAGCTTGACGCGGCGCGTGTCGATACGCCGCAGCGCGGGCGGGCGTTCGGCCACGGCGGGCAGCGGCAGATCGAGACGGGTGTAGCGCTTGGCCTCGGCGTGCAGCCAGGTTTCCAGCGAAGGCGTGGCCGAGCCGAGCACGATCGGCAGCTTCTCGTGATTGGCCCGCCACACGGCCAGATCGCGCGCCGAGTAGCGCAGGCCGTCCTGCTGTTTGAAGGAGCTATCGTGTTCCTCGTCGATGACGATCAGGCCCAGCCGGGGCAGCGGCACGAAAACGGAGAGGCGCGTACCGAGGACGATGTCCGCCTCGCCCTTGAGCGCCTGAACGAAGCCCAGCGAACGCGCGCCGTCGGCCATACCGCTGTGCAGAGAAACCAGATTGGCGCCGGGGAAGCGGCTGGCGACACGCTCCAGCAGCTGCGGGGTCAGGCCGATTTCGGGCACCAGCATCAGGATCTGCTTGCCGGCCGCCAGGGTGTGGGCGATCTGGTGCAGGTAGACCTCGGTCTTGCCGGAGCCGGTGACGCCGAACAACAGGAAAGGCGCAAAGCGGCCATGCGCGGCATTGACCTTTTCCACGGCGGCAGCCTGCGCCTCGTTCAGGGTCAGCGCGCCGATGGGCTCGCGCTCGCCCGCGCGGGCCACGGTTTCCAGCCAGCCCTTGGCGCGGGCTTCGCGGATCGCCCCCGAGGCATCGCCTTCGAGATCCGTCAGCAACTGGCTGCGGCGGCGTGCGCCAGCGGCTTGCACAGCTTCAACCGCTGCCAGCGCCTTGGTGATCCGTTTCGCTGCGCTGAGTGCGGCACGCCCCTCGGTGGTCGTGGTCAGCCAGGGATCGTCGTCACGCGGCAGCTTCACGGTGCGGCGGATGCCCGGCGGCAAGGCGGCGGAAATGACTTCGCCGAGCGGATGCTGGTAATAGCGGGCGGCGAACTGGGTCAGGGCCAGCCATTGGGCAGGCAGGGGCGGAATCTCGGCGAGCAGCTCCAGTACCACCTTGAGTTTATCCACAGGCGGGGAATCCGGTGGATCCAGCTGAACGATGACCCCGGTTTTTTCACCCGTACCAAAGGGCAGTCGGACGCAGTGTCCAACCGCCGGTTCGCTGGCTGGATCAGCCAGGTAATCGAACAGGCGAGGCCTGGGCAGCGGGAGGGCAACACGGACTATGCGGGTCAAGAAGCGTCTCTTATGGCGGGATAAAGTTCTTTTACGTCAGCCATTTGGCGGGTAAATCTCTAGTGCTTTAGGCGATAAATGCAGCAAGCGCTTGCTGCCAATCGAGCTTGCGTTTTATCCACAACTCCTGTGGATAAAAATGTGAGTATTGCGACTGCAGACGCGGCAACAACAGGGCTTGCGCACGATTGAGGATTCGTGTTAAGCCCAAATTAAAGAATAAAACCCGTTACTAATCATCAACTTGCGACACGGCGGCAATTTTCGCCGAGCGCCGCACTGCAGCATTCTGCGAGGAAAGGCATCTTGTGAATAAGTCAAGCCCTTGCGATGCCGCGCGGGCCGTACTTGTACACCGAATGCACCTTGCAAAGCGGCCTCCAGACTCACTTTGCATGTCACCCCAGTGCAACACGCCCGTCACGCGCCGGTCACACGCTTGTGCTGCTGCGCAAAGCCCGACTATGGCTGTGCACAGTGTCGACCAGCACGCGCACATTGTCGTGCGGGGCATGCTGCGAAATGCCGTGGCCGAGGTTGAAAACGTGGCCAGGCCGGGTTCCGACGGCATCCAGGATGCGTCGCGTCTCGGCCGCCACGCCCTCGGGCGAGCCCATCAAGGCGCCCGGATCGAGGTTGCCTTGCAAGCCGACCCTACTGCCTACAAGGGCATACGCTTGAGCAATATCAACAGTCCAGTCCAGACCCAGCGCATCGCAACCGGTGTCGGCCATTTCCGTCAGCCATTGGCCACCACCCTTGGTGAACAACACCACTGGTACGCGCTCGCCCTCGTGTTCGCGCTTCAGGCCAGCAACAATCTGGCGCATATAGGCCAGCGAGAATTCACGATAGGCAGCGCCGCTCAGGATGCCGCCCCAGGTATCGAAGATCATCACGGCCTGCGCGCCATGCTCGATCTGCTGGTTCAGATATTCAGTGACAGTGCGCGCATTGATGTCGAGGATGCGATGCAGCAGATCCGGCCGGCTGAACAGCAGGCCCTTGATATGGCGAAAATCGTCCGAGCCGCCGCCTTCGATCATGTAGCAGGCCAGCGTAAACGGGCTGCCAGAGAAGCCAATCAGCGGCAGCTTGTTCTTCAGTGCCTTGCGGATCTCGCTGACGGCGTTGAACACATAGCCCAGCTTCTCCATGTCCGGCACTTCCAGCGCCTTGATCGCCGCTTCGGTACGCAACGGGCTGGCAAAGCGCGGGCCCTCGCCCTCGGCAAAAGACAAGCCCAGGCCCATCGCGTCCGGCACCGTCAGGATGTCGGAGAACAGGATGGCCGCATCCAGCGGAAAGCGCGCCAGCGGCTGCAGCGTCACTTCGGTGGCGAAAGCGGCGTTATGGCACAGATCCATGAAACTGCCCGCATGCGCCCGCGTGGCGCGGTATTCGGGCAGATAACGGCCCGCCTGACGCATTAACCAGACCGGCGTGTAGTCGGTGGGCTCGCGCATCAGGGCGCGCAGGAAAGTGTCATTGATTGGGCGGGTCATGGTTTTTTTGTGCGCTCGGGGGTGGGGAGGGAGATTGTAACTTGTTGGTGAAGAAGGACTGAGCAATGAGGACTGAGGACTGAGTGATGTTTCCGCTGGCTGCGCCAGCGCAGTTTTTTGTAGGTCGGGCTTCAGCCCAACACGGGCGCGCAGACACGGCGGGGTATCGGGCTTGCGCCCAACCATACAGAATGGTGGCTGGAATGCCGCATCCAGCGGACTTCTTCAGGCAGGTGCCCGAAGAAGCTTGCCGGGCGCGGCTCTGCAAGTATGCCCACTCAGCACTCAGTCCTCATTGCTCAGTCCTCCGCCGCAGGCGGTGCTACCATCGCCCCTTTCCCGCCAGAGCCCTCCCACCGTGCGCCTGTTCCGCCTTCTCAAGATCATCTCCGTCGGTTTGCGTTTCGGTCTGGATCAGATGATCCGCGATCATGCCGCCAACACCCGCATCGGCGAATGGGTGCATCGCCTCGTGCCGGCACGCCAGTTTGCCGAGCCGCGCGCAGTGCGCCTGCGTCTGGCGCTGGAGTCGCTGGGGCCGCTGTTCGTTAAGTTTGGCCAGATGCTGTCCACGCGGCGCGATCTGCTGGCGCTGGATATCGCCGACGAGCTGGCCAAGCTACAGGATCAGGTCCCGCCCTTTCCTTCCGCTCAGGTATTCGAAGTGCTGCGGGGCGAGTATGGCAAGCCGGTGCACGAAGTCTTCCGCCAGTTCGAGGCCGAGCCGGTCGCCTCGGCCTCCGTTGCCCAAGTCCACTTCGCCGTGCTGCCCGATGGCACCGAGGTCGCCGTGAAGGTGCTGCGCCCCGGCATCGAGTCGGTGATCGAACACGACGTGGCCCTGCTCGACACAGCCGCCTTGCTGATCGAGAAACTGTGGGCCGACGGCAAGCGCCTGAAGCCGCGCGAAGTGGTGCAGGAATTCGCCCGTCACCTGGAAGACGAGCTGGACATGATGCGCGAAGCCGCGAATTGCTCGCAGCTTCGGCGCAATTTCCACGACTCCGCCCTGCTGCTGGTGCCAGAAGTGTATTGGGATTTCTGCACGCGCAAAGCTCTGGTCATGCAGCGCATGGTCGGCACGCCGGTCTCGCAGATCGACACTCTGCGCGGGCAAGGCGTCGACATGAAGGCGCTGTCGCGCGCGGGCGTCGAGATCTTTTTCACCCAGGTCTTCCGCGACGGCTATTTCCACGCCGACATGCATCCCGGCAACATCCTCGTGACCAATACCGGGCAATACGTGGCGCTGGATTTCGGCATCATGGGCACCCTGACCGATCGCGATAAAGCCTATCTGGCGCAGAACTTCCTGGCTTTCTTCCAGCGCGACTACAAGCGCGTGGCGCAGGCACACATCGATGCGGGCTGGGTGCCGGCGCATGTGCGTGTGGATGAGTTCGAAACTTCAATTCGCGCCGTGTGTGAGCCGATTTTCGACCGCCCGCTCAAGGACATTTCCTTCGGCAAGACCCTGCTGCGCCTGTTCCAGACCGCACGCCGCTTCGAGATGGAGGTGCAACCGCAGTTGGTGATGCTTCAGAAAACCCTGCTCAACATCGAAGGCCTCGGTCGCCAACTCGACCCGGATCTGGACCTGTGGCAAACCGCCAAACCCTTCCTCGAAAAATGGATGAGCGACCAGATCGGCTGGCGCGCACTCGTCCGGCATATCAAGGACGAAGCGCCGAACTGGGCCGGCACCCTGCCGCAATTGCCGCGCCTGCTGCACCGTTTGCTGAATATCGACACGCAGGAACGCGAAGCCGCGCGGCATGCCGAGTTGCTGGAATTGCAACGCAGGCGCAATCGCTGGATTACTGTGCTGACGCTTGGCGTATTGGGGTTGGTGGCAATCGAGCTGATGACCCGATTTTCATAAGGCGGACGAGCGAAGCGAACTCCGCCAGCGCTCCAGCAGATCGCCATATCTCACCCCGCGCCCCGAACCGCGGCTAGCCCTTGGTTAAAGGGCCGCTCCGGGCGGGCGTCTTCAGGCAGGTGCCTGCAGATCCAATACGGGCGCGGCTCTTCAGGCCTTCGGCAATAGTTCGCGAAAAACTTCCGGCAGCAGGCAGGTCTGCAGGCTGCGCTGGGTGAACAGGAAGCGTCCGTCGCAGACGAAACCCAGCTCCTGCCAATCCACAGCCGTGTTCAGCAGCTCGATGGCACGCTCGACATTCAGCGCGGGATGCTTCGCGAACAGCGCCAGAATGGATCCATCGTAATCCGGACAATCGTGCTTGAAAAACGGATTCGCGCGTCGCGTCTTGCCGTTCACGTAGATGCGCGCTGCCTCCGATACGTGATGACGTCGCCCCCATTTCCACCAGTTCGACTCATCAAAATTCGTCACCCGGCGCGCCAGCAGTTGTTCCTTGTGCGCGGCCAGATGATCGTTCTGCACGTCGTAGTACATACGCCGCGTCTCGCCCGTGTCCACCGTCTTCGAACACACGAATTCGCGGTTACCGCGCGGGTGCGTGAAGATCGAATCCGCGCCGGACACCGCGCCCACCTTCACGTCGAACAAGCTGGCCAGCGGCACCGAATAATCGTTGCGCAGGAACATCAGCTGCCCGTCGACCAGCGTGAACACGTGCCGGCCATCGCTCATGGTCCGGTCCCTGCGCCCCTTTTCGAAACGGAAAATCGCGCAGTTCGGCACGAAGGCGCCGAAGATGTTGCTATCGCCGGTCTCGATGAAATCGGTGATCGTGCCCTGCTCGAACAGCCAGGCATTCAGCTTGCGCGCCGCCGTCAGCTTGATGAAATCGCGCGGCACGATGAAGATCAGCTCGCCCCCGGGATTCAGATGGCGCACGCATTTTTCGATGAAGAACAGGAACAGGTTGCTGCGTGAATCGAACCGCGTCATGTCCAGGCGCGCGCGGGTTTCCGGCAGCACATCCTGAAAGCGCACATAAGGCGGATTGCCGATGATGCTGTCGAATTTTTCACTTTCCGGATAGGCAAAGAAATCCATGTTCAGCGCGCCCGCCGGCGCCACGCGCGCATCCAGTTCGATCGCCACGCAGCCCGGCAATTCGCGCGCAAACGCACCATCGCCGCAGGAGGGCTCCAGCACGCGACCCGCATTGCGGCGCAAACCCAGCATCTGCGCGACCACGGCGGGGGGCGTGAAGACCTGACCAAAATGTTCGACGGGGTGAAAAGACACGGCAACTACACCTGAACGAAAAGCCGGCATTCTACCGGCTGGCCGGCTTCAAGGTCGCGACGCAGGCAAAGCCAGCCTCACCAGCACCGGATAATGATCAGAGCCCAGATCCGGCCCGCGCGCGGTACTCACCACCGCCCAGTGCGACGAGACCAGCACATGGTCAATCGGAATCCCCGGGAACGCCCGGCCGATGGCGGGCCAAGTAGGCGTGATCCCGCTGGCGCGGCGAAGCCCCTGACCGGCCAGTCCGGCAAAGGCCGAGGACCAGGGCGTGGCGTTCAGATCACCTGCCAGCACGCTCGGCAAGGCGCTGGCGGCGGCTTCGGCGGCGCGCGCGGCGAGTTTCTGATTGCGCTGGACGTGATCGTAGCGCGACAGGGGCGGCATCGGATGCTCGGCCAGAATCCGCACGCGCTGACCGGCAACGTCCAGACTGGCGGCCAGTCCAGGAATGCCGTCTGCATCACGTAGCACTTCCACGCCAAACAAAGGGTGGCGCGAGAGTAGCGCCATGCTGAAAGGCCCTTCCTGCGTCAGCAATTGCTGATGCGGGTAATCGCTCAGGCCCTGCAAACCCGCCGCATAGGCTGGCGAGACTTCCAGCAGGATCACCACATCCGGCCGTGTCACGCCCAGCCAACGGCGCAGGGACTGAGCATCGTCATTCTCAAGATGCACATTGGCACTCACTACGCTCAGCACCACCACGCCTTGCGCCAAGGTCGGCGCCGAGGGTGCCGCCGTCAGCCAGGGCAGCGGCAAAGCCAGTAAAAGACAGGCCCAGCCCCGGTCTGCCCACGCCGCCAGCGCGCCGAAAACCAGCAGACCGCAAACGTACAACCACTGCCAATGGCAAGCCAGATCGATCAGCCAGGCCAGCGTGCTGTCCGATGCGGCCAGCAGATGCGAGGCCAGCGGCAACAGGAGGCCGACGAGACACAGCAGCGCAAGGACGCGGGCGCGCTTGAGCAGGCCCTGAAAACACGCGGAAGATGAAAGCCGGCGGAATTGAATGATTGGCATCGATGAAAGCCTACAGCAAGTTTGTCGGGCAATCACCCGTCGGCAACCCTTCCGTCAGCCCTCCCGGGGTATGCTTTCGGCTTCCACGATTTCCGCATCCGCACGACTCATGTTCAATTCCATTCTCGCCATCAGTGCAGGGGCTTCGCTCGGGGCGGTGCTGCGCTGGCTGCTGGGCTCCGGCCTGAACGCGCTGTTCCCGGCGATCCCGCCCGGCACCCTGGCGGCGAACCTGATTGGTGGCTATCTGATCGGTCTGGCCGTGGCCTTCTTCGGCCAACAGGCGGGCCTGGCGCCGGAATGGCGGCTGTTCGTGATCACCGGTTTTCTCGGCGGCCTGACCACCTTCTCGACCTTCTCGGCCGAAGTCACCTCGCTGCTGCAACAAGGCCGCCTGCTGTGGGCCGGCGGGGCGATTGCGGTGCATGTGCTGGGTTCACTGGCGATGACGCTGCTGGGTCTGGCAACTTACACGCTGCTGCGCTCCCACTGAATCAACACAGTCAGGCTCTTACACTTCACTTCATGTCGATCAAATTTTTCTGCGCGACCCTGCTGGCTATTAGCTGCACCGCTTCGGCGCAAGCCATTCCGTCCTTTCCAGGGGCCGAAGGCTTCGGCGCGGAAGCCAGCGGCGGGCGCGGCGGCAAAGTGGTATTCGTCACCAATCTGGAGAACTCCGGCAGTGGCAGCCTGCGCTCGGCGCTCTTCGGCTGGGGCGCACGCACCATCGTGTTCAAGGTCGGCGGCGAGATCAAACTGACTTCACCACTGAGCATTTCCGGCAGCAACATCACCATTGCCGGGCAGACAGCTCCCGATGGTGGCATCACCCTGCGCGGCCATCCGCTGATCATCTCCGGCAGCAACCTGATCATCCGCTTCATCCGCGTGCGCCACGGCAACGAGACCGGGCGCGATGACGACGCCGTTTCCATCGTGGACGGCGCCTCGAAAATCATCCTCGATCACGTCTCGGCCAGTTGGTCGATCGACGAAACCTTGTCACCGTCCGGCTACATCAAGGACATCACCCTGCAGTGGTGCCTGATCAGCGAAAGCCTCAACAACAGTGGCCACAAGAAGGGTTCGCACGGCTACGGCAGCCTGCTGCGCGCCGTGGGCGGGGTGAGCCTGCATCACAATCTGTGGGCGCATCATCGCGGCCGCAATCCGCGCTTCGGCGACAACTACGGCAAGCTTTTCAACGACGCGCCGACCTTCGATTTCCGCAACAACGTGATCTACGACTGGGGCGATTACGCGACGGGCATGGTCGATGGCGACATCCGCGTGAATTACGTGGCCAACTTTCTCAAGCCCGGACCAAGCAGCCGCTCGCTGCAGCCGGTCACCCTGACCACCTATGCCAATGAGAAGACGCGCTTCTTTACCGCCGATAACGTGATCGAAGCCCACCCCGAGATCACGCCCGCGAGCGGCAATTTCTTCGGCCCGGAAGCCGGCAAGACCACTGGCAACATCACCCACGTAAAAGAAGCCTTCGTGACCCCGCAGTTGAGCACCCAGTCCGCCGCCGAAGCCTACGCTCTGGTGCTGGCCCACGCAGGCGCCAGTGTGCCGCTACGCGATGCGGTGGATGTGCGCGTGATTGAGCAAGTCCGCAGCGGCAACGGTCGCCTGATCGATACGCAGAATGATGTGGGCGGCTGGCCGGTGCTGCCAGCCGGCATTGCCCCCGCCGACACGGATGAAGATGGCATTCCTGACGACTGGGAACTGGCGTACGGCCTGAATCCGAAAGATGCCAAGGATGGCGGTACCCTCAGCACCAGCGGCTACACGAATCTGGAGCTGTATCTGAACGAGTTGGCCGAACGTGCGATTACGGCCTTGATCAGCAAATAGAACATGGCTGCAGAGCCGCTCCCGGCGGACTTCTGCGAATAGCCTGGCTGAAGATTCGCTTGGTGATTGCCTCTACAGCAATGGTGGCGCAGCTGCGAAAGGATCAATCGCCGTGCTGCGCTCAATCCTCTTTTTGCCATCTTTCTGCGTGACATCCACCCTCTCCCGATTGAAGTAGGCGTGCCTTCCTTCCATGCCTGTCGGCCGGATGATGTGGTCCATGTGCCGGGCTCGCTGGCAATGGCGCTGCCGGGCATGGCAAATTTTGCGCTGTTCCGCAGCAACTGAGCCGGCACAAATCACCCGCACAGGCTTTACTGAAAGCAGGCGCCACCCTTTCGAGGAGACGTGTCATGCAAGGCTTTCAACTGAGCTTCTTCACCGAGCAGAGCCGTAAACATCACGGCCTGCCGCTGGGCGAATGGCTGCTGCAGGAGGCGCGCGCGCTGGGCCTGGGCGGCGCAACCCTGATGGCGGCCAGCGAAGGCTTCGGCCATCACGGCACGCTGCATTCGGCCCATTTTTTCGAGCTGGCCGATCAGCCGGTGGAGGTGACGCTGGCCGTGAGTGCCGCCGATGCCGAACGCTTTTTCGCACGCCTGGCAGACGAGAAACTCCAGATTTTCTACGTGAAGACGCCGATTGAATTCGGCATGACGGGTAGCTGAAGAGCCGCATCCACAAAGGGTCTCCGGGATGCGTGCTCCACAAGCCGCGCAGCGAGGTCATCTGCGGCACACCTGCTCACAGAGCAAGGCGGTAAGCGGCTCTTGAAGCATCCTGTTTCTGCATCCTTTTCCACCTTGCGGCGTCTTCCTTGTAAGCCACATCAGGCATGGCGTGGGTGAAATGGAAAGAAATGGGGGCGTTCATGTTCCTCAATCTGTTGCAGGCCGGCCTCGGCAATCTGGCGGCGTATCTGGCGGCGCATGTGCTGCTGTGCCTGCTGCCAGCGTTCTTCATTGCCGGCGCGATGACGGCACTGATTCCCAAGCAGAGCATTACGCGCTGGCTGGGCCGCACGGCGCCGCGCTACGTGTCCTATCCGGCAGCCGCGCTGGCTGGCAGCCTGCTGGCGGTGTGCTCCTGCACCATCGTGCCGCTGTTCGCGGGCATCCATCGCAAGGGCGCGGGGTTGGGGCCGGCGATCACTTTCCTGTTCTTCGCGCCGGCCGGCAACATCATGGCGCTGGCCTATACCGGCAGCGTGCTCGGCGCTGAATTTGCCATTGCCCGCGTGTTGCTGTGCCTGCTCTTCGGCATCGGCATCGGTTTGTTGATGGCGCTGATCTTCTGGCGCGACGACGCCAGCCACGACGCCGCGACCGATGCCTTCTTCAGCGCGGGCGAGCGTATCGGCAAGCCGGCGCTGGGCCTGCTGCTGGCGCTGGTAGCCACGCTGCTGGCCGGCACCCTGAAACTCGACGCCCTGAGCGCGGTGTTTGTCTCCTTTGAGCTGCCATTGCCGGGCGCCGAAACCTGGCAGGCGCAGCTGCTGAGCTGGGTGCCGTTCGATGCCGCCAAGGGTGAAGAGGGCGTCAGCGTGCAGGGTTCGCTGCTGATCGCACTGCTGGCGCTGATCGGGCTGAGCGCCTGGCGCGGCCTTACCAACATCTTCAATGGCGCCACGCGCTGGACCTGGGCGGCTTTGGCGGCGGCGGCCGCGACCTTGCTGCTGGCCACCCTGCGCCTGAGTCCGCAGGGCGACAGTCTGCAGATCGGCATCACCGGGCGCGTCTGCGCCGAAGGTGTGGCGTTGCTGGCCGTGCTGGCTTTCGCGCGGCGTCTGGACACGGATGCCTGGCACGCCTGGCTGTGGGAATCCTGGCGCTTCGTGAAGCAGATCTTTCCGCTGCTGGTGATCGGTGTGTTCTGCGTCGGCATGGCGCGGCAGCTGATCCGGCCGGAATGGATCGAGGCCGCCGCCGGTCGCAACGATCTGGCGGGCAACGCGCTGGCCGTGGGCTTCGGCGTCTTCATGTATTTCCCGACACTGGTCGAGGTGCCGGTGGCGAAGATGTTCCTGAGTCTGGGCATGCACCCCGGCCCGCTGCTGGCCTACCTGATGGCCGACCCGGAGCTGAGCCTGCAGAGCATCCTGATGACGGTGGCCATCATCGGTCGGCGCAAGACCTTGGCCTACGTGGGTCTGGTCGCCATCTTCAGCACGGCCGCCGGCCTGCTTTACGGCGCCTGGGTCGATGGGCTGGCGCTGCACTGGCTGGCCCTGCTGCTGGTGATGGGGGCGAGCTTGCTGGCGGCTGCCTTATGGCTGCTGCAACAACGCGCGAAGCTCGGACTTTCTGTACAGGAGACGCAACATGACTGAACAAACCTGCAAATGTGGCGTTGCCACGACGCTGATTTTCGCCTGTTCGGGTGCGGCGGACGTGGGCGCGCTGACCGATCTGGCCGCCAGACAACTGAGCCGCGAGCACATCGGGCGCATGTATTGTCTGGCCGGCATCGGCGGGCGGATTGCCGACATCCTGCGCACGACGACGGAAGCGCGCAGCGTGCTGGCCATTGATGGCTGTCCGGCCGCTTGCGCCAGTGCCTGTCTGCAACAGGCGGGCCTGAGCGGCTTTGCCCGCCTGCAGCTGGCCGATCTGGGCCTGCCGAAAGGTCACGCGCCGGCGACGCCCGAAAACATCGAGCGCGTGGTCACTGCCGCAAAAACACTCATCCCCGCTGACCCGATCGCCGGAGAAACACCATGAAAGTCACTATCTATGGACCCGGCTGTGCGCGTTGCCAGAAAACAGCCGAAGTTGTGCAGCAAACGCTGGAGGCACACGGCATTCCGGTCGAACTGGAGAAGGTCACCGACTATGCCGCAATGGCCGTTGCCGGCGTGATGAGCACACCGGGCGTGGCGCTGGATGGCAGGCTGGTATCCACCGGCAAGCTGCCTACCGTGGCCGAGGTGGAGAGCTGGCTGGGCTGAATAGCAATAGACCTACGCCTGCGCCAGCACCCACACTGGCGCAAAGCCGCCGCCCGGCGTGCGGAAGTTGGTGGTCTGGCCGCTGTACAGGCGTGCGGCCAGCAGGACGATCTGGCCGGCGTAGGCATAGGCGCGGATGTCGAGTTTCAGGCGCGCGGCTTCGCCGGGCTGGGGCACGAGGCGCTCGCTGGGCGCCGCGATGGCCTGGGCGACGTAATCGCCTTGCAGGATTTCGTCCCACACCCGGCGCGTGAGCTTGTCGCCGCGATACGCGGCACGGCTGCCGAAGCCTTCCAGCGGTTTGAAGAACAGGGTTTTGCGCGCGGCCCACAGCGCCTCGGCCCGCTCCGGCCTCACGAGTTCGGTCTGCGGCACCCCGGAGAGCAAGGACTGGCGCGCTTCTTCAGGCAGGTTCAGGCTTGCCAGAAAGGCCGCATCGGAGAGCAAGGCCAGGTTGCGTTTGTTGGCGTAGAGCGCATGCGCGCGCGGATGCGGGCTCAGCACGATGGCATCAGCCTCATACGCTGCGCGGAGCCCGGCGTGCGCGGGGTCATCCAGACGAAAATCGGTGAGGCGGTTGTAGACGAAATCTACCGCGCCCTCGGTATGCCATAGCCGACCCTCGCGCCAGACGAGTTCGGCCGGGTCAGCGATCACGGCGGCGATACCGGCCTGCTGGAACAGGTGGCGATAGAGCAGGAATTCGGGATAGAGGTATTGATTGGCCGGATCGCTGTCGACGAGGGCGATACGCGTCGGTTGGCCCGCGTGGCCGGCTTGTTGCCACTCCTGCCGGAACACATCGAGGATTGCGGCCTCGGCCTGTGGCCAGGCGGTGGCCGTGGCAAACAGTGATTCGGTTTCGGCGCAGCAGGCGCGCTGGGCGCGGGCCAGGGCGACATTGAGCAGCGCGCCGCCGGGATTGGTGTTGATCTCGATGAGGGAAACGCCATCAGCATCAAGATGGAAGTCGAAACCGAGCAGGCCGCCACGCGCGCCCTGGGGCTTTTGCGCCAGCGTGGCTGCATCGGCCAGCGCGCGATCTTGCCAGGCCGGCAGCGCGACCACTCGCTCCACGGCGGCAACGACGGCCGCCATGCTTGCGACCTGGGCCGGGCTGACGAAGACGCTGGAGGCCGAGAACAGATGCGGATGACTGTGCTGCAGATCCGGGCAGATCCCGGCCAGCGCGGGCTCCCGCGAGAGCTCGGCGCACAGGCGTTCGCGATCCAGAAACTGGCAGGCGCAGCCGAGGTTGAGCTGGCTGGCGAGGTCGGCGGCTTCAGTCATGATTTGATTCCAGCGACGGGCGCGGGACGAAACAGCAGATCTTGCCCTGTTCATCAAAGCGAACCTGACAGGCGCTGGCCAGCTGCGTCTTGAGACGTTGCCGGGCACGCTGCACACGCGACTTGGCACCGGGCAGGCTGATACCGAGCTGGTGCGCGTAATCCGCCTGACTCATGCCATTCAGATCGCAGCAGGTGATGGCTTCGCGATCTTCCGCCGATAGTTCGGCGAGCACGCGCGGCAGGCAGTTGGCGAGGCTGTCGACCGGCGGCGGCGCCTCGTCGGTCACACTCAGATCATCCGGCAGCGCTACGCTGTCACGCGTGCGGCGCAGCTGATCTGCCAGGGTGTTGCGCGTCACCTCGAAGAGCCAGGCGCGCGCATTCCCGATATTGCAGAAACGCTCGCCCTGGCGCATGGCCTTCAGGAAAACGTCCTGCAGCAGATCCTCGGCCAAGGGTTTGTCATGCAGCTGATGGATCAGCCAGCCGCGCAAGGCCCGCTCGTTCGCACGCCAGGCGGCCAGCAGACAGGGAACAGTGCTTGTTTCGCTCACGTCCTGATTCTAGCCGGGCGCTTGAACTGCGGCTTTGCGCCAGAACAGCGTCCTGCTCAAGACGCCCATTGGCGCTGACCATGGTCTGCCCCGCACCTATCCGGAGACGCCCGCGCAGTAGGCCTCTCCGGGCAGGCCTTAGCCCAGCTTGCCCACCAGCGCCGCGCTGATGCGAAAGGATTCGATCACTGTGCGGCGTTCGATTTTTTCCTTGCCGTCCTTCTGGGTGACTTCCACGTTCTCCAGATTGAAGTAGGCATGCGCGTCACCGGGGCACTGGTACACGCTGGCCAGCGCGTACTGGCTGGCGTCCTCGGTGGCGTGCTGCAGCATCTCGCGCAGCAGGGCCGGTGTGCTTTCCAGCTGGCTGACAAAGGCCTGGCTGTCGCCGACCCAAGTGTATTTTGAACTCAGTTCGGTCTTCTCGAACCAGCTGCCGGCATGCTCCGAAAAAGGCTTGCTGACCTGCACGCGCGCACCCAGCAGGGGCAGGCCGAGCAGGATCACGGCTTCGATCCCCCAGACGATATCCAGCCACACGCCCGACACGGCTTCGCTTGAATTGCGCAGAGACCACACGCCAGTCTCATTCACCTGCCAGGCCAGCGCCCAGACTTCCTCCGGATGACTCAGAAAATACAGCCAGCCCGGCGCCGTACCGCTGTCGGCCAGCACGAAGCCCAGCCAGGCAGCCCACTGCGCATACCCGCCGACGATGCCCACGCCGAGCCCGGCCAGGCTCGCAAACCAGCGGTTACGGCAATGGCCGTGATCCAGCGCCGTCATCATCAGCACCGCCATGATCCCGCCGAAGCCCAAGGTGATCAGGAAATTGATATAGACCAGCGGGATGTGCCAGATCAGCCAGGCATACAGCCACCCGAATGGAATGCTGCAGGCCGCCGCTAGCAGGACTGCGGGCAAAGTCTTGAGTGGCAGCTTGCCGGAAGGCTGGTAGTACATGGGGTCCATGACTTCCTCGGGATCAGGTAGCGCAGCGCGCCGGGAAGCCGCAGCTTAAAGCGGACACCGGCCGCGGGCCCTTCCACCCGGAAGGTATGCACCGCCGCCCGGCTTGTGGTTCAACAGTGCAGCGCAAAATCATCCGGGCGAATTGTGGCCTATGCTCATGCCTCAGCCTCTTTCCCGGACGCACCATGCTCCGTCTCCCCCGCCTCACACGCTGGCTCAGAACCACCCTGATAGCACTGATCAGCCTGCCGTTGGCAGCTTTCGCGGCGGAACCCGATCCGCTGGCCTGGTGCCAATTCGATTTGCCACCGATGTGGATTACCGACGGACCGAACGCCGGGCAAGGCGTTGTGGACGGACACGTTGGCTTCCTAGTTAAGAAACTGCCCGAGTACCAGCATCGGCAACAGCTTTCGAACATCGCCCGCACCCAGGCCGACATACGCGCCGGCGCACATGTGGTCTGTGGCGGCCTGCAGCGCAACGCCGAGCGCGAAGCCTACATGCTCTTCTCCGAGCCCTTTCTGATCACCTTGCCGCCACGCCTGATCCTGCCGCGCAGCAAGCTGGCGCAACTCAAACCCTGGCTCAACAGTGCCGGTGAACTGCGCCTCAGCGAAGCAATTCAGAACAGCAGCCTCATGCTGGGCATCAGCAGCGGGCGTTCCTACGGCCGTGCCGTCGACGAGCAACTCGCCGCGTTCAAAGGCCATCCACGCATCCTCAAGCGCCCCGCCGCCGATGATGTGGGTGAAGGTCTGGTACGCATGATGATGCTCGGCCGTCTGGACATGGCGATCGCCTTCCCCAGCGAAGAGCGTCTGTATCACGAAGTTTATCGGGCGCCGGGCGACGCGCTGGTGCATGTCGCCATCGAAGGCATGCCACGCTATATCCCGGTGTATTTCGTTGCCCCGCAGAACGACTGGGGGCGTCAATTCATCGTCAGGGTCAATGGGCTGCTGCGCCAATACTGGAGCGACCCGGAGTTCCGTCGCAGCGCCTTTTTCGGTCAGGATGCAGAAACCCGCGCACGCGTCGAAGCCTTCCTGCGCGAGATCGACCCGCGCCTGCTGCACCGAGACGAAAGCAAGACTCACTCACACACGCTTGATCAGGCGAGGCTTCAGGACATAAGCCTCGCAAAGCCGCACCGGGCGGACCTCTTCAGCACGCCTTGCCGCATAGGCAAGCTGGGTGAGGCTCTGCGGGCATGGCTTGTAGGGTGGGTTCGGAGCGCAGCGACAAGCCAGCATTGGCAATCGACGGATCGTGGTGGCTTTATTGCAGCTGCTGCGCCTTGGCGAAGGCGAGGATGACTTCGCAAACGATCTTCTTCTGCGGCGCAGGCAGGCTCAGAAAGGCTTCAAAAACTTCACGTTCGGTATAACCCACGCCTTCATCCCAACGCGCTTTCGCCTTGCGGATGCGCGCCTCAACTTCCGGCCCGTCACGTAACTCCTGTGGCTGTACGCGTAACCATTCCGCAAGTACCAGCAACTTCTCGTGGCTAGGCAAGGTTTCGCCGCGCAACCAGCGACGTACTCCGTGCAAGGTCATCGCCTTGCCCCAATAGCGCTGATTGAACTCGCGCTCCAGCACCGCTGGCTTAGGTTCCAGCCCTAAGGCTTGCATCGCGGCAATCAGGCGTTCGGCAAAAGCTTGTTTGGTTGGATTCATGCCGCAACGCTAGGCGGCGAGACTTTCAGTTACGCAACCAGCTTAACCAGTTACGCTTGCTGTTAGACTTTTGGTTACGTCACAACAATGCAAGGCTGTGTTGCCGATCGGCAACACACTGCCGCAATCACATGATCACCAAAGAAAACCTTCCCGAACTGCTCATTCTGCTGGGCTTCCACAAAAAAGGGAACGTCTTCAGTTGCCGCCCAAACACAGGCACTGCTGAACTCCAAGTCAATCTTGCCAAGGGAGAAATCATCTATCCCGAAACTGATGGCTTGACGGTCAATGAGCGCACGACCTGCAATCTCGCGTCCAATGAGAATTTCGTGGTGCTGGAGTGTGTGCATCGCCTGTTGATGAAAGGCTACAAGCCCGAAAACATCGAACTCGAACCCAAGTGGAAACTCGGGCACGGCGCCAGCGGTGGGCGCGCCGACATTCTGGTCAAGGACAACTCCGGCAAGCCACTGCTCATTATCGAGTGCAAAACCGCCGGTACGGAATTCAACCGTGCGTGGAACAAGACCCAACTGGACGGCGACCAGCTTTTCAGCTATGCCCAGCAGATCAGCGAAACCCAGTTTCTCTGTCTGTACACCTCCGATCTGAAAGACGGCGCGCTGGCCTACACCAGCCACATCATTGCCCACCGCGATAACGAGAAATATCTGGATGACAAACCCGACCTGAAAGGCTTCAAGACCGCCACTGACGTTAAGGCTACGCTGAACAAGTCTCCGTCATAGGGTTGAGTTCGGTAAAATTCGGCCCATGATGAAACAACAGACCTT
>NZ_JBEWZI010000035.1:0-23837 GCF_040566545.1 Uliginosibacterium flavum
AGTACGTAGGGCGCAATCGAAGCGAAGCGCATTGCGCCGGATGAAGGCGGGCAAGACCGGCCTTGCGGCCGCAGCAGAGGGTTTGAATTGGCAAGACCGGCCTCGCGGCCGCAGCAGTAACAGACTACCCAATACCGTCATTCCGGACTTGATCCGGAATCCAGAAGACGGGTGACGAAAGGCGCTGGATTCCCGATCAAGTCGGGAATGACGGCGAAGGGAACGCAGTACGTAGGGCGCAATCGAAGCGAAGCGCATTGCGCCGGATGAAGGCAGTCAAGACCGGCCTCGCGGCCGCAGCAGTAACAAGTAATGCCTGAAGATCCGTATGTATAAACACTCTTCAGTATGCCTCGCCATAGAGTCAATACAGGCAGCCCTCTTCGGATGGCATCCTCGGCGAGTAAGACTGGATAAGGCTCTTCAAGGGTTGTCATTCCGGATTTGATCCGGAATCCAGAAGACGGGTGGCGAAAGGCGCTGGATTCCGGGTCAAGCCCGGAATGACGGCAAAAGGCAAAAGGCACTGGATTCCCGATCAAGTCGGGAATGACGGCGAAGGGAACGCAGTACGTAGGGTGCAATCGAAGCGAAGCGCATTGCGCCGGATGAAGGCGGGCAAGACCGGCCTCACGGCCGCAGCAGTAACAGACCACCCAATACCGTCATTCCGGGCGGCGTCATTCCGGAATGACAGGGCGAAAAAAACGCAGGGCGGACGAGCGTAGCGAATTCCGCCGAATAAACTCAGCACTCAGCACTCAGCACTCAGCACTCAGCACTCCGCCGCAGGCGGCAGAACTCAGCACCGCGCGAAGCGCTCACCGAACTGAAAACGCCATGACCCCCATCGCCGAAGACAGCCCCCCGCTTCGCCCCCGGTTCCGCCTCACCGCCGAACACACCCCCTGGCTCATCCTGTTGGCCGGCCTGTGTGCGCTCTACATCCCCACCTTCTACGGCCTGCTCAACGGCATCTGGGCCTCCGAAGCCCAGGCCCACGGTCCCATCGTCCTCGCCGTCTCCATCTGGCTCCTCTGGAAGCAATGGCCCCAGATCCTCCGCCCCAACGCCGCCCCTCTCAGCACTCAGAACTCAGAACTCAGCACTGAGCCGCAGGCGACTTCACTCAGCACTCAGCACTCAGCACTCAGCACTACGCCGAAGGCGGCCGTCGCCTGGCCCATCCTCATCATCAGCGCCTTGCTCTACGCCCTTGGCCGCTCGCAAGACATCCTGATTTTCGAAGTCGGCTCCCTCATCGGCATGCTCATCGGCTGTGTCCTCCTTCTGCGCGGCCCCGCTCAGCTCAAGCTCATGTGGTTCGGCCTCTTCTTCATGCTCTTCATGATCCCGCTGCCCGGCGCCATCGTTGACGCCCTCACCCAGCCCATGAAAATCGCAGTCTCCTGGGTCACCGAATGGGCGCTCTACCACGCCGGCTACCCCATCGCCCGCACTGGCGTCATCCTCCAGATCGGCCAATACCAGCTCCTCGTCGCCGACGCCTGTGCCGGCCTGCAGACCCTCTTCACCCTTGAATCCATGGGCTTGCTCTACCTCAATCTGGTGCGTCACAGCTCCCTGTTCCGCAACGTCACGCTTGCCATTTTGATCATCCCCATCAGCTTCTTCGCCAATGTCATCCGCGTCATCACCCTCACCCTCGTCACCTACTATTTTGGCGACGAAGCAGGGCAGGGCTTCGTACACAGCTTCGCCGGCATGGTCCTCTTCATCAGCGCGTTGCTCCTCATCATCGGCACCGACACCCTGCTGCGTCTGATCAGCGGTGGCAAAGCCTCGACTCAGGAGACTCAGGCATGAACGCACAGCAACTCGGCGCGAAGCACTCCAGTCCCCAGTCCCCAGTCCCCAGTCCCGGAGTCTTGATCCGCCAATCCATCGCCGCCTTCGTCCTCATGCTCGCCGCCGCCCTCACGGCCTGGGCGCTTGTGCCCACGCACAAGCTTGTCGACCAATGGGGCAAGCTCGATCTCGAAACCAGCATCCCCAAAGAGTTTGGCGACTGGGTCATGGATACCCGCAGCTACGGCGGCGTCGTCAATCCCCAGCAAGCAGAAGCGCTTAACAAGATCTACAGCCAGACCCTTTCACGCACCTACATCAACCGCCGCACCGGCGAATACGTCATGCTCTCCATCGCCTATGGCGAAGACCAGCGCGACGGCATGCAACTGCACTACCCCGAGATCTGCTACCCCGCCCAGGGCTTTCAGTTGAAATCAAGAAACAAAGGTGTGCTAAGTCTGCCGCAAGGCCTTATACCCATACGCCGCCTTGAAACCTATGCCGGCCAGCGCTTCGAGCCCGTCACCTACTGGACCATGATTGGCGAACACGCCACGCTCGGCGGCACCGACAAGAAGCTGCTCGAAATGCGCTACAGCCTGGCCGGTGACATCCCGGATGGGCTGCTGTTTCGCGTCTCATCCATCAATCGGGATTCCGCCGCCGGCTTTGCCCTGCAAGACGCATTTTTAAGCGCCATCGTGGCGCATATCGCCCCAGAAACCCGCCCGCGCTTTGCCGGCATCCATTGATCTATCAAGCCCACATAGCCATGACCAAAAAAGTCGCACTCATCACCGGCGTCACCGGCCAGGACGGCTCCTACCTCGCCGAATTCCTGCTTGAAAAGGGCTACGAAGTGCACGGCATCAAACGCCGCGCCTCCTCGCTCAACACCCAGCGCGTCGATCACATCTACGAAGATCCGCACATCGAAAACGCCCGCTTCAAACTGCATTACGGTGACCTGTCGGATTCATCTTGCCTCACCCGCATCCTCAGCCAAGTGCAGCCGGACGAGGTCTACAACCTCGGCGCTCAGTCGCACGTCGCCGTCAGCTTCGAAGCTCCCGAATACACCGCCGACGTAGACGGCATGGGCACCTTGCGCCTGCTCGAAGCCATTCGCTTCCTCGGCCTCGAAAAGAAGACCCGTTTCTACCAAGCCTCCACCTCCGAGCTGTATGGCCTGGTACAGGAAATCCCCCAGAAGGAAACCACCCCCTTCCACCCGCGCAGCCCCTACGCCGTCGCCAAGATGTACGCCTACTGGATCACCGTGAATTATCGCGAGGCCTACGGCATGTACGCCTGCAATGGCATCCTCTTCAATCACGAATCCCCGCGCCGTGGCGAAACCTTTGTTACCCGCAAAATCACCCGCGGCCTCGCCAACATCGCCCAAGGCCTCGAAAAATGCCTGTTCATGGGCAACATCGATTCGCTCCGCGACTGGGGCCACGCCAAAGACTACGTGCGCATGCAATGGATGATGCTGCAGCAAGACAAAGCCGACGACTTCGTCATCGCCACCGGCGTCCAATACAGCGTGCGCCAGTTCATCACATGGTCCGCCGAGCACCTGGGCATCAAGCTGCGCTTTGAAGGCTGCGGCGTAGATGAAATCGGGATTGTCGACGCCATCGAAGGCGATAACGCCCCGGCCCTGAACGTCGGTGATGTTGTCGTCCGCATCGATCCGCGCTATTTCCGCCCCGCCGAAGTTGAAACACTTCTGGGTGATCCTAGTAAAGCCAAAGCCGTCCTTGGCTGGACCCCGGAAATCACCGTGCAGGAAATGTGCGAAGAAATGGTCGCAGCCGACCTCGAATCCGCCCGCCGCCATGCGCTTCTCAAGAAACACGGTTTCGACGTATCTGTCAGTACCGAGCGTTGAAAATCGCAACACCGGCCTCGCGGCCGCAGCAGTAACAAGCCACCCAACACCGTCATTCCCGCGAAGGCGGGAATCCAGAAGACGGGTGGCGAAAGGCGCTGGATTCCCGATCAAGTCGGGAATGACGGCGGAGCAGAGGGTTTGAATTTGTAAGACCGGCCTCACAGCCGCAGTAATAACAGCCTATGCCTGAAGATCCGCATGTATAAACACTCTTAAGCATGTATGGCTATAGAATCAATACAGGCAATCATCTGCGGATAGCATGCCTGTAGAGCATTATTGGATGTGGCTCTTCGAGAGCTGCTATTCCGGAATGACGTGGCGAAGGCGCCCGAACATCCCCTCCTTTGCAAAAGGAGGGCGAGGGTGGATTGGTTTGGTTTGGTGCATGAGTTGCCAGCCAAGCCTGTTGTAGCGAAGCGTGAGGGCGTAAAACTGCAAGACCGGCCTCACGGCCGCAGCAGTAACAAGCCACCCAACACCGTCATTCCCGCGAAGGCGGGAATCCAGAAGATGGGTGGCGAAAGGCGCTGGATTCCGGATCGAGTCCGGAATGACGGGCTAAGGACGGGCGTGGTTTTGTAGGAGCGGCCTCCGGCCGCGAGCTTTACCCCTCGCCGGGAGAGGGCGGGTTTGAATTTGTAGGTCGGGCTTCAGCCCGATGCCAGTGTGGCAACGGGGCGTGTCGGACTGAAGTCCGACCTACGAAAACCCCCGCGCCGCAGCGAAGCTTTACCCCTCGCCCATTTGGGGAGAGGGTGGCGCGTAGCGCCGGGAGAGGGCGGTTTTACTCAGTCCTCAGTACTCAGCACTCAGTCCTCCGCCGCGGGCGGCAGAGGGCAGAGGGCAGAGGGCAGAGGGCGCTTTTAGCAGCACAACGCAAACAGAATTCAACAAATCGGGCCACCCGAGCTCCCCCCTGACAAGGGGGGCTGGGGGGGGTAAAAGCAACAATCTGTACAAGCGGCTTCAGCCGCAAAAACCAAACGAAAGCAAAGCAAATGAAAAAAGACGCCAAAATCTACGTAGCCGGCCACAACGGCATGGTCGGCTCCGCCATCGTTCGCCAGCTGCTCGCCTCCGGCACCCCGCGCGAAAACATCATCACCAAAACGCACAAACAACTCGATCTCACCGACCAGTCTGCCGTGCGCCATCTGCTCCAGTTCGAGCAGATCGACCAGATCTACCTCGCCGCAGCCAAGGTTGGCGGCATCTATGCCAACAACGCCTACCCCGCTGAGTTCATCTATTCCAACCTGATGATCGAAACCAGCATCGTTTACGAAGCCTGGCGCGCCGGTATCAACAAGCTCCTGTTCCTCGGCTCCAGCTGTATCTACCCCAAGCACGCCGCGCAACCCATGAGCGAAGAAGCCTTGCTCACGGGCCAGCTTGAGCCCACCAACGAGCCCTACGCCATCGCAAAAATTGCCGGCATCAAACTCTGTGAAAGCTTCAATCGCCAATACGGCACCGACTACCGCAGCGTAATGCCCACCAACCTCTACGGCCCCGGCGACAACTACCACCTCGCCAATAGCCACGTCCTGCCCGCCATGATCCGCAAATTCCACCTCGCCAAAATGGCGATGGATGGCGACATCGCCGGCATCATCGCCAACGAAAAGAAATACGGCGAAATCCCCGCCGACATTCGCGAAATGATCGGTTTCTCCGTCCCCTCCCTCGACATGGGCCAGGTGGGCGACGCGCTAAGTTTTGAAGGCGCCATGCTCAGCCCGCGCGACAGCGTACTGCTCTGGGGCACCGGCACCCCCTACCGCGAATTTCTGTACGTCGACGATATGGCCGCCGCCAGCATCCACGTCATGAATCTCGACAAGACCATTTACGACCAGCACACCAGCCCCATGCTCAGCCACATCAATGTGGGCTACGGCACCGACGTCACCATCCGCGAAATGGCCGAAAAGGTCGCCAAGGTGGTCGGTTACACCGGCAAGATCGAGTTTGACCCCACCAAACCAGATGGCAGCCCGCGCAAGCTGATGGATAGTTCCCGCCTCAATAAGCTGGGCTGGCAAGCCAAGGTCGAACTGGAGCAGGGTGTGCGCCAGGCGTTTGAGGCTTACTTGAAGTGAGTGCCCAAGGGAATTCGCTGCACAGCAGAGTGGGAAGACTGAATGAGCGCTAGTGCAATCGGCAAACACACCCTCTGGAATATCCTGGGGCAAGTGCTCCCGATCCTTGTTGCAATTATTGCAATCCCATTGCTGGTTCAGCGCTTGGGTATGGATCGTTACGGCTTTCTTACGCTTGTGTGGGTGCTGGTCGGTTACGTCGGGATTTTTGATTTTGGTGTTGGCCGCGCAATGACACGCGTTGTCGCTGAGCGGCTGGGGGCCAATGATATTGAAGGTGCCGAGCGCAACGCTCGGGCGGCACTGAGTTTCCTTTTTGGAATGGGCCTGGTGCTTGGTTTAGGCATGCTGCTTTTGTCGAAGCAGATACTGGGAGCCCTATCTGTCCCTGCAGAAATGCATCAGGAAGCGCTTCACGCACTTCAATTGTTATCGGCGTCTGTGCCGTTGGTCATGTTGACGTCAGGCTATCGGGGTTACCTGGAGGCTCATCGCAAATTCGCGGTGCTTAATCTGGTACGCGCCGTTATGGGCATCTTCACCTATGCCGCGCCATTGATTGCCACCGCATTTAGCCCAAGTCTTGTATCCATCGTGGCCTCTGTACTCATTACCCGATTGATAGCCAATTTTGCCCATCGCTGGGCATGCCAGAAATGTGATGCAGCGGCGCTTCATTTTGAGCTGCCTTCAATTGCCCGCCTTAAACCAATGCTGACTCTGGGCGGGTGGATGACCGTATCCAACATCATCAGCCCCCTGATGGGTAGCCTGGATCGCTTGTTGATTGCAGGCCTTGTCAGCGTCGGCATGATCGGCATGTATGCGACGGCGTTTGATACGATTTCAAAAGTCCTTATTGTCGCTTACAGCCTGACGGGTGCATTGTTCCCTGTTTTTGCCGGGCTTCAGCAGGCAGACGAGGTGCAGGAAAATTATCGCTACGCGATCAAAGCAATGTTATTGCTTGTCTGGCCGATTCTGTTTATTGCCAGCCTTTTTGCCAAACCAATATTCAACATCTGGATGGGGGCCGAGTTTGCAACGCACGCAGCGCCGGCGATGCAGATTCTGGCGATTGGCTTGTTTTTCAATTGCATGGCCCAAGTGCCTGCCATGCTGATCCATAGCCGTGGTGATCCAAAATGGATGGCCGCGCTGCATCTCGTTGAAATGCCTGTGTACCTGGTATTGATCTATGTCTGCACTTCGGAGTGGGGCGTTCTCGGCACCGCTGCGGCGTGGGCCACCCGCACCACTCTGGATTTGGTCGCACTCCACTGGATTGTGCTGCGCAGAATATCTCCGGATAGCGTGCCGTTTCGCCACATGATCAGCATTGGGGTGGCGGCGGCTGTGCTCGTTGCATCCCTGTTCATTCACCTCCCGACGCTTCATCTTTTTGTGCTTGGAAGCGTTTCGATCTTGATATTCGTTTTCTGCATGTGGAATTTCATATTGAGTTCTGCTGAGCGCGAATTCATTCATAATATTCTGTTGCGTAAGATCTTGAGGAAGTTCGCATGCGGGAAATAATCGAATCAATCAATGATTTTGTTAATCGTCGGTTTCGGGCAGGTCAAAGCCGTGGCTGGTCGGCACTCTTTACCATTGCCGTGGGCGGGCTGCTTGTAATCGGCCTGAGCGTGTTTTTTGGTATGGCCGCTGGCGTTATGCCGTGGTGGCTAATGATTGGCGTTGGGCTGGGGCCTATTGTTCTGATCGTGACGCTTCGCTGGCCTTTGGCGAGCATGTTTCTATTTTTTTCATTGGTATTTGAAGCGATACCTGCACGTTTTATCCCAGGCTTGGGGAGCTTTCGCGTCTACGAATTACTCTTGATCCTGTTGTTCGTGCATCTCTGGTTCGACGCCTTGTGGCGGAGCGAACCATTCTGGAAGCCCTTGGGGCAATTTCGCGTGCCGCTGTTGTATCTCGTTTTTTGTTTGTCGATGTCGGTGTTGTACGTGAAGTTTTATGCACCGAACCCGAATTTGCTGACCGAACTGCGTGGTTTTGTTTGCTGGCTGAGCTTGCCAATTCTGTGTTTGCTTATCCGTACGCGGCGTGAACACCATTGGCTGGTCGTACTTGCCATCAGTGTCGGTCTGATTGTTGCAATGTATGCCGTCATCCAGTCATTTACTGGAGTGAGTATTCTCTCAAGTCGGCTTGAAATGCTGGACGTACGCAACAGCGACGTCACCCGTTCCATTGCTGGCGGGGGTATTTATTTGATGGTTTTTGGTTTGATCTGGGCGGTAATGCGCTGGATGGATTTTGTTCCGCGACAAAGCTTGGGCAATCTTGCGGTAGCTGCCATTGCGGCCGCTGGGATTGCAGTGTCATTTGGGCGTGGCGTTTGGCTTGCTGCCGTAGTAGGGCTTCTCTTTGCAAGCTGGTTGAATCGCGGAGCGCGGGGATTCTTTTCCGCGATATTTGCCGGCAGCCTGATCGTTGTTGTTGCTCTGGCCGGATTGAGCGTGGTGAAGCCACGCACTGCGTTGGCTATCGTTGATCGGGCTCTTGGGGTTAAGACTGAAATTGAGCAAGGCGGCTCCTATGGCTGGCGAGCACTTGAAAACAGGCAGGCTTTCGCTGTGCTGGCGCGCAAACCTCTGACTGGAGTTGGTCTTGGAGGGCACTACAAGGACCGTGGGACATTGGCCGGGGGCTTTGAAAACGAGACCCGCTATATTCACAACGCCTATGTGGGCTACATGGTGAAAATGGGCGTGCACGCTGTGCTGTTTCAAGTGCTGATGGTGTTCGTTTTCGGGGCAATGCTTGTGCGCCTGCGCAAGCGAATCAAGTCCGCAGATCGCCCCGTTTTTTGCGCCGCCGCCGGAACTTTTGTGGTGCCGGCCATTACCAGTTACACACAGCCGGAATGGATCACCGCGCAAGGGATTGTGGTGTTCTGCACCATGTCGGTATTGGTCCTGTTCTATCTTCGTGAGCACGCCACCGCACCGGTTGGAGGGGCGGCATGAAGGCCAGTGCCGCCATCATTCTCGTCAACTGGAACGGCTGGCGAGATACGCTTGAATGCTTGGGCTCCTTGCTGATGCTGGAGCCGCCAGTGCCAGTCATCGTGGTGGATAACGCATCCTCTGACGGCTCCGCCGATAAAATAGCGGCTTGGTGCCGTGGTGAGATCCAGACGCCGATCCAGCAGCCCGTCGTTGGCGTCAGCATTCCGGTTTGTGCCCCTGCCGATCTTGAATGGGCAATTGTGGGTGACGAAGATGCCATCTTGCTGTCCCTGCCCAGAATCTTGATTGTTCAGTCTTCCGCAAATCGTGGATTTGCGGGCGGCAATAATCTTGGAATAACCCGCGCAAAACAGGCCGGTACAGAGTACTTCTGGCTGCTCAATACCGATACGGTCGTACAGCCGGATGCGCTGGATAAACTTGTCAATCGCGCCGAGTCGGATACCCGTCTTGGCATGCTGGGCTCAAGCCTGATCTATTACTGGCGGCCGCAGGAAATTCAAGCTTTGGGTGGCGCAAGCTTCAATTCACGGACGGGCGTTGCACGTCATATCGGGGCAGGGCTGCGGCTTGGAACGTCTTTGCCGGGCATTGATCAGGTCGAGGCCGAGATGGATTATGTTGTTGGCGCTTCGATGCTGGTTACACGGGCTTTTATCGACACTGTCGGCCTGATGTGTGAAGACTATTTTCTCTATTTTGAGGAGATTGACTGGGCTGTGCGTGCCAAGGGGCACTATCGACTGGGTTACGCTCCCGATAGCCACGTCTTTCACAAGGTTGGTGGCTCCAGTCGCAAGACTGCATCACGTACCTCGCTGCGCTACCTCTACCGCAATCGCCTGTTTTTCATCGCCCGTCATTTTCCACAGACGTATTTGTACGCCTGCGCCTATCTGTTGATGCAGTGTGCGCAGCATGCACGGCGCGGTCACTGGCTGGACGTTTCCGAGATAGCAGGGGCTTTGCTCCGCAGTCCGGGGATTTATCGCAAGGGAATTGGGAGCATGCAATGAAAGCCGGTAAAACGACGCTGACTGTGATCGCCGCATGTCTGGCGCTTTTCGCGGCATGGCCGCTGGTTACGTGGGGGCAGACCACGGTACTACGCCCACCGCTTGAAGCAGATGGCGGGGCAGCCCTTTTTAGCCGGCAGTATTTCGGTCTGCATATGCATCGTGCAGAGGCCATTCGTTGGCCTGCGGTCAAATTCGGTTCCTGGCGTTTGTGGGATTCAGGTATCAGCTGGGCTGATATCGAGCGCACGCCCGGGCAGTTTGATTTTGCGCGTCTCGATCGCTACATCCTGATGGCAGAGCGATTCAAACTTGAAGTCGTGTTGCCACTGGCGCTGACCCCCCAATGGGCCAGCAGCAAGCCGAAGCAGGCATCCGCTTATGGTCCGGGTAAGGCCAGTCCGCCTGCGGATATCGAGCTTTGGCGCCGATTCGTGCGAACTGTGGCGAATCGCTACAAGGGGCGCATCGCCGCCTACGAGCTTTGGAATGAAGCGAATATCCCCAATTTCTTCGATGGTGATGAAGCTGATCTGGCAAAGCTTGCGCGCGTATTTTCGGAGGAGATCCGGCGTGCAGACCCACAGGCCAAAATCATTGCACCTTCCGGCGCAGGCCTGCTCGACCCACGCAAGGATTTCGTTGTCAGATTTCTGCAGGCCAGTAAAGGCGTTCATTTCGACGCATTCAATTTTCACCTCTACACGGGTGAGCATCGGCCCGAGCTGATGATTCCGCATGTGCAGGCCTTGCAGGATCAGGTTCGCAAGGCCGGGTTTGCGAACCTGCCCTTGTGGAACACCGAAAGTGGCTACGAAGTGCGCTCACGTGAGCCGAATTTCGGGAGTACGTCGCACACCGCACACGAACCTGAGCGGGTTGCCGCCTACCTGGTGCGAGCGATGCTGATCGTGCGGGCTTTGGGTGTCGAACGGTTTCACTGGTATGCATGGGATGACGGGCGGATGGCAATGACCTACGCAGATTTTGCCACCCCGAATCCTGTCGGGATCGCCTATACACAACTTGTTCCTTTGCTGGAAGGCGCTCGTTTGCATGAATGCCAGATCGACAAGACAGGCCCGAGTCGTTGTCGCCTGACTTCGGCCGCAGGGCGAGACTTCATGGTCGTCTGGAGCGGGCGTGACGAGGTAGAGCAGTGGACCAGCCCGGTGCCAGTGCAGGTCAGTGCCCTGGATGGCAAGGTGCTTGAAGTGCGCGCCACCCGGGTGGCGATTGGCATAATGCCTGTGGTGCTGGAGTCCGCGGACGCTGCGCGGAGTTTGCCGCAGCCATGAGCCGACAGTCTGTTGCCGCCGATACGGTCATTTTGCTCTCGCACGGATTTCAGGCCGAATACGAGGCGGGTATCGCAAACGGCTTGGCCCGGAACGGCCTGAATGTCGTGCTCGTGGGCTCGGATTCAACCCTGTATGAGCGCCTGGACCCTTCGATTCGAGCCTTGAACCTGCGGGGCTGTCATGACCCGCAGCGCAGTCGATTTCAGAAGGTCTGGAACCTGGTCCGATACTTTTTTTCCTACCAGTATTTGTTGCTGACGACACCGCACGCAGCGGTGCATCTGATCGGGCAATTTACGACCAATAGGCCTTTGCTGTTTCTGGCCGAAATGCTGGTGACGCGAGTGGTGGCGCGCCGCGTGTGGTTGACTGTCCACAATGTCATGCCCCACGAGAAGCACACCCGTTTCAATCATGCCGTTCACCGCTGCTTGTATGCCTTGCCGCATGAACTGGTCGTGCATACCGAGCGAACGCGCCAGCGCCTGGCCGAACTTTTTGCGCTGGATGGCAAGCGGGTGCGCGTACTCGAACACGGCATTGCACGCTTTCCCGACTTCGATGCCGTGGCTCGGGATCGAATCAGGGCGCGCCTCGGTCTTGGCCCGACAGATCGCCTGTTGCTCTTTTTTGGCAATCTTGGGCTTTACAAGGGGCCGGATCTTCTGATTGAGGCCTTCGGCCGGCTGCCTGCCGAGGCGGGGTGGCACCTGCATATTGCCGGGCGTTGCCGGCATGCCGACCTTCGCCGGCAAATGGATGAATTGATAGCCGGATGTCCGCATTCGCCGCGGATTCATTGGGAAGAGGGCTATGTTGCCGACGATGAGGTGCCCGCTTTTTTCTTTGCCGCCGATGCGCTGGCCCTGCCGTATCGCCATATCGATCAGAGTGGTGTGCTGTTCATGGCGATGGCCACCGGCCTGCCGGTGATCGCTTCGGATGTCGGCTCTTTCCGCGAGTATGTGGCTGCGCACGCTGGGGCTATTGTTCCGCCCGAAGACGTCACGGCGCTGGCCTCTGCGATTGAACAATTCGTGCCACTGGACGAGAGCGAGCGCCGCTTGCTTGCCGAGCGTGCCCGGCGTTTCGACTGGGCGCTCACGGCCCGGTCCTTGTGTCGGGCTTATCACCCGACAAATCCTGAGGAGGCCTGATTGCATGGCTCTGTCTGATTCTGTGGCACGCCCCTGGCTGGCGGTTTTCGACCTCAACGTTACCCGGAACTCTCCCGCGGGCAGCTGCGTACACGCCGAGGTGATGGGCCTGGCGGATAGTTACGACATTACGGTTTTTTCCGGCGCTTTCGATAATGAGCGGCCGGATCGCGTGCGCTGGGTGCATATTCCTCTTCCTAAAAAGCCGGGTTTCCTGAAATACATTGTTTTTCAGGTGCTGGGCCCTTGGGCGCTGCGCCGCCATATCCGGGACCGGGGTTGTCCGCCAATGGCCATCCAGGCCACCCAGGGACAGTTCATCGGGGCCGATGTGTGCTATCCGCATTTCTGCCATCGAGCCTATCTGGCTGGGCAGTGGAAACTGCAGAAGACCACCGGGCTGCATCGCCTGATGCGTTGGTGCAGCTACCGCTATAACGCCTGGGCGGAGCGGCGCGCCTTTCTCAAGGCGCGCAAGATCATCACGCCATCGAGGGGCTTGGCGCGCGAACTTGAGGCGACTTATCCCTTTGTGGCGGGCAAGGTCGAGCAGATAGCAAACCCGGTTGATCTGGAGCGTTTTGCTCGGCCTGCAGATTTTGATGCGGCGGCTTTTCGTGCCAGCCAGGGGCTGCCAGCCGGGGCAACAGTTCTGTCTTTTGCGGCATTGGGCGATTTCGAACGCAAGGGGCTGGGGCTGATCATCGACGCACTGGCGCTGCTCGCGAATCCATCCGTGCATGTGCTGGTTGTCGGGGGGACTAAGCCCGAGATTGCCGGGTTCGCTGCGCGGGCGGAGGCCGCCGGGGTGGCTGCGCAATGCCATTTCGTCGGATTCCAGAAAGATGTATGCCCCTATATGTGGGCGTCCGATGCCTTTGTCTTTCCCTCCACTTACGAGATCTTCTCGCTGGTGTTGCTGCAGGCGCTTGCTGCGGGCGTGCCGACCGTGGCGACACCGCTATATGGTTTCGAAGAATATGCGCGTCATGGCGAGAACGCCTGGGTGATCGAGCGCACGCCGGTCAGCGTGGCTGCTGCGATTGCAGAGATCGTGGCCCAGCCGCAATTGCGCGAGGCAATTGGGCGTGCGGCGGCTAGTACCGCACAAAACTATGGTCGCAATGCGTTCGTGCAGGCTTGGCATCAGCAATATCTGCATCTCGCTGGGCACTGAGGTGACATAGATGATCAGCACAGTTTCGGTAGAAAAGCGCTGTTGGCCAAATCGATTGATCAATTGGGCGTTTTCGCCCGGCACTCCGGCAATTTTTCGGCGCCTTGTCGGACTGGTCTTTCATGTTGAACTGCCAATACTCAAGCATCCTTTGAACATGGGACATCCTTACTGCATTGTTGTGAATTCGGCCGTTGAGATTGGGCGGGATGTTCACATTCATCAGTGTGTAACGATTGGGAGCAAGAGGCATGGGCGTGGAGCAGGGATTCCTTGTATTGGAGATGGGGTGGTTATTTATCCCAATGCGGTCATATTTGGTGGAGTCAGAATTGGAGACGGCGCTGTGATTGGCGCTGGAGCAGTTGTTTTTTGCGACGTACCAACAGGAGCTGTGGCGGTGGGAAACCCCGCTCGAGTGATCGATTGTGCGTCAAGATGATTGTTGTTTTGTGAGACTTTTGGATTTGAAATTTACATGAAAAATCGAAATGTCTCTCTTGATGTTTTGAAAATGATGATGGCCTTAATGGTTGTCGGTATTCATACAAGGCCATTTTATAGTCTTGATTGGCTTGATTTTTTAACATGGAATGGTTTTTTTAGGATTGCTGTGCCAGGCTTTTTTGTGCTTGGCGGCTATTTCATGAAGAGTTCGACTAATTTATTTCTGTGGTCTAAGCGATTGGTGTTGCTTTATCTGTTTTGGAGTTTCGTCTTTTTCCCTTTTTATACTGATTTTGGGAAGAGGCTAGAGTTTTTTCATATAGCAAAAATGTTATTCATAGGGTATTACCACTTGTGGTATGTCGTTGCGTATGTTGTTGCGGGCTGGTTGGTGTGTTTTTGCTCTGGATTTAAGCGGGTGGCTGTGAATTTTTTGTGTGTGATATTGTTTTTGGTTGGTGTTTTTGTTCAGTATTTCTCCATGTTTGGTGAAGGACATGTCAGCGTTTGGCTTTATCGAAATTTTTTGTTTTTTGCTTTTCCGATGATGTGGCTCGGTTATTCCGGGTGGGGTGAGTCATTTTTTAGCAGTCGGAAAGCGCTCGTGATTGGCGTAGGGCTGCTGATTTTTGAGTCGAGCTTGGTGCGTTTTTTCGGAGTTGTTTCGGATTTCGATATTTTCATGTCAGGGTTTGTTCTGGCTCCGTCCGTATTTTATGGGGTTAGGAATGTATATGTGTCTTTTTCATGGCGTGGTTTTTCATTGTTTTCTTCAGTGTTCTATTTTTCGCACCCTTTGTTTGTGTTTCTTTTAAAGCCATACCTAGGATTTGGCTGGTATTTGTTTTTTTGTGTGGTGGTTTGTTGCTATGTTTTTTCATCATTTGTGATGGTCTTTAAAAATAAATTTAGATTCATTTACTGAAGTTAAAATGCGTCAATTACTGATAATTCAGCCAGTCATGAAAGCCTACCGGGTGCCGTTCTTTGTCGGGCTGGCCAGTCGCCTGCACAAAGAAGGGGTTGGGCTGGAGGTGGCGTACGGAGAGCCCTGGGCTGAAGAGGCGAAGCGGGGTGACCACGTGGACCTGCCTGCCCCGCTCGGGCGGCGACTGCCATCGCGGATGCTGGGCGGCAAGCTGCTGTGGATGCCGGCGCTAAAGCCTGTGTTGAAGGCGGATGCAGTGATTGTCGAGCATGCGAACAAGCACCTTCTGAATTACGCGTTGATGGCGGCACAAGGCTTGGGTATCAAACGCCTGGCCTATTGGGGGCATGGCCGGGATCGTCAGGCTGATTCCGCCGCCTGGGGGGAGCGTTTCAAGCAGCGGTCCTTGCATTGGGCCGACTGGTGGTTTGCGTATACGGCAGGTGCTGCCGCCTATGTGGCGGAGCAGGGCTTTGATCCGACACGGATTACGACAATTGGCAATGCGGTGGATACGCGGGAGTTGCGTGAACAGGTGGCGTCCGTTTCTGAATCTGAGCGTTCCGAGGCATGGCGGGCGCTGGGGCTGGAGGCTGCCGGACCTTGCGTGGTGTATTGCGGCAGCCTGTACGAGAACAAGCGCCTGGATCTGATGTTGCCGGCAATGGATGCGGTGCAGGCCCGCCTGCCCGGTGTGAAATTCATTGTGATCGGGGGTGGGCCACTGGCGCCTGCCATGCAGGCGTATGCCGAGACGCGGCCCTGGGTGCGCTATGCAGGCCCGAAGTTTGGTCGGGATAAGGCCGTGCTTCTGTCATTGGCAAGTATCTGGTTGAACCCGGGTTTGGTCGGGCTGGGGATTCTGGATGCGTTCAGTGCGGGCCTGCCATTGGTGACTACGGATCTGCCGGTGCATAGCCCGGAGATTGAATACCTTGAGCACGGCGTGAATGGGGTCATGGTGCGGGCTGAAGTATCGGCACTGGTCGATGAATTGCTGGGCTTGTTGCAGTCTCCCGTCCGTTTGCAGTTGTTGCGTGAAGGTGCATTGGCGTCTGCTGAGTGCTATTCGATTGAATCCATGGTTGAGAGTTATGCGCAAGGGGTGCTGAAGTGGTTGACGTAGTGGTGGCGACGATCATGCGCCCCGAGGGCGATACGGGCGTGCAGACCCACTTCCGGACCTTTCTGGTCTGGCTGCAAGGCCGTGATTTGCCGGCGAGTTTAATCACACCTTACGCGGTGCCTGCCTGGCTTTTGTATCCGGTGTTCGGGATGCGGCGGCTGATCGATTGCGTGAGCGGTGTGGCAAGTGTGTGGTGGTATCGCTATTGGCACGCTTTGTTTCTGGAATGGGCTTTGCGGGCGAAACTGGCTGATGGGGTGGCGCGTGTGGTTTACGCGCAGTGCCCTTTGTCCGCAGCGGCGGCGCTGCGGGCGCGACGGAATGCTGCGCAGAAGGTGGTGCTGGTGGTGCACTTCAATGTTTCGCAGGCCGATGAGTGGGCCGGCAAGGGCATGATTGCGCACGATGGCGCTTATGCGAATTCGATTCGGACCTTTGAGGCGCAGGCCTTGCCAAATCTGGACGGCCTTGTTTTTGTATCGGATTTCATGCGCAGAGAACTGCTTGGCCGGATTCCTGCGTTGGGGCGGGTGCCCTTTACGGTTGTGCCCAATTTTGTTGCTGATCCTGGCCTGCCTGATGTGAGCGCAACACCCGAGGCGGATCTGGTTCTGGTCGGCAGCCTGGAGCCGCGCAAAAATCAGGTGTTCGGACTCGATGTGCTGGCAGCGGCGCAGCGCATGGGTCGAACTCTGACCTTGACCATTGCCGGGGATGGGCCTGACCGCGCCATGCTGGAGCGTCGGGCTGAGGATCTTGGGGTCGCCGCTCAGGTTCGCTTTCTTGGTTTCGTGCGGAATGCGGCTGCATTGTTTGTGCAGCACAGGGCGTGTCTGCATACCGCACGCATCGAGAATTTGCCCCTGACGCTGGTTGAGGCTTTGTCCAGAGGCGTGCCGGTTTTTGCGCCAGCAGTGGGTGGCATCGGTGAGGTGTTTGATGATGGTGTCGAAGGGCGGCTTATCCCCCTGGATGAGGCACAGCGCGCGGCTGAAATCCTGATCGAGTGGTTTGATGAGGAAGGGCGCCTGGCGAAGGCCGGCAGGCTGGCGCGAGAGCGGTTTTTGCGCGATTTCGAGAGTGACGTGGCGGCTGAGCGCCTGAGCAGTTTCCTTTTTTCTGTGGCAAGGCCGTCATGAGGAAGGAAGTGTTTTTGCCGCGCATTCTGCTCGTGCACAACGCCTATCAGCAGAAGGGCGGCGAGGATACGGTGGTGGAGGCGGAGCTGGCCTTGCTGCGATCACGCGGGCATGAGGTGCAGACGCTTTTTCGCCATAACGACGATTTGCAGGCCTTGCCCAGGCTGACGGCTTTGCAGCAGATGTTCTGGTCTTCTCGTACCCGCCGGGATCTGGCGGCTGCGGTGGCCGATTTTCGGCCCGATGTGATTCATGTGCACAACACCTTTCCGTTGATCTCGCCGTCCTTGTATTGGGCTGCGGACAAGGCGGGCGTGCCGGTGCTGCAGACGCTGCACAATTTCCGTCTGCATTGCCCGCAGGCCATGTATCTGCGCGATGGCAAGGTTTGCGAGGATTGCCTGGGGCATGTGCCTTGGCGCGGTGCCGTGCGCGGCTGCTATCGCGGTTCGAAAGTGCAGAGTGCTGCGCTGGCCGGGATGCTGACGGCGCATCGTGCGCTGGGAACTTGGCAGCACAAGGTGACACGCTATATCGCGTTGAATGAGTTTTGCCGCAGCAAGTTCATCGAGGGAGGCTTGCCGGCAGAGCGGATTCTTATCAAGCCGAATTTTGTCGATTTCGAGGCACCGGAGTCGCGCGAGCGCAGCGGCTTTCTGTTTGTGGGGCGTTTGTCGGCAGAGAAGGGCGTGGCGACGCTGGCCGAGGCGTGTCGCCTGAATCCTGTGGCTGTGCGAGTGGCTGGGAGCGGCCCGGAGGCTGATCTGCTGACGGATTTGCCGGGCGTGATGTGCCTTGGCGGTTTGTCCGGCGAGCAGGTGCGAACTGAAATGAGCCAGGCCGCCGCATTGGTGCTGCCGAGCATTTGGTATGAGAACTTTCCGCGTACGCTGGTCGAGGCTTTCGGTTGTGGTTTGCCGGTGATCGCCAGCCGGATTGGCGCATTGGCCGAGCTGATTGAAGATGGCGTGACGGGCTTGCTGTTTGAGCCTGGCAACGCGGAGGATCTGGCCGGAAAAATGCGCTGGGCGATGGCAAACCCGGAGCGGATGGGCGAGATGGGGCGGGCGGCGCGGGTGCGCTATGAGGCGCACTACACCGCAGAGAAAAATTACGAGCAATTGATGGCGATTTATCGCGAAGCGATTGCGGCCAAAAGAATGGAAACGATGCATGCCTGAGTTTGAGCAACTGACAACACGTGTGCGCCAGCAAGTCTTGAAGGCGCCTATCGATGTGCTGAGCTGGGAGCTGGCGCTAGCGCGGATTACCGCATGGGCTGCTGCCCGCGAAAGCCGTGTGGTGTGCATCACGAATGCGCATTCGGTGGTGACGGCGTCGCAGGACGCGGCATTCGGCACGGTGCTGGCCGAGGCGGACATGGTGACGCCGGATGGCGCGCCGGTGGCCTGGATGATGCGCAAACTGGGGCATGCGGGGCAGGCGCGGATCAACGGGCCGGATCTGATGTGGAAGTATTGCGAGCAGGCTGCGCTGCGTGGTGAGGCCATCTATCTGTATGGTGGCATGCCGGAAACGCTGAGCCGTCTGCAGGCCGTGCTGGGCGAGAGGTTTCCGGGGCTGAAGATTGCGGGGGCGTATTCGCCGCCTTACCGGGCGCTGACGGTGGAGGAGGACGAGGCTGCCGTACACGCAATAAATTCATCTGGCGCGGGTACGGTGTGGGTGAGCCTGGGTTGCCCGAAGCAGGAGGCCTGGATGGCGGCGCATCGCGGACGCATTCACGCGGTGATGATCGGCGTGGGCGCGGCCTTCGATTACCACGCCGGCACGATCCAGCGCGCGCCGTTGTGGATGCAGCGTAACGGTCTGGAGTGGCTGCACCGGCTGTGCAGCGAACCGGGGCGGCTGTGGAAGCGCTATCTGGTGACGAATACGCTGTTTGTGATTGGGGCTGTGCGGCAATTGGGCGCTTCGCGCAGTACTGAGTAACGAGGACTGAGGACTGCCGCCTACGGCGGAGTGCGGAGTTCTGAGTGCTGAGGACTGAGTAAAAGTCGCATCGTCATTCCGGACTACGTCATTCCGGACTGGATCCGGAAGCCGGAACGCAAGTCGTAAGTCAGAGCCTGAACATTCCCTCCTTTGCAAAAGGAGGGCGAGGGAGGATTCGGGTTTTGTTCAGGTTTGGCAGAGGGCTCCCCCTCAGGAAGGATCGGGTTTGCACACCCGATCCGCTCCAGCGGCGCAAGACGTGTCTTGCGAAACCCCGCCTCCGCCCCATTTTGCAAAGGGGGAGGCGCAAGAGCCGCATGGGGTGGGCTTCTTCGGGGTGTGTGCTCGGTGAGGCTCTTGTGGATTTGGTATTGGGGGTGGTTGGCCGAAGAGGTCCGCTGGGTGCGGGTTTTCAGGCGCTTCGCGCAGGATTGAGTGCTGGGGACTGCCGCCTACGGCGGAGTGCTGAGTTCTGAGGATTGAGTAAAGGCGCTTCGCGCAGGACTGAGTAACGAGGACTGAGGACTGAGTGAGGTTTGCGCTGCGCGGTTTTTGTGGGCGCGGCCTCTGGCCGTGAAGCCGTGCCATGTAGGGCCGGATTCATCCGGCCATTGACGCGTGGAGTGCGACTGAAGTCAGCACCTACGTTTCAAACTTGAGTTGCTTGTAGATTGCAATCTGGATAGGTCTTGAGAAATGAAAATCACCGTAGTCGGCACTGGTTATGTAGGTCTGGTGTCAGGCGCGTGCCTGGCTGAAGTAGGTAATGATGTGCTGTGCCTGGATCTGGATGCCGAGAAGATCCGCATCCTCAAAGATGGCGGCATTCCGATTCACGAGCCGGGGCTCGATCAGGTCGTGGCACGCAATGTGGCCGCTGGCCGTTTGCGCTTTACGACCAACATCGAAGACGCTGTGCGTCACGGCACGATCCAGTTCATTGCCGTCGGCACACCGCCGGATGAAGACGGCTCGGCTGACTTGAAGTATGTGCTGGCGGCTGCCCGCAACATCGGCCGCACCATGACTGACTACAAGGTCGTCATCGACAAGAGCACCGTGCCGGTCGGCACCGCCGACAAGGTGCGTGCCGCGATTGCTGACGAGCTGGCCAAGCGCGGTGTAGAAGTACCTTACAGTGTCGTTTCCAATCCCGAGTTCCTCAAGGAAGGTGCTGCCGTTGAAGACTTCCTGCGCCCGGATCGTATCGTCGTCGGCGCCGAGGATGATCAAGCCATCAACCTCATGCGCGCGCTCTACGCCCCCTTCCAGCGTAATCACGAAAAGCTCGTGATCATGGACGTGCGTAGCGCGGAGCTGACCAAATACGCGGCGAACGCCATGCTCGCCACGCGTATCAGCTTCATGAACGAATTGGCCATCCTTGCCGAGAAGATGGGCGCTGACATCGAACAGGTGCGTCAGGGCATTGGCTCTGATCCGCGTATTGGCTGGCACTTCCTGTACGCCGGCTGCGGCTACGGTGGTTCCTGTTTCCCCAAAGACGTCAAAGCCTTGATCAAGACTGCCGCCGACGCTGGCCAGCATCTGAAGGTGCTGCAGGCCGTTGAAGACGCCAATGACGCGCAGAAGATGGTGCTAGTCGACAAGGTCGTCGCCCGTTTCGGCGCTGATCTGTCCGGCAAGCACTTCGCGATCTGGGGCCTGGCCTTCAAGCCCAACACCGACGACATGCGCGAGGCCCCCAGCCGCGTGATCATTGATGAGTTGTTCAAACGCGGCGCCACCCTGACAGCCTACGATCCGGTGGCGATGGACGAGACGCGCCGGATTTTTGGCGATGAACCCCGCCTGAGCTACGCCGAGCGCCCGATGCAGGCGCTGGATGGCGCAGATGCGCTGGTTATCGTGACCGAGTGGAAGGAATTCCGCAGCCCCGATTTCGATGCCATCAAGGCTGTATTGAAGAGCCCGGTGATCATCGACGGCCGCAATATGTACGCGACCGATTTGCCGCGCGCTGCGGGCCTGGAGTATTACGGGATCGGGCGGAGGTAGGCGCTTCGCGCAGGACTGAGTAACGAGGACTGAGGACTGAGTAAAAGTCGCAAGTCGCGCCCAGCATCGTCATTCCGGGCCTGACCCACTGTTGTCCGTAATAAATTCCCGACCTCAAGAATGCGGCCCGAACATTCCCTCCTTTGCAAAAGGAGGGCGAGGGAGGATTGGGTTTGAATTGGCTGGAGCCCGCGTGAAGCCTCACTGGCGGCAACAAACCCAATCCCCCTCAATCCCCCTTTTGCAAAGGGGGAGGCTGTTTTGTCGCGCGCGAGCCGCACGTGCCCGAATCGAGTCGTGTGGGCGTGGATATCGCGCAACCCATTGCTCTAACTACCCTTGCGGCCGACCTGCAGATTTATTACGGACAGCAGTGGATCCAGTCCGGAATGACGGCGAAGATCCGCAAGTCAAAACCGCCCTCTCCCGGCGCTGCGCGCCACCCTCTCCCCGTAAGCGGGCGAGGGGAAGATCGCAAGTCGCGAGCCGTGAGCCTGAACATTCCCTCCTTTGCAAAAGGAGGGTGAGGGAGGATTCGGGTTTTGTTCAGGTTTGGCAGAGGGCTCCCCCTCAGGAAGGATCGGGTTTGCACACCCGATCCGCTCCAGCGGCGCAAGACGTGTCTTGCGAAACCCCGCCTCCGCCCCCTTTTGCAAAGGGGGAGGCACGAAAGCCGCATGGGGCGGGCGTCTGCGGGCTGTGTGCCCGGAAAGTGCGTGTGGCTTGGGTCTTGGGGGTGGGTGGCTGAAGGTGCCCGCTGGGGGGGGGGCTTCAGGCGCTGCGCGGTTTTGTAGGAGCGGCCTCTGGCCGCGAGGGTTTCGCGGCCAGAGGCCGTTGCTACGAAAAGCGCCCTCTCCCGGCGCTGCGCGCCACCCTCTCCCGCAAGCGGGCGAGGGGGATATCGCAAGTCGCAAATCATAAACCTTGCGCCGGTTTCGTCATTCCGGACTTGATCCGGAATCCAGTGGCTGGCAGGCGCAAGTCAAAACAGCCCTATTCCGGCGCGGCGCGCCAGCTTTTCTTCAAGGGCATGTTTCAAGCGCTCTCCGCATGGGGCAGAAACGCAAACGCCCGGCCGGGGCCGGGCGTTTCGTGATGAAGCTGCGTGCGTTCAGATGCGGGTGCGGCGGCGGGCGATGAAGCCCATCATGCCCAGGCCGGCCAGCAGCATGGCGAGGCCGGATGCTTCCGGCACGGGCGATACGGCGGCGAAAGAGCTGCCGACCTTGAAGCTGCTGAGGGCGACGGTGTCGGCCGTGTCAAGGTTGCTGCGCACGCCGAGGTAGCTGATGGAGCTGAGGCCCGTGTTCTTGGTGAGGGTGATGTCGGCGGTGCCTGCAGTATCGGCCGAAGTCGGGTTGAACCAGCCTTCGATCTTGTTGTAGGTGGTGGATACGCCGGTCTTTGCCAGGTGCACCAGGATGGTGAAGGTCTGGCCTGCAGTCAGTGCGCTGTTGGTGAAGCGTACGGTATCGCTCGCGGTGGTGCTTGTGCGGATCAGTGCGTCGTTACCGGCACCGTCGGCGCCCTTGAAGCCGAAGTTCGGGACGGTGGTGTGGTTGCCTGTGTTGGTGGAGTCCAGCCAGACGCCTACGAAATCTTCATAGGTGCGGCCGGTTGCACTGGTGGTGTTGGGCGTGAAGCTGCTGCCAAGCTGGAAGGTGAGGCTCAGGAACAGGTCGCTGCCGGAATACGCGCCATTGGTGAAGCTGAGCGCCGAGGTGTTGCCTTCATTCACGCCGGAGGCGATGAGCGAATTGAGCGAGCCGCTCAGGGCCAGCGGGTCTGCAGCGTGGGCCGACAGGGCGGCGAACGAGAGAGCGGCTGCGCCTAGCGCCTTGCGGACGAATTGGGAAAAGAGGGGTTGCTGCATATGATGTATTCCTTGCAAGTCTGAAGTCTGCTGACATTTTCACCAGATGGCCGATTTTAGCGGAGAGCCGGTGATGCTCTTGTGTTGTAAGTCACGCTGATGCAACAGTAATTATGATTGGCGTATAAGCTGGATTGATGGCAGCCCCGATCAGGTCGCGCAGGTTCTTTGCGGGAATGCCGTAGCCTGTGTCGGGCCGTAGGTCGGACTTCATTCCGACTTCTCCAGGTCGGCGTTGGACTGAAGTTCGACCTACGGAGCGTTGCGAGTTGTAAGTTGCAAGCTCCGCGCCTGGGCTGGGTGCGGGTCTTGGGGCGTTTCTGGTGGGCTTGAGTAACGAAGACTGGAGTTTCCGAGATGTTTTTGCCGAATGATGAATTTCTGGATTTGGTGCGGGCGATGCCCTTGGCGGCCGTGGATCTGATCCTGACGCGCCCGGATGGTGCCGTGCTGCTGGGGCGGCGCTTGAATCAGCCGGCGCAAGGTTTCTGGTTTACGCCGGGCGGGCGGATCCGCAAGGACGAATGCCTGGCCGATGCGCTGGCGCGGGTGGTGTTGGCTGAGATGGGCCCTGCGGTGCCGGTGCTGGGTTGGCAGCGGGTAAATTTCTGGGAGCATTTGTATGAGGATAATTTTGCGGGCGAGCCGGGGGTGAGCACGCACTATCTGGCGCTGGCCCATCGCCTGCAGCTTGAAGCAGAGGTGGAGCTGTCCTTCGATTCACAGCATGAGGAAATGGCCTGGTGGCCGGTGGTTGATCTGCTGGCGAGCGAGGCGGTGCATGAGAATACGAAGGCGTATTTCCGTTAGTCGCAAGTCGCAAGTCGCAAGTCGCAAGTCGCAAGTCGCAAGTCGCAAGTCGCAAGTCGCAAGTCGCAAGTCGCA
>NZ_JBEWZI010000036.1:0-23253 GCF_040566545.1 Uliginosibacterium flavum
CCGAGTCAGCAGCTTCGCCAGAGGGGCTGAGAAGCTGAAGGCGATTTATGCGTTATGAGTTGTGTGGAATGGTATGCTTAGTGGCAGCCCTGTATTCATCATGCAATCACAGTTCATCGATCGAGACGAAGTTCTATTCCCTATGTTTGTAGGCATGCTTCTGCGCGGAACAGTCAAAAGCTCGCTTGTACACTTTGTCAGTTCAAGGGTAATTCTCGATCTTATCAACTCGGCAGAACAAAACGCCTAAAAGCTATGTGATGTATTTAGACTGGCAGGGTGCGCAAATTCTTTTCTTTGCGCACGCAGATAGCCAAATCGTGCGCAACGCTGCGCGTTTCACACCCTGCGAGCATCCAAAACATCCCCGCCTGAAGACCCTTACCAGCCGGGCCTGCGCAGGCAGGCATGCCTGAGAGGCAAGCTGCGAGCAGCTCTTCAGGCAGGTATATTTTAGAATCCTGAACCATCTGAAAAACCAAAGGGGAAGCGCAATGCGCTTCCCCTTTGGCTTTTCAGTACCGCCGGATCAGTAAATCCGGTTCAAACCATTCAGCGCCGCAACGCGATAGGCCTCCGCCATGGTCGGGTAATTGAAGGTGGTGTTCACGAAATACGTGATGGTGTTGTGCGGCGCGGGCTGCAGCATGATGGCCTGACCAATGTGGATGATCTCGGAGGCCTGCGCGCCGAAGCAGTGGATGCCCAGCACTTCAAGGGTTTCGCGGTGGAACAGGATCTTGAGCATGCCGGTGGTCTGGCCGGTGATCTGGGCGCGGGCCAGGCTGCGGAACAGGCTGTGGCCGACTTCGTAGGGCACGCGCGCTTCAGTCAACTCGCGCTCGGTGCGGCCGAGCGAACTGATTTCCGGCAAGGTGTAGATGCCGGTTGGAATGTCGCGGGCCAGCTCGGCGCCACTCTTGCCATCGACCAGATGCGCGGCGGCATGGCGGCCTTGGTCGTAAGCGGCAGAGGCCAGACTGGGCCAGCCGATGACGTCGCCCACGGCGTAGATGTTCGGCACGACGGTCTGGTAATTTTCGTTGATGGCGATCACGCCACGCTTGTCCGGCACGATGCCCAGCGCTTCCAGGCCCATGTTGTCGGTATTGCCCTGACGGCCATTGGCCCACAGCAGGTAATCGGTCTTGATGCGCTTGTTGGATTTGAGATGCAGCACGACGCCGTCCTCCTCGACGACGACGCGTTCGGCTTCCTCGTTATGGCGGATCAGCACGCCCTGTTCGCGCAGGTGATAGGCCAGCGCATCGACGATTTCGTCGTCGAGAAAGGACAGCAAACGATCCCGCGTGTTGATCAGATTGACCTTGCAGCCGAGGTTGCGAAAGATCGAGGCGTATTCGCAGCCGATCACGCCGGCACCGTAAATGGTGATGGATTCGGGCGTTTCGGTCAGGCGCAGGATGCTGTCGCTGTCATGCACGCGGCGGTGTGTGAAATCGACATCGGCCGGATGGTAAGGGCGCGAACCGGTCGCCAGAATGATCTGGGCCGCCTTGCAGATTTCCTGACCGCCGTTGTTGAGCGCTACTTCCAGCGTGTTCGCGTCGATAAAGCGGGCACGGCCGTGGATCAGCTGGACGTTGTTCCGGTCATAGAAATTCTGACGCATGCTGACCTGCTTGCGGATCACGCTTTCAGCGGTGCGCAGCAGGGACGGGAAGCTGACCTGCAGATCGACGGAGTCGTGGAACTGCGGGCTATCGCGCATTTCGCGCAGGCCCGAGATCACCTGCCGCAGCGCCTTGGACGGAATCGTGCCCCAGTGGGTGCAGCCGCCGCCGACCTGCGCATAGGATTCGATCACGGCAACCGTCTTGCCGGCCTTGGCGCATTTCATGGCGGCGCCCTCGCCGCCGGGGCCGGAACCAATAATGATGACGTCGTAGTTCTGCATGCTTCTCTCCGTTCTGGGGGCTGATTTTATTTTATGACTCGATTATCCAAGCTTTACGCGCCAGGGGAAAGCCGATCCAGCCAGACAAGGCACAAGCTGCCAAAAAAACCTGAAAACTATCCAGTCAGGCAAAAACTCGCTTGAATATTGACGAGCCACAGCCCTTTCTGCCTCGCGGCGTCTGATACAAGGCGCTCCAGCGAGGCGGGGCCAATGCGCTGAAACCTCGTGCAGATTGATATACTTGTGCTTTTAGTGCTGCATCAACCGCCCCCCGAGAGAGCCCGAAAAGAAAATCATGGATAACACGAAGATCATCTACACCCTGACTGACGAAGCCCCGGCCCTGGCCACCTATTCATTCCTGCCCATCGTTCAGGCTTTCACCCAGACCGCAGGCATTGCCGTCGAGACCCGCGATATTTCAGTTGCCGCACGCATCCTGTCGAACTTCCCCGAAGCATTGAAGCCAGAACAACAATGCCCCGACACGCTGGCCGAACTGGGCGAACTCGCCAAGACGCCGGAAGCCAACATCATCAAGCTGCCTAACGTCAGCGCCTCGGTCCCCCAGCTCAAGGCGGCCATCAAGGAATTGCAGTCTCAGGGCTACGCCGTACCGAATTTTGTCGACGCACCCGGCAACGAAGCGGAACAGAAGATCAAGACGCGCTATGCCAAAGTGCTGGGCAGCGCAGTAAATCCCGTGCTGCGCGAAGGCAACTCGGATCGCCGTGTCGCCAAGGCCGTCAAACAATACGCCCGCAAGCACCCGCACTCGATGGGTGCCTGGAGTGCGGACTCCAAGTCCCACGTCGCGCACATGCACAACGGTGATTTCTTCGGCAACGAGCAATCCGCCGTGATCAGCAAAGCCGGCAGCGTGAAGATCGAATTCACCGACCACGCCGGCAATACCCGCGTCCTGAAGGAAGTGAAGGTGCAGCAGGACGAGCTACTCGCCACCACTTACATGAGCAGCCGGGCCCTGCGCTCCTTCTACGAAGTGCAGATTGCCGACGCCAAGGCCAAGGGCGTGCTGTTCTCGCTGCACCTGAAGGCCACGATGATGAAGGTCTCCGACCCAATCATGTTCGGCTACGCGGTGTCGGCCTTCTACAAGGACGTGTTCGCCAAGTACGCCAGCACTTTCGCCAAGCTGGGCGTCAACACCCGCAACGGCATCGGCGACGCTTACGCCAAGATCCAGTCCTTGCCCGCTACTGAAAAGGCCGCCATCGAGGCGGATCTGCGCGCGGCCGAGGCGGCCGTGCCGGTTGCCATGGTTGATTCCGACAAGGGCATCACTAACCTGCATGTGCCGAGCGACGTGATCGTCGACGCCTCGATGCCCGCGTCCATCCGCACATCAGGCTGCATGTGGAATGCCGCCGGCAAACTGCAGGACACCAAATTCACGATTCCCGATCGCTGCTACGCCGGCGTGTATCAGGCCGTCATCAACGACTGCAAGCAATTTGGCGCCTACAACGTCACTACCATGGGCAGCGTTGCCAACGTCGGCCTGATGGCTCAAGCCGCTGAAGAGTATGGCTCACACGACAAGACTTTCGAAATCCCCGCCGACGGCGCGGTGAAAGTCATTGATGCGGATGGCAATGTGCTCACCGAGCACAAGGTCGAAGCCGGTGACATCTGGCGCATGTGCCAGACCAAGGACATCGCCGTGCGCGACTGGGTCAAGCTCGCTGTCGCCCGCGCCCGTGCCACCCACACCCCGGCCATCTTCTGGCTGGACGAAGCACGCGCCTACGACCGCACCCTCACCGCCAAGGTCAACAGCTACCTCAAGGATCACGACACGGCCGGTCTCGAAATCAGCGTGCTCTCGCCCGTCGAAGCCTGCAAGTATTCGCTGCTGCGCATCCGTCAGGGACTGGACACGATTTCGGTCACCGGCAATGTGCTGCGCGACTACAACACCGATCTGTTCCCGATTCTTGAGCTTGGCACCAGCGCCAAGATGCTCTCCATCGTGCCCTTGCTGGCTGGCGGCGGCATGTACGAAACGGGCGCGGGTGGCTCGGCACCGAAGCATGTGCAACAGTTCCTGGAAGAGGGCTACCTGCGCTGGGACTCGCTCGGCGAATTCCTCGCCCTGCAGGTTTCCATCGAGGATATTGCTGCCAAAACCAGCAATACGCATGCAGCCGTGCTGGCTGAGGCGCTGGATGCTGCCAACGCCATGTTCCTGGAAAACGACAAATCACCCGCACGCAAGGTCGGCCAGACCGATAACCGGGGCAGCCACTTCTACCTCGCGCTGTACTGGGCGCAGGCGCTGGCAGCCCAAAGCACGGACGCGGGACTGCAGGCCAAGTTCAAGCCCATCGCAGAGAAGCTGAGTGCTGACGAAGCGAAGATCGCAGGCGAACTGATCGCCGCCCAGGGCAAGCCGGTCGACATTGGCGGCTACTACCACCCCTCGCCCGAAAAGTGCTCAGCCGCGATGCGCCCGAGTGCCACGCTGAACGCAATCTTGGCCAGCATCCAGTAAGCAAAGAAAAGGGCGCGGTCGGCACCGCGCCCTGTCAGATCCAAGCCCCGGTTTCCCCGGGGCTTTTTTGTGGCGCCAATTCCGGCATGCGCTACAGCCGCATGCAGCAAGGGTCTTCAGCACGCCTGCCTGCAGACCCTCATCCAGCGGATTTCTTCAGGCAGGCCACCTGTAGATCAAGGCTGCGAGCGGCTCTTCAGCCTATTGCCGGCCGGTACTGCCAAAGCCGCCCGCACCGCGTTCGCTGGCGGCGAAGTCTTCCACCACATTCAGCGCCACCTGCACCACCGGCACCACCACCAGTTGCGCGATGCGATCCATGGGCTGGATGGTGAAGGCTTCCTTGCTGCGATTCCAGGTCGACACGAATACCTGACCCTGATAATCCGAATCGATCAGGCCGACCAGATTACCCATCACGATGCCGTGTTTGTGGCCCAGACCGGAGCGCGGCAGGATCATCGCGGCCAGACGCGGGTCATCCAGATGCATGGCCATGCCCGTCGGGATCAGGTGAGTCTCACCCGGATGGATGGTCAGTGCCTCGTTGATGCAGGCGCGCAGATCCAGTCCGGCAGCACCGGCGGTACCGTATTGCGGCAGGTTGTCTTTGAGACGGGCGTCGAGAATCTTGATGTCGAGTTGGTGCATGTTTTCTGGTTAATGAGTGAGAAGTAAAAATGAGGATCAGGCATTCGCCGCAGCATCCAGCATCCGCGCCAGATGCGCGACGATGCCGGCGGCCACTTCGGTCTTGCTGGCGCGTGGCAAGGGATGCGAGCCATCCGCATCGAACAGCACGACCTGATTGGTATCGCCGCCCATGCCATCCTGCACCAGATTACCAACCACCAGCTTGAGGCGTTTGGCGGCAAGTTTGCCGCTGGCATAGACATCGAGATTCTGGCTCTCGGCCGCAAAACCCACGCAGAAAGGCGCAGCGGGCAGCGAGGCGACCTCGGCGAGGATGTCCGGGTTGCGCGTCAGTTCAATGGTCAGCCCTTCGCCAGCCTTCTTGATCTTGTCGATAGCAACTTCGACGGAACGATAATCCGCCACCGCCGCCACCCCGACGAACACATCGGCCTTGGCTGCGCGCAGCATCACCGCCCGATGCATCTCGCGCGCCGTGTGCACATCAATCCGTTCAACCCCTTGCGGGGTCGGCAAAGCCACCGGGCCGCTGACCAGCTGCACCTTCGCGCCGGCCATCACCAAGGCCCGCGCCAGAGCGTAGCCCATCTTGCCGGAGGAAATATTGGTGATGCCGCGCACCGGATCAATCGGCTCGTAAGTCGGCCCGGCCGTCATCAGCACTGTTTTGCCGCTCAGCGGCTTGGGCTGAAAGAAGGCGATCAAGGCCTCGCGAATCGCCTCTGGCTCGCTCATGCGCCCCTCACCCACTTCACCGCAGGCCTGCTCGCCCGCATCCGGGCCGATGATGCTCACGCCATCAGCGCGCAGCTGCGCGACATTGCGCTGCGTAGCCGGATTGCTCCACATCTGCTTGTTCATCGCTGGCGCCACGAGCAAGGGACAGTCCCGCGCCAAGGTCAAAGTGGACAGCAGGTCATCGGCAATTCCATGCGCGATCTTAGCCAGGGTATTGGCCGTCGCCGGCGCGATCAGCAAGGCATCGGCCGCGCGCGTCAGATCGATGTGGCTCATGTTATTGGGGCGTCGATCATCCCAGGCATCGGTCCACACCGGATTGCCCGAGAGCGCCTGAAAAGTCGTCGGCGTCACGAAACGCGCGCCGTTTTCCGTCATCACCACATGCACGCGCGCACCGGCCTTGATCAGCAGACGCGTGAGCTCGGCCGCCTTATAGGCCGCGATGCCGCCGGAAACGCCCAGTACGATGGTCTTGCCCGAGAGTTCAGTCATTCCTGCGCCTTAAGAGGTGAGAATCCATCAATTCCGCAATTCTATCCGTAAGCGACATGGCAATCACTGACTGGCCCGAAGACGAACGACCGCGCGAGCGTCTGCTGGCAAAAGGCGCTGCTGCGCTATCGGACTCGGAACTGCTGGCGATCTTCCTGCGCGTGGGCGTACGCGGCAAAAGCGCCGTAGATCTGGCGCGCGATCTGATCACCCAGTTTGGCAGCTTGGGCCGGCTGTGCTCGGCACCGCTGGCAGAGTTTCGCGCCGTGCACGGCATGGGCGAAGCCAAATACACCCAGCTGCAAGCCATTCTGGAACTCTCCAAACGCGCCTTGAGCGAAACCATGAAAGAGAGCGACATGCTCAGCGCGCCCGGCGCGGTACGCGACTGGCTGCGCCTGCACATGGCCCGACTGCCGCACGAAGTCTTCATGATTCTGCTGCTGGATGCACAGAATCGCCTCATCGAAGCCAAGGAATTATTCCGCGGCACCCTCACCCAAACGAGCGTCTACCCACGCGAAGTGGTCAAGCTGGCCCTGGCCCACAACGCTGCGGCCGTGATCCTGGCGCATAACCACCCATCGGGCACCAGCGAACCCAGCCGGGCCGATGAAGCCCTGACAAAATCGCTGAAACTGGCGCTGGCACTGGTGGATGTACAGGTGCTGGACCACTTTATCGTGGCTGGCAATCAAATGCCGATTTCCTTTGCGGAGAAAGGCCTGCTATAGTCTCGCCCTCAGATTGCCAGCACAGCTTGAGTCCTCCCTAGGTTTTCAGCTATAATCGCGGGCTTTACAGAACTACCTAGCGGAGCCAGACATGTCTCGAGTTTGTCAAGTAACGGGCAAGGGCCCGATGGTCGGGAACAATGTTTCCCACGCCAACAACCGTACGAAACGCCGTTTCCTGCCGAATCTGCAGAACCGTCGTTTCTGGATTGAAGCTCAAAATCGTTGGGTCAGCCTGCGCGTTTCCAACGCCGGTCTGCGCACCATCGACAAGAAGGGCATTGAAGTCGTTCTGGCCGAGCTGCGTGCTCGCGGCGAGAAGATCTAAGCGCCAACGACTCACTACAGAATAGCGGAGATTAAAAATGGCTAAAGGCGGTCGCGAGAAAATCAAACTGGAATCCTCAGCGGGTACCGGTCACTTCTACACCACCAACAAGAACAAGCGCACGACCCCGGGCAAGCTTGAGTTCCTCAAGTACGACCCCGTGGTGCGCAAGCATGTCGCTTATAAGGAAACCAAGCTCAAGTAAGGATTTTGTGCGCGGCGCGGCCCGCACCTGATCCCCAAGGCTGGTTCCGACCTGCTGTACCTGTTGTTTGTATCAACCTAGCCCGCGCATGCGGGCTTTGTTGTTTGTAGCCCCTCTCGCTCTGAAGCACGCCCACCGCCATGACTCACGCGTCTACCGAAAATCTCAATGTCGCCTCTTTCGATGCGATGCCCTCACCCGCCAGCATCAAGGCCAGCGTACCGCTTTCTGACGCAGCTGCCGCCACGGTCGAAGCCGGTCGCAACGCCATCAAGGCGATTCTTGACCGCAAAGATCCACGCCCGATGGTCATCATCGGTCCGTGCTCGATTCACGATCCGGTCGCCGGCCTCGATTACGCCCGCCGCCTGAAGACACTGGCCGATGAAGTCGCCGATACGCTGTATGTCGTGATGCGCGTGTATTTCGAAAAACCGCGCACCACCGTCGGATGGAAGGGCTTCATCAATGATCCGCACATGGATGACTCCTTCCATATCGAGGAAGGCATGCTGCGCGGCCGCCAGTTCCTGCTCGACGTGACCGAACTGGGCCTGCCTGCCGCCACCGAAACGCTCGACCCGATTGCCCCGCAATACTACGGCGACCTGCTGAGCTGGGCGGCGATTGGCGCGCGCACGGCCGAATCGCAAACTCACCGCGAAATCGCCTCAGGCCTGTCGACCCCGGTTGGCTTCAAGAACGGCACCGATGGTTCGCTGGATGCTGCGGTCAACGGCTGCCTGTCGGCGTCGAACCCGCACAGCTTTCTGGGCACCAATGACCAGGGCGAGACTTGTATCGTTCGCACGCGCGGCAATCGCTACAGCCACGTCGTGCTGCGTGGTGGTGGCGGTCGCCCGAATTACGACACAGTTTCCGTGTCGCTGGCCGAACAGGCGATGAACAAGGCCAAACTGCCGGTCAATATCGTCATCGATTGCTCGCACGCCAATTCCTGGAAGAAACCGGAATTGCAGCCGCTGGTCATGAAAGATGTCGTCGGCCAGATCCGCGACGGCAACCGTTCGATTGTCGGCATGATGGTCGAAAGCTTCATCGAAGCCGGCAGCCAGCCCATCCCGGCCAATCTCGCCGAACTACGCTACGGCTGCTCGGTCACCGACGCCTGCGTCAGCTGGGATACCAGCGCGCAGATGCTGCGCGATGCACGCACCTCACTGCGCGAGATCATCGCCAAGCGCAAAGCCTGAACCCTTCACTTCCCTTCAGAGAAAGCTCCCGACATGCATCTGACCACCCCCTTCAAAGCCCTGCGCCCGGCCGCTGGCCGCGCCGCTGAAATCATCGCCCCGCCCTACGACGTGCTGTCCTCAAGCGAAGCCATTGAGCGCGCTACCGGCAAACCCTGGAGCTTTCTGCACATCTCCAAGCCCGAAATCGACCTGCCGGCCGGCACCGACGCCTACTCGCCGGCGGTGTACGCCAAGGCCGCCGAAAATCTGCACAAGATGCTTGAAGCCGGCGTCATCGTTCAGGATGAAACCGCCTGCTACTACGTCTATCGCATCATCATGGGCAACCATGTGCAGACCGGCATCGTCGCCGCCGCCTCAGTCGCTGATTACGACACGAACCGCATCAAGCGTCACGAGTTCACGCGTCCGGACAAGGAAGACGACCGCGTACGCCAGATTGAGGCGCTGAGCGCCCAGACCGGCCCGGTCTTCCTCGCCTATCCGGACGCCCCCTCGATTGATGCCGTCCTCGCAACCACCATCACGGGCATCCCCGATGCAGACGCCACCGCTGACGATGGCATTCGCCACACCCTGTGGGTGATCCGCGACGAGGCCACCATCGCCCAAATTACCAGCGGCTTCGACGCCCTGCCCGCGCTCTACATCGCCGACGGCCATCACCGCAGCGCAGCGGCCTCGCGCGTGGCGGCCTCACGGCGGGGCGTCAACCCGCACCACACCGGCGACGAGAGCTACAACTACTTCCTGTCGGTGATCTTCCCCGCGCACGCGCTGAAAATCATGGATTACAACCGCGTTGTGTGTGATCTGAATGGTCTGTCGAAAGACGAACTGATCGCAAAGATCAGTGCCAACTACACCGTCACGCCCTCAGCCAGCCCGGTGAAACCGGCCTCTCACGGCGAAGTTGGCATGTATCTGGCAGGCGCCTGGTACAAGTTGAATGTAAAGCCCGAACTGATTCCGGCGGACCCGGTGGAGCGCCTGGACGTAAGCCTGCTCACCGCCCACATCCTCACACCCGTGTTGGGTATTGCCGATCTGCGTCGTGACAAACGTATCGATTTCGTCGGCGGCATTCGTGGTTTGCCAGAATTGGAAAAACGCGTGAATTCCGGCGAAATGGCCGTCGCCTTCGCCATGTGTGCCACCACCATGAATGATCTGATGTCAGTCGCCGACGCAGGTCAGGTAATGCCGCCAAAGTCGACCTGGTTCGAGCCGAAACTCGCCGATGGTATGGCTTCGCACGTCATCGACTGAGCCCCACCGCTTTCGCGCTTCACACAAAGCCAGCCATGCTCATAGTGTTGTATGGAAACAGCCTAGGCCTTCCCCGCACTTTCCGGCAGAATGATTGGCGTGGGCCTTAGGGTTAGGGTCTGAGACATATATTCAACAGATCGCGCTCGCGACGCTTTGAATACATGTCACAGACCCTGAAGGCATGAACCGAAGGAAATGGAATGAACCCGTTGCCGACTGCCATGCTGGTGCGCGGAAGTATCCTGCATTTTCTGGCCGATCCGGGCGAGGCGTGCAATACGGCTGCCTGGGAATACTTTGCCGATGGTGCGCTGCTGATCGAGGACGGGCTGGTGCGCCGCTGCGGGCCATGGGCGGAGGTGCTGGAGAATTTGCCCGAAGTGATCCGGGACGCGGCTCGCTACCGTGACTACACCGGCAAGCTGATCGTGCCCGGCTTCGTTGATACGCACACCCATTATGCGCAGATGAAGGTGATGGGCTCTTTCGGCAGAGAGCTGCTCGACTGGCTGGAAAACTATACCTACCCGGCCGAAATAGCCTTTGAAGACGAGACACTGGCGTCCAGCACCGCAAGCTTCTTTCTTGACCGGCTGCTGGCCCATGGCACGACGACAGCGTCAGTGTTTGCGACGGTACATGCACATTCGGTGGATGCGTTCTTTTTCGAAGCTGAGCGGCGCAAGTTGCGCATGCTGTGCGGCAAGGTTCTTATGGATCGGCATTGCCCGCAGGCCTTGCGGGACTCCCCCGAAAGCGCCTGGCGTGAAAGCAGCGCCCTGATTAATCGCTGGCACGGCAAGGGACGCCTGGCTTACAGCGTGAGTCCACGCTTCGCCCCGACCTCCTCGCCCGAGCAATTGGCGGTGGCAGGCGATTTATTCCGCTCCCGGCCGGACATGCATCTGCAGTCACACCTCTCGGAAAACTGGCGCGAACTTGAATGGGTAGGGGAGCTGTTTCCCGGCCGGCGCGATTATCTTGATGTGTACGAGCACTATGGCTTGCTTGGACGCGGTGCGATTTACGGGCACGGCATTCATCTGAGTCCGGACGAAAAACAGCGACTGGCACAGAGTGCGGCAGCAATTGCTTTTTGCCCGAGCTCAAACCTGTTTCTGGGGAGCGGCTTCTTTCATTACGCAGCGACCGCCGAAGCCAGCGTGCAGGTGGGCTTGGCCAGTGACGTTGGGGCTGGCACCAGCCTGTCCATGCTGCGCACGATGGCAGCAGCGCATACTGTGAGCCAGGCGCAGCATCAGCCTTTATCACCCTGGCGCGCTTGGTATCTGGCCACACTGGGCGGTGCCCAGGCTTTGGCGCTGGATCAATTTGTGGGCAATTTTACGGCCGGCAAAGAGGCCGATTTTGTGGTGCTGGACGGACGACGGATTCCTGAACTGCGTTTTCGTCTGGATTGCGCAGAAAGCCTCGCCGAGGAGTTGTTTGCCCTGATGTTGCTGGGAGACGAGCGCTGCGTAGCGGCCACCCACATATTGGGCGAGCGTGTGTTTTGCGCGGAGTGATTGTTTGCACATGCTGACGGCAGCTACTGCGTGCCGAGCGGGAGCGGTGCCACAGCTGCCTACAGGTAAAATGCAGCCTGTTTGGCGAGATGCGTGGGGTTGCGGCCAAGTTATCCGGGCCTGAAATGCAAAAGGCCCGCATCGCTGCGGGCCTCGCAAATTCTGGCTCCTCGACCTGGGCTCGAACCAGGGACCTACGGATTAACAGTCCGGCGCTCTACCAACTGAGCTATCGAGGAATTGAGAGGCCAAATGATAGACATAGACGTTGATCGTGTCAAGAATTTTGCTTAAATTTTTGCTGTCTTTTTGTGTGGCGCCCTGACAAAATTGCCGCCTACGATAAGAACACGTTTCGGGAGAAAACCGTGAAATCCAAAACTCTGCATTCTTTGTATCTGGCTTCTGCCTTGAGTGTTCTGGCTATCCTGCCGCAAGCGGCCAGTGCCGCGGCCGAGAAGGAGACCTGGCTTGGTTTGCCTGTCGAGTTCGCCAGCCAGGATTACGCTTTCAAAGGCGGCGTAGCCATCGAATTGACCAAGGTGAAGGTACAGACCACGACGCCGATTGAAATGGAGCGCGCATGGGTGACGCCGGACTGGGCCGACTGGATCACCCAGTTCCGCACTTCACGCGTTCGTGTGCAGACCGGAGAGGTGATTGCTCGTCCGAGCTCTTTGTCACGCCTTGGTGTGATCGACGGCCCCTCGACTCACAAGGTTACCCGGCTTGAGTTCACCAGTCTCAAGCTTTTGTTCGGTACAACGCCTCTGGTGTTGCCGGCGGGGGAAATGCGCTTTGGTGCAGATGGTGCGCTCAGCGTTATCCGCATCAAACAAGAAGGGGGGATCAATCTGGAGCTTTCTCCACGCGAAGGCGGCAAGCTGGCTGTGCTGTTGCAGACAGGAACCTTCAAGTGGCCGGTATTGCCGGCTTTCGTCTTTGACAGCGTCGTCGCACAAGGGGAAATTTCCGACGACAATCTGTTGATTGACAAGATTGGCACCAGCGGTGACGGCGGCTCCATCAACGGGGTACTACATGTAGTGTCTGCCGGGAAGTTTTTGCTGGAAGGCGAACTGAACATGCAGAGCTTGCGTGCTCGTGATGTGATCAGCCGCCTGTACCCGCGCAGCACGGTTGAGGGCTTTCTAAGCGGGAGTTTCAAGCTGAACGCCTCGGCAGATAGCTTTGACGGCTTGGCCTCAGCGGTAACCATCAGCGGAGGTACGTATGTGCTCAAGAACGGCTCGATTGATCGCTTCGGTATTCTCGAAGGTATGCGCCGCAGTGGTTCTGGGGTTGTCGGCGGTGGCATGGTGCGTTTTGAGAGTCTGGGCGGCAAGTTCAGCGGACGTACGGGCGAGCCGGCACAGGCTGATTTTCAGGGTCTGTCTTCAGGCGCTTTGCGTGGATCAAGCGCCTTCACGGTACTGCCAGACGGAACTTTACGTGGCTTCGTGAATGGTTCGATGGCTTTACCCGGTGGCGAGCTTGTTTCACGACGCTTTGATTTGTCTGGCAAGGTGGACGCCCCCAGTTTGTCGACGCGTTAACTTTTGTTGTTTGCTCTGATCCGGGCCTTGCCCGGATCAATTCAGAGGTCTGTTGAACGTGTCAACCCAAGTTTGTGAAGCCGAGTTTCTGGTTGCTTGTTTATGTGCGGCCTGGTGCGGCACCTGCCGTGAATACCGCGATGGCTTTGATGCCTTACAAATCCGCTTTCCGGAAGTTGGCTTCGCATGGATTGATGTTGAGGAGCAGGCAGAGGTAGCGGACGAACTGGATGTTGAAAATTTCCCGACACTTGTCATTCAGCGTGGCAAGCGGGTCTTATTCTGTGGTCCCATGTTGCCTCAGCATTTTTTGCTGGAGCGTTTGATCGAGACTTTTTTGGCGCAGAGCGAGGAAACGTCTGCGGCCTATGCTGTCGGGACGGCGGAGCGACGTAGCTGGCAGGACGTGGCGGATATTCGCTCACGCTTACCGCAGTAGCAGGCAAAACAAAGGGCCCTCGCGAGGGCCCTTTGTCATTCCAGTTGAAGCAGGCTTATTTCAGTACGGCCGCAATCGCATCGGCCACATAGTCGATGTTCTTGGTGTTCAGCGCAGCCAGGCAGATACGCCCCGTCGACACGGCATAGATGCCAAATTCGCTTTTCAGGCGCTCGACCTGATCGGCGCTCAAACCGGTGTAGCTGAACATACCGCGCTGCTTGATGACGAAGCTGAAGTCCTGCGGCACATTGCGCGCCGCCAGTTTCTCGACCAAGCTGGTGCGCATGGCGCGAATGCGCACACGCATGCCGGCCAGTTCGTCTTCCCATTGCTGACGCAGCTCCGGTGAGGCCAGTACGGCCGCGACGATGGCACCGCCGTGGGTTGGCGGGTTGGAGTAGTTGGTGCGCACGACGCGCTTGACCTGCGACATCACACGGCCGGCCTCTTCCTTGCTGGAGCAGACAACGGTCAAAGCACCGACGCGTTCGCCGTACAGCGAGAAAGACTTCGAGAAAGAGCTGGAGATGAAGAATTGCAGGCCCGATGCAGCGAACGCGCGCACGGCGACTGCGTCGGCATCGATGCCGTCGGCAAAGCCCTGATAGGCCATGTCGAGGAAGGGCACAAGGCCGCGTTCCTGGCAGACGGCGACTACTTCGGCCCACTGTGCGTCGCTCAGGTCAGCGCCGGTCGGGTTGTGGCAGCAAGCATGCAGCACGATGATGGCGCCAGCCGGCAGGCTGGCCAGGCAGGCTTTCATGCCGGCGAAATTCACGCCGCGTGTGGCTGCGTCGTAGTAGGGATAGTTCTCGACCGTGAAGCCAGCTGACTCGAACAGGGCGCGGTGGTTTTCCCAGCTCGGATCGGAGATGTAGATCTTGGCTTCGGGTAGCAGACGCTTGAGGTAATCGGCGCCGACCTTGAGGGCGCCGGTGCCGCCGAGGGCTTCGACAGTGATGGTCTTACCTTCGGTGATCAGCGGCGATTCCTTGCCGAAAAGCAGTGCGGCGACGGCCGTATTGTAGGCGGCAAGACCTTCGATGGGCTGGTAACCACGCGCCGGAGCGGCCTCAAGGCGGGTTTTTTCAGCAGCTTTTACGGCGGCGAGCAGCGGAATTTTGCCTTCGTCGGTGAAGTAGACGCCTACACCAAGGTTGACCTTGGTGCTGCGGGTGTCTGCGTTGAACGCTTCATTCAGGCCCAGAATCGGGTCACGCGGGGCCATTTCGACAGCGGCAAAAATCGACGAACTCATGAGTACTCCAGTGGTCAGTGAGAGACCCCGAAAGTAGATCGCTTCGGGGCGGGAAATCCGTAATAATCAACGGCTGGTTTGGCAGTCAAGTTGACGGCTCAGCCCCTGAAAAAACAATATTTTACACCATGCCTGATACCCCAACCTCGCCAACAGTCGCCACTTTCCCCGGCAGCCCCTTTCGCCTGCACCAGCCTTTTCAGCCGGCGGGCGATCAGCCGACGGCAATTGCCCAGCTGTGTGAGGGCATCGAAGACGGCCTGATGTATCAGACCTTGCTGGGCGTGACCGGTTCGGGCAAGACCTACACCATGGCCAACGTGATTGCCCGCATGGGGCGGCCCGCTCTGGTGCTGGCGCCGAACAAGACCTTGGCAGCGCAGCTGTATGCCGAGTTTCGCGAGTTCTTTCCCGAGAACGCGGTGGAGTATTTCGTTTCCTATTACGACTACTACCAGCCTGAGGCCTACGTGCCCTCGCGTGACCTGTTCATCGAGAAGGATTCCTCGATCAACGAGCACATCGAGCAGATGCGCCTGTCTGCGACCAAGAGCCTGCTGGAGCGGCGTGACGTGGTGATCGTGGCGACCGTGTCGTGCATCTACGGGATTGGCGATCCGGTCGATTACCACAGCATGATCATGCATCTGCGTGAGGGCGAGAAGATGCAGCAACGTGACATCCTGCAGCGCCTTGTGACCATGCAGTACGACCGCAACGACGTGGATTTCCAGCGTGGCTGTTTTCGTGTGCGTGGTGATGTGATCGATGTGTTTCCGGCCGAGAGCGCGGAGCTGGCCGTACGTATCGAGCTGTTTGATGACGAGGTAGAGCATCTGACCTTGTTCGATCCGCTGACCGGCCACATGAAACAGAAGCTGGGGCGTTTCACGGTCTTCCCGGCCAGCCACTACGTGACGCCGCGTTCGACCGTGGTGAAGGCGATCGACAAGATCAAGGAAGAGTTACGCGAGCGTATCGAGGTCTATCAGCGCGGCGGCAAACTGGTCGAGGCACAGCGCATCGAGCAGCGCACCCGCTTCGATCTTGAAATGCTCTCGGAATTGGGCTTTTGCAAGGGCATCGAGAACTACTCGCGCCACATGTCCGGGCGTCTGCCCGGCGATCCGCCGCCGACCTTGATCGACTACCTGCCGCCAGATGGCCTATTCTTCATCGACGAGTCGCACGTTGCGATTCCGCAGGTGGGCGCCATGTTCAAGGGCGATCAGGCGCGCAAGCTCAATCTTGTCGAGTACGGCTTCCGCCTGCCCTCGGCAGCGGATAACCGGCCTTTGAAATTCGATGAGTTCGAGCGCCTGATGCCGCAGACGGTATTCGTTTCCGCCACGCCGGCAGCCTATGAAGAGCTGCATCAGGGTCAGGTCGTCGAACAGGTGGTGCGCCCGACGGGCTTGGTCGATCCGGTCATAGAAATCCGCCCGGCGCTGACCCAGGTCGACGATCTGCTGATGGAGATCCGCAGGCGCGTCGGTGCGAACGAGCGGGTGCTGGTGACCGTGCTGACCAAGCGTATGGCCGAGGATCTGACCGACTACCTCATCGAAAACGGCGTGCGCGCACGCTATCTGCACAGCGATATCGATACCGTGGAGCGCGTGGAAATCATTCGCGATTTGCGTCTGGGTGAGTTCGATGTGCTGATCGGCATCAACCTGCTGCGCGAGGGCATCGATATTCCCGAAGTTTCGCTGGTAGCGATTCTCGATGCCGACAAGGAAGGTTTTCTGCGTTCGGTGCGCTCACTGATCCAGACCATTGGCCGCGCGGCCCGGCATCTGAATGGCACCGCCATCCTGTATGCCGATCGGATTACCAACTCGATGCGTCTGGCCATCGACGAGACCGATCGGCGTCGCAACAAGCAGATCGCCTTCAACGAAGCCAACGGCATCGTGCCGAAATCGGTGAACAAGCGTATCAAGGACATCATCGACGGCGTGTATCAGGACGACGAGGTCAATCCACGCACGGGACGGATGGTCGCCGAGCCCAAGGCGGACTACGCCCTGATGGATGAAAAAGGGCTGGCGCGCGCGATCAAGCAGCTTGAAAAAGACATGCAGGAACACGCCCGCAATCTGGAGTTCGAAAAGGCCGCCGCAGCGCGCGACGAACTGTTCAAGTTGCGCCAGCGGGCGTTTGGCGCGGATCATCATTGAGCGAGGCCGCTTGCAGCGGCAGCGCTGAGCAATGAGTGCTGAGGACTGTGTGGTGGGCATGCTTGTAGAGCCGCGCCCAGCAAGCCTGAACAGATAGGGGGCTTGAAGAGGCTCTACCAGCGCGGCTCTCGAGCTATCCTTTCCCCCTGTCTTGTAGGATGGGTTGGCGGTGGTTTTGCCGCGCAAACCACCATGCGCCAGCCCAATCCGGACTCAAGGAAACCATGAAACGCATCCTCTTCGTCTGCACCGGAAATATCTGTCGTTCGCCAACGGCGGATGGCATTGCTCGTCATCTTGCGGCGCAACTGGGCGTGGCGGATCGCTTTGAATTCGATTCGGCGGGCACGCAGGCCTATCATGCCGGCGAGGCGCCGGATCGGCGCGCTCAGGCGGCCGCGCGCAAGCGCGGCTATGACTTGTCCGGGCTGCGCGCCCGCGCGGTAGAGGCTGAGGATTTTGAACGCTTCGATCTGATTCTGGCGATGGATCGCGGGCATTACGCCTCGCTCAAACGCCAATGCCCGCCGCATCTGCAGAATCGTCTGGCAATGTTTCTGACGTGGTCGAAAAGTCTCCCGGATGGCGACCTGCCCGATCCTTACTATGGTGGCGAAGAGGGTTTCGAACAGGTGCTCAATCTGTGTGAAGAGGTGGTTCACGCACTTCTGACATCAAGCCCCGGTTGAACGGGCGCACCAAAACGAACAGGCCGCAAAAGCGGCCTGTTCGTTTTAAAACTCCAGCAAAAGCTTAGTGATGGTGGCCGTGCTCGCCGTGCACGTGACCGTGCTCCAACTCTTCGCTCGTAGCCATACGGACTTCACGCACCGTCACATCAAAAATCAGGGCCATGCCGGACAGCGGATGATTGCCATCAACGACAACCTTCTTGTCGGCAATGTCCGTGATGCGAAAGAGCATGTCGTCTTCGCCGTCGTCGCCGACACGCTCAAAGGACATACCAACTTCGATGTCGGCCGGGAAGAGTTCGCGGTCTTCAACCAGCACCAGGCTTTCGTCGAAATCGCCGAAAGCATCTTCCGGTTGCAACTTGATCGTAAGCTTTTCGCCTTCGTTCATGCCATGCAGTTTTTCTTCCAGCAAGGGGAATATGGCGTCGTATCCGCCGTGAAGATAGACCAGCGGGTTTTCGCCGTTATCCACAACTTCGCCTTCGGGATTGCGTACGGTGTAGTCAAGCGTGACGACGGTGTTCTTGATGATTTCCATTCTTTCTCCCTGGGAGTGTTTTGAGCAATTCGAGCAGTTTCTCGGTGTGATCCCGCAAGTCGACATTGTAATCTGCCAGCAGGAGCACGCCATCACTTCCGATCACGAAAGTGCTGCGATGCACCGCCGGGCGCACAAAACCATCGGCCATCCGGTCTTGCCAGACACCGTACAGCCGGCACACTTCACCCTCCGGATCGGACAAGAGCTCCATCGCAATACCGTTTTCGTCGCGAAAATCCGCATGGGTCAGGCACTCATCGAGGCTGATGCCGACGACCATTGCGCCAAATTTGGCAAAATCCTGATCATGCTCAGAAAAGGCAATGGCCTGCTTGAGGCTGGAGGGCATCACATCGCGCGGATAGAAATGCAGCACCACGATCTTGCGACTGAGCGCCTCGGCCAGATCGAAGTACTCCATCTCGGCATCCGGCAGGCAAAAAATTGGCGCCGTATTGCCCGACGCCAGGAGTGATTCGGGGCGGCCACTACCGCCGCTGGCAAGATCACCCGACCATGTTCCAAGTTGCCCCATTTTTGTCTCCCTGCTGCGATGCCAATACTCTCTGGATAGACGTGTGTGCAGCGAACAACAAGGGGAATGCGTAAAGCTTTGTGGCAGCCGCCCGGAAGGCAGGGTCTGTTGACCTGCATTCGGCGGTCGCGCTCGCGGTGCTTTGGGCGCGGAGCAAGGCGCGGCGACGAAGGCAGGGTGGCCCCCTGTCGAGAAGCTGCAACACCGCGCCGCGTCCAAAGCGCCCGAGCCCTGCGGGTTGAAGCGTATGGCTCGTGGCACTGCGTTGCGCTCCTTGTGTGGAGACCCACGCCACACTGTGTCGCACGCCTTGTTCCACAAGCCATACGCTTCAACGCGATCCGCTGAATGCAGGTCAACAGACCCTACACCAAACCCTCAGGCGTGGGCAGCGGCGCGAGCCCGTGGCGCTGGCGCACGCGCGAACATTCGACATTGCTGATGCCATGCACACCATGCGGTGCGAACTCGCGACACGGCTCGGGACGGAATTCGTAGATGCCGCAACGCACCATCTCACCAAGCTTGCCGACCAGCGCCACGCAGCGCGGTGGCACCCGGTCCGTTCCACGCATCCGGCAGGTGTTGTCGGTCTCTTCATCGGCCAGCCCATCGGGAACGCAACCGCCTTCGGAGACGAGCTGGCTGCGATGAAAGCTGACGCGCAAACTCGCGCAGCAGGCACCGCATTGCTGGCAGGGATCGAGTGCGCTCACGGTCGGTTCAAATCCATACGGAGGCGATACAGAGGCTGCCCCGAGTCGCGATACTTGCGTTCAAAAGGTGTCATCGGCTCGCCGGCCGGCAAGTCCTCCAGCAAGGCAGTCCGACCGCTTAACAGCTCCAGCGCGAGGGCAAGCTCTTCGAGATAGATGCGCCAGTTGCTGCGGCTCTCCAGCACGCCGCCCAGCTCCAGCAGGGTCGGAAACACCGCATGCCCATGCCAGCGCCGCGCCAGCTGGCCGATCTTGGGCCAAGGGTTCGGGTACAGGATGTAATGGCGCGACAGTTTGATGCCACGCTCGGCCAGCAGACGCCAGAAATCCACCAGATCAGCACGCACGAAACACAGATTTTCGGACACATCCAAGGGCTTGCCACGCACCAGCCGATCCTCGCTCTGATCCACGCCCAACACGAAATGATCGGGATAAGCCCGCGCCAGCTGCAGGCTGCTCCAGCCCACACCACAGCCCGCGTCCAGCAGGATCGGTGCGACGCCATCCCAGCGCTGCATCGCCGCCTCGAAAGCCGCCACATTCCACGGCGCGTAGGGCTTGCGGAAGGCTGCATCGCGATGGCGCAGCACGATCTCGGCGAGCTTGTCGTGCGGGCCGGCCTGTGCCGTGTGTATGTCTTTGGAATTGGCGTACATCAGAGTGCTCCGGCGGCCAGCAGTTCGGCGCTGACTTCGCTGACGCTGCGCAGCGGGCGCACGCGCTGATACAGCAGCTCGGCTTGCGGAAAAGTGCGGCGCAGCAGATTCAGCCATTGCTTGATCCGCCCCGGCGCATGGTGCGGCTCAACCTTGTGCAGCACACCTTGCCAGAAATCGCCCAGCAGGGGCAGGAGGCGCGCCCAGTCGCCTTCTGCTGTCGTCGGCTCGCCACCGGCGTCAAATGTACGAATGCGCTCAGCCAGAAAGGGATCTGCCACCGCACCGCGCCCGAGCATCAATTGATTGCAGCCGCTTTCGCTGACGCAGCGCTGGTAGTCGGCCACCGTCCAGATTTCGCCATTGGCCACGACAGGGATCTTCACCGCCTCGGCGATGCGCGCAATCCATGGCCAATGCGCCGGTGGCCGATAACCATCATCCTTGGTGCGCGCATGCACCACCAGCAGTTCGGCACCACCGTCCGCCAAGGCTTGCGCAGCCTCGATCGCGCGATGGGTATCGCTGACACCCAGGCGCATCTTGGCGCTCAGCGGCATCCGCCCGGAGATGCTCGTACGCACTGCCTGTGCGATGCGATGCAATAACTCAGGCTCTTCCAGCAGCACCGCGCCGCCCCGATGACGGTTCACCGTCGGCGCCGGACAACCAAAATTCAGATCGATCCCGGCAGGCTGTAAAGCGGCCAGATCCGCCGCACAAATTCCCATAAGCTCGGGATCAGAACCCAGGAGCTGAACGCGCACCGACGTGCCCACAGCGGTACGCGAGGCGCTCAGCAACTCCGGCGCCACGCGGGTGTAGACCTTCGCGGGCAACACCGAATTGGAGATGCGCACGAATTCTGTCACGCACCAGTCATAGCTTGAGGCGCGCGTGAGCACGTCGCGCATCACGGCATCGACCAAGCCTTCCATCGGGGCAAGCAGCAAACAGGGCATCAAAAAGCAAACAACAGTGAAAGAGCGCGGATTTTACGCGCTTGGCCCTGCCCCGACAGCAATCACGAGGAGATGACGTGATATCTTTTGTTTCTTTGACTCAGCGGGTATTGCAGCGTGATCGTAGTAGATCTGGTGTGCACGGAAACACATCGCTTCGAAGGCTGGTTCGCCTCCTCCGAAGCCTTCGAGGCGCAATATGCGCAGAAAATGGTGAGCTGCCCAATGTGCGGCACGCATGTTGTACAGCGCCTGCCATCAGCGCCACATATCGGACACAACAGCGCAGCGGCAAGCGCCCCCGAAATCGAGCAGGCCGACCCGGCACGTATTCTCGCCAAACTGATCAATGTACTGCGCGATCAGGCCATTTCATCCGAAGATGTCGGCAAACGCTTTGCCGAAGAGGCTCGCAAGATCCACTATGGCGACGCCGAAGCGCGCACCATCCGCGGCCAGGCTTCACTGGACGAAACGCGTGGCCTCCTGGAAGAAGGGATCAGTGTGTTGACGCTGCCGCCGACGAAAGAGGATCTGCACTGAACGCAGCCTCCTGGGCGCCGCTCAGATCAGATTCCAGACCCAGATAGAAGGCACTGAGACCATCCAGCGGCGAAGCACTCTGCCGCATTTTTTCCCACATGGCCCGGAACGGGTTAGATGTTTGCATTTTTGGCGTCCTCCTTGTGCTGCAAGAGTAAGGCGCCAAAATGACATTATCGCGACAGCGGCGTGACGTTCAGTTTACGCCACCAATAATCAGCGGGACGCGCATCTCATCGGCACTCAAACCACCATGTACGCCGATCATGGGCGGAGCATCCTCACCCGCTACACTGTCCCGCACCGTCCAGTCGCCGCGCGCAATCAGGATCCAGTCACCGCAGCGCGCGAGCGTTTCGATATCCACTGAACCGGGCCCAAACAAGCCGCTGCCCAGCGCATCGGCCGCCTTCAAGGCGATCAGGGCATGACCAAACCGCGCCTCGATCACCGCACCGAAGGTATCGGCGAATTGCGGATAAACGTGACAATAAGCCGCACGGCGCTCACCACTCAAAGGACCGCGCAGCATGGCGTGAATATCCGGGTGCTGCATCAGATCGATCTGATGCGCGGACGGATTGTCGATAAAACCATGATCGGCCGCGACCACGATCAAAGCCTGCGGCAGCTGCGCGCGAATCTGCGCGTAGGCCGCATCGATACGCGCCAGCACGCTGCGCGATTCATCGGAATCAATCCCGAAATCATGCGCGGTACGGTCCAGCAAAGGCGTGTAGGCATAGACGTAGCGTGGGCCGCTACCGGTACTCGCAGCCTGGGCGATGCAGCCGGGCAGCTCATCAAGCTCTCGATAACCGTGCACCTTGGCGCCATTCGCGTGAAAGCTGCTGAATGGCCCCTGCGCCAGCTCAGGATGGGTAACCAGATGAGTCTGACGCTGCGCCGCCTGCATCATCGGCAGCGTGCGCAACAGCCGGTCAATAACAGGCTGTCCAAGCAAGGCGCGGTTGCCACGCTCACGCATTGGCAAGGGCGCTACGGTGGTCTCGCTAAGCTCATCACGCACAAACCAGCCGAGCATGCCGTGCACGGTCGCTGATTCGCCTGTCATTACGGTGGTGATGGCAGTGGCTGTGGTCGAAGGGAATACCGAAGACAGCTGACCGACGCGGTCACGCCACAGATTCGGCGCCAGCTGGCGATTGGCTGTCAGGAAATGATCGCCCAGACCATCGACGAGCAGAAAGACGACGGTCTCGTACTGCGCCCATACCTCACTGGCGTGACGTCCATCGGGCAAATGCAATTCGGGGTAATGGGTGCGGGCAGGAGAGCCACACACACGCGCCAGCGAGACGGCCAGATTGAACAATCCGTGACCTGAATAATCCGGCAGGCTGGCCTCGCACAATTGAGGCAGTGGCGAAGGCGTCAGCAGCAGCGCCTGGTTTTCATTCAGATACATTGAAGCCACCAAAAAACAAAAGGGGAAAGGCAAAAGCCTTTCCCCTTCGAGACTGGAGCGGGAGAAGAGTCTCGAACTCTCGACCTCAACCTTGGCAAGGTTGCGCTCTACCAACTGAGCTACTCCCGC
>NZ_JBEWZI010000037.1:0-22957 GCF_040566545.1 Uliginosibacterium flavum
GGCCAGCAGCGAGGCGCCCAGCAGCAAGGCGATCAGCAGGAAGCTGCGCCACAGCAGGGTGCGCGGCCAAGGCAGGCGCGAGATCACGGTCCGGCTCATTTGATGGTTTTTGCGCAGCTGCCATCAGGCACGAAAACGTAACCGAAGCCCCACACGGTTTGCAGGTAGCGCGGCTTGGTGGGTTCGTCTTCAATCAACTTGCGCAGGCGTGACATCTGCACATCAATCGAACGGTCGAAGGCGTCGTATTCCCGCCCGCGCGCCAGTTCCATGAGGCGGTCGCGCGACAAAGGCTCGCGCGGATGCTGGAGCATCACCTTGAGCAAGGCGAATTCGCCAGTTGTCAGTGGCTGGTCCTCACCCTTGCGGCTTAACCGTCGAGCGCCCAGATCGACTTCGATCTGGCCGAAACTGACGACGCTGTCACTTTCCGTCGGCGCGCCGGGTTGGCTGCGTGGCCGGCGGCGCAGCACGGCGTGAATGCGTGCGACGAGTTCGCGCGGGTTGAAGGGCTTCGGCAGGTAATCGTCTGCGCCCATTTCAAGCCCGATGATGCGGTCAACTTCATCGCCGCGCGCCGTGAGCATCACGATAGGCAGGCTGTTTTCCCCACCCCGCAGGCGCCGGCAGATGGACAGGCCGTCTTCGCCCGGCAGCATCAGGTCGAGCACCAGCAGATCGAAGTGTTCGCGGGTCAGGGCGCGATCCATCAAGGCTGCGTCAGCGACAGCCTTGACAGCGAAACCCTGTTCTTCGAGATAACGCTCAAGCAGGTTGCGCAGGCGGGCGTCGTCGTCAACGACGAGAATGCGGTGGCGTTCTTTTTCCATGGATTGCATCCTAAGTGCTCAGGGCCTGAATGGACAACAGGAAATGGTGAGTAATTGTTGGAATCGGCACGACTGGAAACATGTGCTTACAACTCCTGACTGCACCCAGTAGGTGCCTTGGGTGATACTTCAGTCACCGCAACCGCCTCTGTTGAACCAGCTATGAAACCCGTCCTTTTCCTTCTGGCTTGTCTGATCTGCGCCGCTGCGGCTGCGCAGCCGAATGAGCGCGGGCAGGGGCGCGGCCTCGGGCCCGGGCGTCAAGCTCGTGAAGCCAGTGAAGGTGAGGATTTTCGTCAGCGCCGTGAGCGCATGCAGGCTTTCCGTCAGGAAATGTTGCGGCAGCAGGAAGCATCGCCGCGTCGGCGTGCCGAGCGTGACCCAGAGAATGTTGAGCGCCCGCGTGGCTTGCGGCGACTGACGCCCGACGAGCGACAACGTCTGCGCGAGGAAATGCGCGAGGCCTATCGACGCTGATCCTGCTTCTGGCGCAGCGGTCTGTCCGCGGCGCTGGGGTAGAATTCGCGCCATGAAAATTCTGGCGCTGGAAACTTCCACCGATATCGCTTCGCTGGCCTTGCTGTACGAGGGCGAAGTGCGCGCGATCACCTTGCCGAGCCCGCCCGCACATTCTGCGGTGTTGTTGCCTGCGCTTAAACGGCTGCTCGCCGAGGCAGGGATCGGTTTATCTCAACTGGATGTTATCGCCTGTGGCATTGGTCCCGGTGCTTTTACGGGCGTGCGTCTGGCGTGCAGCGTGACGCAAGGGCTGGCGCTGGGGGCCGCTTTGCCGGTGGCGCCGGTGTGTAGCCTGCTGGCGCTGGCCCAAGGGCAGCTTGCCGATCAGGTGTATTGCGCCATGGATGCGCGCATGAGCGAGGCTTATGTCGCAGCCTATCAGCGCGAAGCCGGACGCTGGATCGAAGTGATTGCTCCCGCTTGTGTTGCTCCAACAGCCATGCCGTTGCCTGCTACGCTTGGCTGGTTTGGTGCCGGCTCGGCTTTGCGCGCTTATGCACAAGAAGCCGCAGCCTGTCTGGGTGAAACAGTTCATCTGGCAGCGCCGGACGCCGTGCCGACAGCGCAGGCCGTGGCCGAACTCGCCAGTCAAATCGAATGGATCGACACCGCCTTGCTGGCGCCGCTGTATGTGCGTGATCGTGTGGCTTTCACGGTGGCGGAACGTCTGGCGGCCGGAGGCAAGGCGTGAGCGCAGAACTGGTCTTTGCACCGATGCAGCTGGAAGATCTGGATGCGGTGGTGGCTAGCGAAAAAGAGAGCGCACAATTTCCCTGGAGTCGCGCGCTGTTTGCCGATTCGCTGCATGCGGGTTACAGCAGCTGGGTCTTGCGCCGGGAAGGGGTGTTGATTGGCCATGCCGTGCTGTTGGCGATCATGGATGAGTCGCATCTGCTGGTTATCACAGTCCGTCCGCGCTGGCAGGGCCAGGGTTTCGGTGCGCGTTTGCTGGAGCATGTGGTCGCGCGCGCACGACAGGCTGCGGCGAGTCAGATGTTTCTGGAGGTTCGCGCCTCCAACCGGGTGGCACAAGCCTTGTACGGCAAGCGTGGTTTCAGCGAAATCGGGCGACGGCGTGGCTATTACCCGGATGCCGATGGCCTGCGTGAGGACGCCATCGTGATGCGGCGCGAGTTGTGAATGAAACTTGTGAATGAATCTTTCAGGGACCCAGCGTGATGAGTAATCAGAAAGAGGCCATTCTCGCCGAGATGGGGATCAAGCCCTTGTGGCGCCTGCGTGTTGCCGAGCCCGCAGCAGCCAGCGGCTTGAGCGAAAAACAGGATGAATCACAGGCAGCCCAAAGAGCCGCTCCTGCCGTGGCTCTTGAGGATGCATCATCGCTCGGCGAACCTGCACAAGCCTCTTCAGGCAGGGAGGCTGAAGAAGTCCGCCCAGTGCGGCTTCCAGAGCATGTGTCGCCACGAGTGGATTGCTTGCTCGTGGCTGATGGCGTCGCGTCGTTGATACCTCAGGCCGCGAAACTGCTGGATGCCATGCTCTCTGCGATCGGTCTGAAGCGCGGTGAAAACGTGCTCCTCGTCGATGCGGGGCAGGCGTTTTCTGTCGAACAGATCAAGCCGCGCCTGATCGTGGCGCTGGGGAAGGGCGCAGCGCGAGGCTTGCTGGGCGAGCTAGATGTTGATGAGTGTCGCGGGCGCGTGCTCCGCTATGAGGATGCGCCGCTGATCGTGAGCGAGGATCCGGCCGATTTACTCAGCCATCCGGAGCGCAAGGCGCGCGTCTGGGAAGATCTGTGTCTGGCTCAGGATCAGCTCGCCTGAACGTGCTCGGCTATTGATGCTTGTGGTTGTCTAGCAAGGCCAGTGAGTCGAATTCGCGCTGGTTTGCTTCGTGCCAGCGTTTGATCAAGAGCATCGATACGGCAATGAACAGGCCGAAAACCACGATCACGATATTCACTGCCAAGCCTGATTTGACCAGCAGCGCATACAGCCCGGTCATCACCAGGATGCTCAAGTTTTCGTTGAAATTCTGCACCGCAATCGAGTGCCCGGCACCCATCAGCACGTGACCACGGTGTTGCAGCAACGCATTCATCGGTACGACGAAGAAGCCTGCCAGCGCGCCGACACTGAGCATCAGCACCCCCGCTACAACCGGGTTGTGAATGAAGACCATGATGATCATGCACAAGCCCATCGCGATCCCCAGCGGGATGACGCTGGCCGAATTGCGCAGGCTGACGAATTTGGCCGCCAGCACCGAGCCGACCGCCACGCCAAAGGCCACCCCGCCTTGCAGGTTGGTGGCATCAGACAGTTTCATGTCGAGATTGGAAAAAGCCCAATCCAGCACGATGAATTGCAGGGTTGCGCCTGCGCCCCAGAACAAAGTCGTGACCGAGAGAGAGATCTGACCGAGCTTGTCGCGCCAGAGCAGGCTGACGCAGTGGCCGAATTCGCGGATCAGAAAAATCGGGTCGTTTTTCAGCGGCTTGTGATCGACGCCTGTGTCGGGGACGTAATAATTGAAAATTGCGGCGATCAGATACAGAACACCGATGAACAGGATGCTGACATCAGTCGGGCTGTTGAAGAAGGGGCCGAAGCTTGGCAGACCGTGGTTGAACGCCCACTGGGTCAGTTCCGGGCGGATCAGGATGCCGCCCAGCAGGGTGCCGAAAATGATGGCGCTGACGGTCAGCCCCTCGATCCAGCCGTTGGCAACAACCAGCTTCGAGGCGGGCAGCATTTCGGTCAGGATGCCGTACTTGGCAGGTGAGTACGCGGCAGCCCCTAGTCCGACCACGGCATAGGCCGCCAGCGGGTGCAGATCCAGAAACATCAGGGCGCAACCGAAAATTTTGATCGTATTGCTGATCAGCATCACTCGCCATTTCGGCATGGAGTCGGCAAACGCACCTACGAAGGCAGCCAAGGCTACATAGGAAAAAGTGAAGAAGAACTTCAGCAGGGGAACCTGTTCGGCTGGCGCGTTCAGATCAAGCAGAACCGAGATTGCGGCGATCAGCAAGGCGTTGTCTGCCAGCGCGGAGAAAAACTGCGCCGCCATGACAATATAGAAACCCAAACCCATGAATGTCCTCTGCGGTCTTTCGATACGACCTGTGGGCGGCCTTTATACCACACCACTTCGACCGGGCGTCGGAGCGCGCGCGCTTGGGTCGGATGCTGCAAAGCAATACTGGCCTCGCTTCCATGTTTTTTGTAGAATGATAAACAAGCTTTATAAAGGGGTGGGTAATGGCTGATCGCAGATTGCAAGTGTTCCATGCCGTAGCCAAGCACGGCTCGTTTACCCGTGCCGCTGAAACTTTGTACATGACTCAGCCGGCGGTTACGTTTCAGATCAAGCAGCTGGAAGAGCAATTCAATACCCGCCTGCTGGATCGTGGCCATGGCCGGGTCACCCTGACACCTGCCGGCGACATCGTCTTCGCCTACGCAGAGCGCATCCTGGGCCTGTCGGACGAGATGGAGACCCGCATCGCCGAGCTGACGGACGAGTTGACCGGCGTGTTGACCATCGGCACCAGTCAGACCATTGCCGGCTACTGGCTGCCAATGCTGCTCGACAAATTCATGAAGAAGCACCCGCGCGTGATTCCACGCGTGTTTGTGGCCAACTCCGAGAACATCGAGAACCGCGTCGCCGCCCACGAACTGGATGTGGGGCTGGTGGAAAAGCAGGCCTCAGATCCTGCGCTGGAATGCACGCTGGCCTGTCAGGATGAACTGTTGGTGATCGTGGCTCAAGGGCATGAGTTGGCTGCTGCCAGCTCGTTCAAGGCCAGCGATTTGCAGGGCCATCCTTTTATTGACCGTGACCCGGGGGCGGCCATCCGCGCTTTGGCAGAAGATTTTTTCCGCGCCAACGGCGTGCCGCCGGAGTCTCTCAATCGTCGTGCCGAACTGGGTTCGCTGCCCAGCATCCTGCATCTGGTTAAACAGGGGCTGGGCTTTGCCATCGTTGCCAAAGCCGCGCTGAATGATTACAACAATCGCGGTCTGGTTGGCATCTCGCTGGAGCCGCGGCTGTTCTCCTCGCTGAATGTACTGGTGCCCAAGGATCGCTTCCGCTCGCGCTTGCATTCCACTTTTGCCGAGTTTGCGGTGAGCATGTTTACCAACATGGAGCGTGTTGAGGGGCCGCCGGCCGAGGTCGTTGCGCATTCGGACACGGCAAACCCTTCTACCCATTCATGACCCGGCCGATTCTGGCGCGCATTGACCCCGCCGCTTTTCGCCACAATTACCTGCTTGCCAAGGCCCGCGCGCCGGGCGCGCGGGCTTGGGCCATCGTCAAGGCCAACGCCTATGGTCACGGCTTGCTGCCTTGTGCCGAGGCGCTGCGGAATGTGGCGGATGGGTTTGCCTTGCTGGAAATCGGCGAAGCGATGCGTCTGCGCAGCGCAGGTTTCAGCCAGCCGATCATGCTGCTGGAAGGCTTCTTTGCCGAAATAGATCTGCAGATGGCCTGCGCGAACCGCATCGGCACGGCGATTCATTGCGAAGATCAGCTGCGCCTGCTGGAGCTGGCAGAAGTCGAACAGCCACTGGATGTTGCGATAAAGCTCAATACCGGTATGAATCGTCTGGGCTTTCAGCCCGAGCGCCTGCCGGAAGTGCTGGCACGTCTGTGTGCCAGCGGCAAGACTCGTCAGATCAGTGTGATGACGCACTTTGCCTGTGCTGATGGCACGGGAATAGATGAACAACTTGCGCGTTTCAATGCCGTCGCGGAGCCGGCCGGGCTGCCGCGCAGTGTCGCTAACTCTGCCGCCTTGCTGCGTTATCCGCATGCACATTTCGATTGGGTGCGCCCCGGCATCATGCTTTACGGCGGCTCGCCCATGCCCGATCTGCAGACAGCTGCGGACATCGGACTGCGCCCGGTGATGACGCTCGCCAGCCGCATCATTGGTGTGCAGGATCTGCAGGCCGGCGATAGCGTCGGCTATGGCGCGCTTTTCACGGCAGATCGGCCGATGCGCGTTGCTACGGTGGCCTGTGGCTATGCAGATGGTTATCCGCGTCACGCCCCGACGGGCACGCCTATCTTGGTTAATGGTCAGCGCACCCGCACGCTGGGCCGGGTGTCGATGGACATGCTGGCATGCGATCTGACGGGGCTGAATGCAGGTATTGGAGGCAGCGTGACGCTGTGGGGCGAAGGTTTGCCTGCCGATGAGGTGGCAACGGCAGCGGGTACCGTGAGCTACGAGCTGTTTTGTGCTTTGGCGGGCCGCGTGCCGGTGGTAAACGCCTGATGGCCAAGGCAAGAACGTTCTACGTGTGCACCGAATGCGGTGGCCAGAGCCCGAAGTGGCAAGGCCAATGCCCCGGCTGTGAGCAGTGGAACACGCTGGTTGAAGGTGTGGCCGAGACGACTTCTACAGGCGGGCGCTTTGCGGCGCTGGCGGCCGGTGCGGGAAAGCTGCAGAAACTGTCCGAGATAGATCCGCGCGAATCGCCGCGTGTGCCGACCGGGATTGATGAGCTGGATCGCGTGCTTGGCGGCGGACTTGTGTCTGGCATGGTGGTGCTGATTGGCGGAGATCCTGGTATCGGCAAGTCGACTCTGCTCTTGCAGGCGCTGGCCAGCCTCGGGCCGCGCCAGAAGGTGCTTTACGTCAGCGGTGAGGAGTCCTCCGAACAGATCGCGTTACGCGCGCACCGCCTGCAGCTTGAAGCCGGCGACATGCCGCTGCTGCCGGAAATCTCGCTCGAAAAGATCCTCGCGACCCTGCGTGACAACAAGCCCAACGTGGCGGTGATCGACTCGATCCAGACCATGTATTCCGAGGTGCTGCAGTCCGCGCCCGGTTCGGTCGCGCAGGTGCGTGAATGCGCCGCGCAGCTCACGCGCCACGCCAAGGCCTCCGGCATGTGCATCATTCTGGTCGGGCACGTGACCAAGGATGGCACTCTGGCCGGGCCGCGTGTCCTCGAACACATCGTCGATACCGTGCTGTACTTCGAGGGCGATACGCATTCGAGTTTCCGTCTGGTGCGCGCCATCAAGAATCGCTTCGGCGCTGTCAATGAACTGGGCGTGTTTGCCATGACCGAGAAGGGACTACGCGGGGTGAGCAATCCCTCAGCGCTGTTCCTGTCCCAGCACGAACAACCGGTACCGGGGTCCTGTGTGCTGGTCACGCAGGAGGGCACGCGCCCGCTGCTGGTTGAAATCCAGGCACTGGTCGACAGCGCGCATGGCAATGCGCGGCGTCTGTCGGTCGGTCTGGAGCAGAATCGTCTGGCCATGCTGCTGGCGGTGCTGCATCGCCACGCCGGCATTCAGTGCGCCGATCAGGATGTGTTCATCAACGCCGTCGGTGGGGTGCGGATTTCGGAGCCCGCTGCCGATCTGGCCGTGTCGCTGGCGATTGTCTCGTCCTTGACCGGGCGTCCACTGCCCAAGCGTTTGATCGTATTTGGTGAAATCGGTCTGGCCGGCGAAATCAGGCCGGCCCCGCGCGGCCAAGAGCGTTTGAAAGAGGCCGCCAAGCTTGGTTTCGAGCTCGCCCTGATCCCCAGCAGCAACAAGCCGAAGCAGGCGATTGCAGGGATGCGCGTGGTGGCGGTGGATCGCATTGAGCAGGCATTATCGGCTTTGCGCGAACTATGACCTTGTTTGTGACGCGGCTGGCAGGTAAGCTCGCGCCGCATCAATAATTCAGATTGACACTCGGAAAACCTGAACATGAAAAAGAAATGGCTGATCGGCAACTGGAAGATGCACGGCAATCTCGCCAGCAACAAGGCTTTGATCGAGAGCCTGCGCGCGGAACTGCCGCAGCCGGACGAGCGCGCGACCATGGTTGTGTGTCCCGCCTTTCCCTATCTTTTTCAGTTGGCTGAGCTGACCAAGGACTACGGTGTCGGCATCGGCGTGCAGAACGTCTCCGACCACCTGCAGGGCGCCTACACCGGCGAAACCTCGCCGCTGATGGTCAAGGAGCTGGGTGGCAGTTACGCCATCATTGGTCACTCCGAGCGGCGTCAGTATCAGGGCGAAAACGACGGCCTGATGGGCCGCAAGGCGCTGGCGGCGATTGATGCCGGCCTGATTCCGGTGATCTGTGTCGGCGAGACCGCCGAAGAGCGCGATTCCGGGCGCACTCACGAAGTGCTCGGGCGCCAGCTGGATGCGGCTTTTGGCTACATCCGTACCGCTCACGACAAGATTATTCTGGCTTACGAGCCGCGCTGGGCCATCGGCACCGGTATCGCTGCGACGCCGGAAATCGTCCAGACCGAACACGAATTCCTGCGCCAGCGCATTGCCATCCGCGACAAGGAATTCGCGGCAAAACTGCCGATCATCTACGGTGGCTCGGTCAAGGTCAGCAATGCCAACGCGATCTTTTCGATGCCCGATGTCGATGGCGGCCTGATCGGCTCGGCGGCGCTGAATGCCCGCGAATTCGTCACCATCTATCGCGCCATGCTGGCCACCATGCCTGCTGCCGTTGCCTGACACTCCAGATCACAGCTGATGCGTCAGATCTTTCTCGATACCGAAACCACCGGGCTGGATTGGCGCAGCGGCGCCGACCGTGTGGTGGAAATCGGCTGCGTCGAGATGATCGACCGCCGCCTGACGGGCAAGACTTACCACGTCTATCTGAACCCCGAGCGCGAAGTCGGTGACTCCGAGCGCATCCACGGTTTGTCCGATGAGTTCCTGTCCGACAAGAAGCTCTATCGCACGATTGCCGAGGAGTTCGAGGAATTCGTCACCGGCGCCGAGCTGATCATTCATAACGCCAATTTCGATACCGGCTTCCTGAACATGGAGCAGGACCGGATCGGGCGCGAAAAGGTCACTGTGCTGTGTCCGCAGGTGATCGATACCGTCAAGGTTGCCAAGGAAATGTTCCCGGGCAAGAAGGCCTCGCTGAACGCCCTGTGCGAGCGCTACGGGATTAACAACGCGCACCGCACCCTGCACGGCGCTTTGCTTGATGCCGAGTTGCTGGCCGAAGTGTATCTGTCCATGACGCGGGGGCAGGAAAGCCTGACCATCGGCCTCGAAGACACGGCAGACGCCGCATCCGCCGCGAGCATCGCACTCAGCGGCGAACGCAAGCCGGTGCGCGTCATTCGTGCGTCGGAAGCGGAGCTGGCTGAGCACAGCAAGGTGCTGCAGGATATTGGCAAGAAGGCCAAGTGTTTGTGGCTGCCGCCAGTGGTGGAAGCCACCGCCTGATTCAGCTCGGGTTTGCGTTCTATCCAGAGCATCCTCTGAAAGCCGCTCCCGGCAAGCCTCTCAGGCATGCCGTGCTGCAAATCCAATACTGGCGGACTTCTTCCAGTATATGTCTTGAAGACACCCGCTGCATGCACCTCTCCAGGCAGGCTCTATCCCTGATCCAATCTTTGCTTGCGGAATGCTTCAGGGCGCGCCGGGCAGGCTGATGCTGACCGCTTTTTCCAGCAGAATCTCGTCGCAGTTCGCGCCGGGCCCGCTGCGATCCAGCACCAGAAAATCGCAGACCGTATCGAGCGCCAGCAGTGGATGGTGCCAGGTGCCGGCCGCGTAATTCACTCCCTGATCACCACGCGCCAGAAAGCAGCGCAGATCGGCTGCCGTTGGGCTCGCCCCGGGTGCTGCGACGACGACCAGATACGGCTTTCCCGATAGCGGCACGAAGGCTTGCGAGCCGAGCGGGTGACGTTCCAGCATCGTCACGCTGAAGGGCAGGCTGCGCGGCTGGGCGCGGAAGATACTGAGGATCAGACGTCCGTCTGGCCCGGCATCGAGCTGAGCGAGGTCGTGATAGCGCTCGGTATTGCCGGCGTTGATCGGGTAATGGCGCACCTCCTCGCTGGCCTCGATCAGCTCGCCGAAGGGGGCGAAAGCTGCGTGGGTGAGGGCTTCGATTACCGGCATCGTCATGCTCCGGCGAACTTGCCGAACAGACGCAGCCGACTCACGCCGCCATCCGGGAAAATGTTGAAGCGCACATGCGTCACCGGCCCTGTGGCGATGCTGGCAAAGCGGTGTTCGGTGTCCATTTGGAGTTTCTGCGGGGCCAGTAGCTCCTGCCAGAACATGCTCTGGGTGATCAGCGCTTGCTCCGTGCTGTCCGGCATGCGTGCAGCCTGCAGCGAGCAACTGTCCGGGTAATTGCCCTTGAAGTGAGCGGTGTCGACTTCGATCCGCTCGATGATGGCGGGCGCGGCCAGCGCGATGATGGCCCAGTCATTGCCGGGTTCGCGGCGACGACGGGTTTCCCAACCGTCGCCCATGTTGATGCCCCGACCCGGCAGCAACATGGTGGCGGCCAGACCGAAGTGTTCGTTGTTGGCGGCGACGATCCAGGCGCCATTGATAGCTGCCGCCAGATTCAGCTCTGCGCCGGCTTTGACTGCCTCCATGTTCGGTCGCGCATACACACGCAGGCGGGCGATGCCGCCATCCGGATAAATCGACAGGCGCACATGAGTCCATGTCTCGACGTTGTTGATGGCGTGGTAGTGGCGGCTGTTGCCTTGCAGGGCGACGGCGGGCAACAGGGTGTGCCACTGCGTCTCGGCGCCGGGCGTATCGCTGGCTGATTGGCAGGCCTCCAGCGAAGCGCCGGGCGGGTAGTTGCCGGTGAAGTGACGGGTGTCGATCTCCACCCCGGCGATCTGGCCGGCGCGGGCCAGCTTGACGATGCACCAGTCATTGCCGGGTTTGCGCTTGCGCCGCGATTCCCAGCCATCCATCCACTTGCCATGCTCGTCGTACTTGCCGGGGATGAAGACCGGATCTTCGGGGGCAAGCATGCGCTGCATGTCGGCGAAGAAGTCATCACTGCAGGCGATGGCCTCTGCGCCCAGACGTGGGTCAGCGAGGTTGGGGCAGCGACGCGTGAAGTCCGGCGCGTTGGGGTCGAGGGCGACAAGAGCCATGTCGGGTTTCCTTGAAAACAGCTTGTTAATGATTGTTGGTGATGGCTAGTTTATGGCGCCAATGAAGTTCTGCAACTCGAGCGTTTTCGGGCTGGCGAACAGCTCCTGCGGATGGCCGCTTTCATGCACACGACCCTGATACATGAAGACCAGCTTGTCGCCGACTTCGCGTGCAAAGCGCATCTCGTGGGTGACCATGATCAGGGTCATGCCTTCGCTGGCGAGTTGTTTCACCACGGCCAGCACTTCGTTGACCAGCTCCGGGTCCAGCGCCGAGGTGATCTCGTCGCACAGCAGCACCTTGGGCTGCATCGCCAGCGCGCGGGCAATCGCCACGCGTTGCTGCTGCCCGCCCGAGAGCTGATCCGGATAGGCGTCGAACTTCTCGGCCAACCCGACCTTGGCGAGCATGGCGCGGGCGATGGTTTCGCATTCGGCAGTTGGCGTTTTCTTGACCACCTGCGGGGCGAGCATCACGTTCTGCCCAGCGGTGAGATGCGGAAACAGGTTGAACTGCTGGAAGACCATACCGACTTTCTGACGCAGGGCGCGCAGGTCGGTCTGCCCCGCATGCAGGCGTTCACCATCAACCTCTACCAGACCTTGATCGAAAGTCTCCAGCCCGTTGATCGAGCGCAGCAGGGTACTCTTGCCCGAGCCGCTGCGGCCGATGATGGCGACCACTTCGCCCGGCTGGATGCGCAGGTCGATGCCCTTGAGCACATGGTTGCTGCCGAAATACTTGTGTAGCGCGTCAATGCGAACCAAGGCTTCCATGGAATTTCCTTTCGAGACTAGCTGCGTAATGCGACAGCGGATAACACAGGATGAAATAGCCCAGAGCGACAAAGCCGAAGACCATGAAGGGCTGGAAGGTGGCGTTGGCGAGCATCGAGCCGGTCTTGGTCAGCTCGGCAAAACCGATGATCGAGGTAACCGCCGTGCCTTTGACGATCTGCACGGAGAAGCCCACGGTCGGCGCGACGGCGATGCGTAAGGCTTGCGGCAGGATCACATGGCGCATTTGTTCGAGCCAACTCATTGCCAGGCTGGCTGAGGCCTCCCACTGGCCTTTCGGGATTGAATCAACGCAGCCGCGCCAGATCTCCGCCAGATAGGCGCTGGAAAACAGCGTCAGGCCCAGTGCTGCGGCGAGCCAGGGCGGCACATCCACGCCCAGCAGGGCGATGCCGAAGAAGACCATGAAGAGCTGCATCAAGAGCGGGGTGCCTTGAAAAAATTCGATGTAGCCGCGCGCCGCGCGTTGCACCCAGATTTTCTTTGACATGCGTGCGGTGAGTACCAGCAGGCCGGCACTGCCGCCCAGCACGAAGGCGGTGAGCGACAGGCCGATGGTCCATAGCGCGCCGAAGCCGAGGTTGCGCAGGATGTCCCAGATTGAGAACTCGTTCATGCGCCTCTCCTTTTCACCACAAAGCGCCGGCCTATCTGGTTGAGCAGGGCGCGCACGCCGATCGACAGGAGCAGATAGATCAGGGCCACGACGATGTAGGTCTCGAAAGCGCGGAAGTTGCGCGACTGGATGAAGTTGGCGGCAAAGGTCAGCTCCTCGGCGGCGATCTGTGAGCACACCGAGGTGCCCAGCATTACGATCACGATCTGGCTGGACAGCGCTGGCCACACTTTCTGCAGGGCCGGCTGGAGCACGACGTGGCGGAAGATCTGGGCGCGGGTCATGGCCAGCGAGCCGGCCGCTTCGATCTGGCCGCGCGGAATAGCCTGGATGCCGGCGCGGATGATCTCGGTGGAGTACGCGCCGAGGTTGATCACCACGGCGATCATGGCGGCCTGCAATTCGCCAAGGCGGATGCCCAGGGCTGGCAGACCGAAGAAAATGAAAAACAGCTGGACGATGAAGGGCGTGTTGCGGATCAGTTCTACATACACGCCGAAAATCTGGGCGAAGGGCCGGATGCGCCAGGCGCGCACGACTGCTCCGAGCGTGCCAATGGCCACGCCCAACACCGCGCCCATTGCGGTGAGCATGAGCGTGTAGCCCACGCCAACGGCGAGTTGGGTGTGGTATTGCGCGACAGCGGTGAAATCAAATGAGTAGGCCATTGCGATCCTTCTGGCATGAGGGCCGGGAGTAGGGTGGGTTCGCGCAGCAACCCACCGCCTTCTGTCACGCGCACAGAGGGTGGGTTACCGAAGCGCGGCGAACCCACCTTACGAACACCTCACAGATCAGCCGGCAGCGGGTTGTGTAGCCACTTCACGGCGATCTGGTTGAGCGAGCCATCTTTCTTGGCCTTGGCCAGGATGTCGTTGACGCGCGCGATCAGGGCGGTTTCGCCCTTGTTCACGCCAACGAAACAGGGCGAGTTCTTGATCAGGAATTTCGGTGTCAGGGGGCGCAGCTTGGTGCGCTCGTTCAGCGCAGCGGCAACGACGTTGCCGGTTGCAGCCAGTTGTGTCTGGCCGGAGAGGTAGGCCGAGAGCGTGGTGTTGTTATCTTCAAAGCGCTTGATCACGGCCGTGGCCGGGGCGATTTTGGAGAGTTCCAGATCTTCGACCGAGCCGCGTGTCACAGCGATGGTCTTGCCGGCCAGATCTGCTGCGTTCGCTACTTTCGCATCCGCCGGGCCAAAGACACCGTTGAAGAAGGGCGCGTAGGCATTGGTGAAATCGATGACCTTCTCACGGTCCGGATTCTTGCCCAGGCTGGAGATCACCAGATCGGCTTTGCCGGTGGTCAGGTAGGGGATGCGGTTGGTGCTGGAGACGGGGATCAGCTCCAGTTTGACGCCCATTTCCTTGGCGATCAGCGCGGCAGCGTCGATGTCGTAGCCCACCGGCTTCATGTCGGCGCCGACGGTGCCGAAGGGCGGGAAATCTTGCGGCACGGCCACACGCAGGCTACCGGCCTTCTTGATGTTGTCGAGTCCGTCCGCCAGAGCGGGCAGGCTGGAGAGCAGGCCGAGGGCCAGCGTGGAGGTGGAGAGGAAACGTAGGACGGTGCGGCGATTCATGACGAACTCCTGTAGCAAGATGCCCGGTCAGGGCGTGGCAAAAGACAGATCAATGAAAGAAAGGCCGATGCGCGCGGCTGCGTGCATCAGGTGGCGGGTCATGGTGGCGTGGGCTACGGCCGCATCGCCGGCACAGATCGCGGCGAGCACGGCGTGATGTTCTTCGACAGGCGCCCATGTCCCGCCGGGGTCGGCGAAGGGCAGGCGCAGGCTGTAGGCGATGGGTTCTTCGAGCGACCGGATTGCCGAGCTGAGCAGTGGGTTGGCTGCGTAATCGGCGATGGCTAGATGGAATTCCAGATCGGCATCGGAGGCGCCGACCAGATCCTGCACATGCAGGGCGGCGTCCATGCGCGCCTGAATCGCTTGCAAGTTCACGCGTGCTTTCGCATCTGCGTGGCCTGCCGCCAGGGCGGCGGCGGCCGGCTCGACGATGGCGCGAAACTGGAACACTGCCTGCGGTGACATCGACAAGGGGCCAAGCGGAATCTCGCTAACCGCCCGGTTCGCTCCCGCCGTGACGAAAACGCCCTTGCCCGCTTGCGAGCGCAACATGCCCAGCGCTTCCAGTGTTGATACGGCTTCACGCAGTGCCGAACGACTGATGCCCAGGCTGGCGGCGAGATCACGCTGGCCGGGCAGGGCGCTGCCGCCCGGGTAATGGCCTTCGTGGATCTGGCGCTGCAGGGTCTGTGCAGCAAAGCTGGAGAGTCGGGTCACGGCAGGGGCTCTGGTCTAACTGGTCTGACCAGTTAATGCAGAAGCCGTGCCAGAACGCGCACTGATGTGCATAAATCCTGGCCTGGCCTTGTGGCAAGGGCGTTTCGACGCCTCGCCAAGTTTGCATCGACCAGCCTTTTGCGCCCCGGTCTGCACCATTCAAGCCTTGTTTTCGAGTGGTATGCACCAAGCTGCTGCTCAGCCGATGTAGTGGACTGAAGGTGATTACATGTATTTTCGATAGTTTTTATGTTTTGATTGTTTTTTGTTTGATAGTTAATGGATATGCCGTCCATGAAGGTAATTCAGTAGAAGAAATCCTCTGACACCGCTAAGCTCGGTCCATGCAGCTCAATAAACTCTGGAAAGGAAACGACTCATGAGTAGCGAACAGAAATGTCCCTTCGGCCATGGCGCACGCGCCACGACTGGTTCGCAATCGAACCGCGACTGGTGGCCGAATCAGCTCAATCTGGGCATCCTGCACCAGCACGCCCCCGCTTCCAGCCCGATGGATGCCGGCTTTGATTACGCCGAAGAATTCAAGAAGCTGGATCTCACTGCGTTGAAGAAGGATCTCTGCGCACTGATGACGACTTCGCAGGATTGGTGGCCCGCAGACTGGGGCCATTATGGTGGCCTCTTCATCCGTATGTCCTGGCACAGCGCCGGCACCTATCGCACGGCGGATGGCCGTGGCGGCGCTGGCACCGGCAACCAGCGCTTTGCACCAGTCAACAGCTGGCCTGATAACGGCAACCTCGACAAGGCAAGGCGTCTGTTGTGGCCGATCAAGCAGAAGTACGGTAACAAGATTTCCTGGGCGGATCTGATGATCCTCGCCGGAAACGTGGCGCTCGAATCCATGGGCTTCAAGACCTTCGGCTTCGGCGGTGGCCGTGCCGACATCTGGCAGCCCGAAGAAGACATCTACTGGGGCGCCGAGAAGGAGTGGCTGGCCACCAGCGATAAACCCAACAGCCGCTATTCCGGCAATCGCGATCTGGAAAACCCGCTCGCTGCCGTGCAGATGGGCCTGATCTATGTGAATCCGGAAGGGCCTGACGGCAATCCGGATCCACTGGCCTCGGGCCGCGATGTGCGCGAAACTTTCGCCCGCATGGCGATGAACGACGAAGAGACCGTGGCGCTGGTTGCCGGGGGTCACACCTTCGGCAAAGCCCATGGCGCAGGTGATCCCAAGCTGGTCGGGCCCGAACCCGAAGCTGCTCCTCTCGAAGAACAGGGCCTGGGCTGGATCAACAAGTTCGGCAGTGGAAAGGGTGTGCACACTACTACCAGTGGCATCGAGGGCGCCTGGAAGCCTAACCCCACGACTTGGGATAACGGCTACTTCGACATGCTTTTCGGTTATGAGTGGGAGCTCACCAAGAGTCCGGCGGGGGCCAAGCAGTGGTTCGCCAAAGACTGTAAACCCGAGCACCTGATCCCCGACGCGCATGATCCCGTGAAGAAGCATCCTCCGATGATGACCACGGCAGACCTCTCGCTGCGTTTCGACCCGATCTATGAGCCAATCTCACGCCGCTTTCATCAGGACCCGGAGGCCTTTGCCGATGCCTTTGCACGCGCCTGGTTCAAGCTCACCCACCGCGACATGGGGCCGAAACCTCTGTACCTCGGCCCGGAAGTGCCGACGGAAGACCTGATCTGGCAAGACCCGGTCCCGGCTATCGATCACCCGCTGGTTGAGGCGGCAGATATCGCGGTCCTCAAGGTGAAGGTGCTGGCTTCGGGTCTCTCCACCGCGGAGCTGGTCGCTACTGCCTGGGCCTCGGCGTCGAGTTTTCGGGGGTCCGACAAGCGTGGTGGCGCCAACGGTGCACGTATCCGTCTTGCCCCGCAAAAGGACTGGGAGGTGAACCAGCCGGCGCAACTGGCCAAGGTGTTGGGCGTGCTGGAAGGCGTCCAGCAGGCTTTCAACGCGGAGGCTGCCGGTGGCAAGAAGGTTTCGCTGGCCGACTTGATCGTGCTCGCGGGCTCGGCTGCCGTTGAAACTGCTGCCAGGGCTGCCGGTCATGCGGTGGATGTTCCCTTCATGCCGGGCCGCATGGATGCTTCGCAGGCCCAGACCGACGTTGAGTCCTTCGCTCCGCTGGAACCACAGGCTGATGGCTTCCGCAATTTCCAGAAGAAGGTCTACAGCATGCCGGCCGAGGAGATGCTGGTCGACAAGGCCCAGCTCCTGACTCTCAGTGCGCCGGAAATGACCGTGCTGGTTGGCGGCCTGCGGGTGCTCGGTGCCAACGTGGATGGCTCGCCGGATGGCGTATTCACCCAGTGGGCCGGTCAGCTGAGCAACGACTTCTTCGTCAATCTGCTCGACATGGGTATCGTGTGGCGGCCGGTCAATGAAGCCGCCCAGCGTTTTGAGGGGCGCGACCGTAGTACCGGGGTGGTCAAAAGGACGGCCAGCCGTGTCGATCTGGTTTTCGGCTCCAACTCGCAATTGCGCGCGTTGGCCGAGGTTTATGCCCAGGACGACGCCAAGGAGAAGTTCGTGCGTGACTTCATCGCTGCCTGGACCAAGGTGATGAACCTGGACCGTTTCGATCTGAAGTAAAGGCTCGGCGGAGGGCCGGGTGTGAATTCCGGCCCTCCCGGGTCTTGATCACGATTAGCTGCGCTCCTGCCGAGCCGCTTCCACTCGCCAACCCTCAATGCGCCTGAGCAGTACCCTTGTGTAAATGCAGGTGGCTACTCAGCCAGTTGCCCCATTGAGCGAGAAGGATCATCGCGGCAGCTGGTGCAGGGGTTTCGAGTTGCAGCCGGGTGTTGGCCTGATTGGCGCGCAGGATCAGCCAGCCACTTTCTTCTACGCAGCAGGCGTCGCCGGCTTGCAGTCGGCGGGTGATGCGCAGAGGCTGGGCGCCGACCCACATGATGGTTTCACTGATCTCCACTTCACCTTCCGTGCAGACGATGCGGGTCTGCCGGCGGGCATAGGCCGAGAGGCCCATACCGCGCTCCAGTTGGACTTCGCGGGGGCTTTGGGTGACTGGTTTTTTCGAGGTGCTGCGCATGATCTGCTCCGGTTGAATCCTTGATTGAAGCTTAGGCTTAGCAGCAACGGGGCGGCAGGCACAGGGGCTGAGTTTGTGCAGCAGATCAGCGCTGTGGTGAAGCAACTGTTATGGTTACAGAACGCGCTTTCTGTATCTGTTCTGTTTGTGCCGGAAAGGAGCAACATTGCTCATGGATCTCGCCAGCCCCCCAGCCTTGCTCTATCTGCAACTTGCCGCTCACTACCTCGGCGCCATCGAATCCGGTGCTTTGTCGCCCGGCGATCGCATGCCCTCGGTGCGTTCGCTGACCAAATTGCATCAGGTCAGCCTGAGTACGGCGTTGCAGGCCTGCCGCCACCTTGAAGAAAAAGGCTGGTTGGAGGCGCGGGCGCGCTCCGGCTATTACGTCTGCCGGCCGCGTCGTCTGGCGCTGCAGCCGAGCAGCGAGCCGGCCCTGCCGGCCTGCATCGACGCCGCCCAGTTCCTCGGCATCCATGAGCGGGTATCCGATTTTCTCGCGCGTTGCGAGCAGCACTCCTTGCGTCTGAATCTGGCCCAGGCTTTTGGTTCACCGGATTCCTACCCGGCGGCGGCGCTGAAGAACGCGGCTACCCGGGCACTGCGTCTGCATCCCGATGTGCTGGTGAGCCCCACGCCCTGGCACGGCGAGCAGGGCTTCCGTACGGTGCTGGCGCGCCGCGCGCTGGAGAGCGGTATGCGCCTGATTGCCGATGACATCGTCGTCACGCACGGGTGTACCGAAGCAATGAACCTCGCCTTGCGTGCGGTGACCCAGCCCGGCGATACCGTGGCGGTGGAGTCGCCGTGCTATTTCGGCCTGCTGCAGATTTTGCAGAGCCACGGCTTGCGCAGTATCGAGGTGCCGACCAGCCCGCAGAGCGGCATGTCGGTCGAGGCGCTGGAACTGGCCCTGCAGACGCAGCCGATCAAAGCCGTGGTGGTGATCCCGAACTTTCAGAATCCGCTCGGCAGCGTCATGCCAGATGCGAAGAAGGCGGCGATGGTGGCGCTATGTAAACAGTATGAGGTGGCACTGATCGAGGACGACACCTATGCCGCGCTCAGTGACGATGAGTTGTCGCTGCGCGCATTGAAATCGTGGGATGAAGACGGTGGGGTGATTCACTGCGCCTCATTGCACAAGACGCTGGCGCCCGGCATGCGGCTGGGCTGGATCAGCGGCGGGCGCTGGCATGCGCGGGTCAAAATGCTCAAGTACGCGCAAAGCCGGCCGAACGACACCTTGCTGCAACTGACGGCCAGCGAATTCATGGCCAGCCCGGCTTATGACCGCCATCTCAACCGCTTGCGCCGTCTGTTGCGGGCACGGCGCAGCGCAGTGGCCGAGAGCATTGCGACGCACTTTCCGGCTGGCACCCGTCTCGCCATGCCGCAGGGCGGCATGCTCCTGTGGATCCAGTTGCCGCCCTTGCGCGATCCGCGCGCGGTCTTCGACACTGCCTTGCGTGAAGGCGTGCGCGTGGCGCCGGGCTGGATCTTCAGCAACTCCGATCGTTACGACAATTACCTGCGTATCAATTGCGGCATTCCCTTCACGCCGGAGTTCGACGCAGCGATCCGGCGCCTGGCCGAAATTGTAAGGAGCCAGTTGGCCTAGCTCTTCACGGCGCAGGAAAGTGCGCGCGCCAGTGCCGCGCAATATCGACGCGGCGTGTCACCCACACCCGGTCATGCGCGGCGATATGGTCGAGGAAACGTTGCAGGGCGCGGAAGCGGCCCGGCCGGCCGATCAGGCGGCAGTGCAGGCCGATGCTGAGCATCTTCGGCGCGTCTTCGCCTTCGGCGTAGAGCACGTCAAAGGCGTCGCGCAGATAGGTGAAAAAATCTTCGCCCTGACTGAAACCCTGGGGCAGGGCGAAACGCATGTCGTTGCTATCCAGTGTGTAGGGCACGATCAGTTGCTGCACGGTTTCGCCATTCGTCTTCTGCACCGGCAGCCAGAAAGGCAGGTCGTCGCCGTAGTGATCGCTGTCGTAGAGGAAGCCACCGTAGTCAGCAACCAGCCGGCGCGTGTTCGGGCTGTCGCGGCCGATATAGCAGCCCAGCGCACGCTCGCCGGTCAGGCGTTCGATGATTGCCATGCCAATCTGCAGGTGCTCGCGCTCGGTGGCTTCATCCACGTTCTGATAGCTGATCCAGCGCCAGCCGTGGCAGGCGATTTCGTGGCCGAGTTGTTTGAACGCGGCGGTGAGCTCGGGGTGGCGCTCCAGCGCCATGGCGACGCCGAACACGGTGAGCGGCCAGCCGCGCTGTTCGAACTCGCGCAGGATGCGCCACACGCCGGCACGCGAGCCGTATTCGTAGATCGTCTCCATCGACTGATGGCGCGCCGGGTAGCTCGGCGGGCTGAAGAGTTCGGAGAGAAATTGCTCACTGCCAGCGTCGCCATGCAGCACCGAGTTCTCGCCACCTTCTTCGTAATTGAGCACGAACTGCACGGCGATATTCGCCCGCCCCGGCCAGTTGGCGTGGGGCGGGTTGCAGCCGTAGCCGATCAGATCGCGCGGATAGTTGGTGTTCATGTTACTTGGCTCCCGCGGCGTACCAGGCGCCGATTTTGGCGCGTTCTTCGTCCGTTATCTGGGTCATGTTGGCCAGCGGCATGTTTTTGAGCTGGAAGGCGCGCTCGTTGATACGTTGGGCGAACTGTTTCACGCGCTCCGGCGTATCCAGCATCACGCCCATTTGCGCGATGGGCATGATGGTGGGCTTGTCGGCGTGGCAGCCAGCGCAGCGCGCTTGGGCGATAGCGGTGATCTCGCTCAGGCTGGGTACCGCTTCGCCGGCATTGATGACAGCCGGTTTGGGGGCGATCCACACCAGCGTGGCGAAGATGATGGCCAAGCCGGCGATCGGGAATTCCCAACGCAGCACGCCTTTGTGGCGCAGGTTGAAGAAATGGCGGATCAGCACCGAGCCCAACATGATCAGCATCAGCACCAGCCAGGCCTGTGGGTGATTGTAGGTGCTGGCGTAGTGGTTGCTGATCATGGTGAACAGCACCGGCAGGGTCAGGTAGTTGTTGTGATAGCTGCGCTGTTTTGCCCGCTTGCCGAGCATGGGGTCGACCGCCTCGCCGCGCTGCATGGCGGCGACCTGTTTGCGCTGCGCCGGGATGATCCAGAAGAACACGTTGGCGCTCATCGTGGTGGCGATCATCGCGCCGACGTGGATGTAGGCGGCACGCCCGGCGAGCAGGTGACATAGGGCGTAGGTGACCGCGGCGACGAAAGCCACATAGATCACCGCAAACAGCAACTGGCTGCGCTCGATCAGCAGGCGGGCGAGCTGGTCGTACACGACCCAGCCGAGAACCAGGGTGGCCAGACCAATGCCGACCGATTGCCCGGGCGTGATCGCCGAAATTGCCGGATCGACCATGTAAGTGGCGGCCTGGAAGTAGTACAGCATCGAGATCAGCAGGAAGCCGGTGATCCAGGTGGTGTAGCTGGGCCAGAAGAAAAAGTGCAGATCGTCCGGCAGTTTCTTCGGCGCCACGGCGTACTTCTGTGGGTTATAGAAACCGCCGCCGTGCATGGCCCACAGCTCACCGCCGACGCCGTCTTCCTTGAGTTTCGGGTCGGCCGGCGCTTTCAGGCTGTTGTCCAGCCAGACGAAGTAGAAGGACGAACCGATCCAGGCAATGCCCACGATCAGGTGCAGCCAGCGCAGCAGCAGGCTGCTCGCGTCGATCAGGTATGAAAGCTCCATGGTGATGCTCCAGTGAATCCGGACGCCTTTTGACGCGGCATCCACACGACCCGGCTAAGCCCGATTTCGTCGTGCACGTATGCCTCGCAAAGCGAGGCAGGACTGAGTAGCGAGGACTGAGGACTGAGTGGGGCATGCTTGCAGAGCCGCACCTGTCCTTGATCTTCAGCATACACAGTCCAAAACATCCGGCTGTTGCGATTCTTCGGGCAGCATGCCTGAAGAAGCTTGACAGACGCGGCTCTACAGCGATCCTTCCTCAGCACTCAGCACTCAGCACTCAGCACTCAGCACTCATATTCAACTCCCCCGATAAGTGCTGTAACTCCAGGGTGAAACCAGCAGCGGTACGTGATAGTTGCCAGTCGCATCGGCGATGCCGAAGGCCAGCGTGACCTTGTCCAGAAACGGTGGCTCGGGCAGTTCCACGCCGCGCGCCCGGAAATAATCGCCCACCGCGAAAACCAGTTCGTACGCGCCGATGGCCATTTGCTCGTCGCTGAGCAGTGGTGCGTCACAACGTCCATCCGCATTCGTCATCCCGGCAAACAATGCGCGGGCTTCGCCTGCCTTGTGCAATGCATAGCCCATGCCAGCGGCCGGGCAGCCGTGGGCGGTGTCAAGAACGTGGGTGCTGAGTTTGCCCATGGAAGTCTCCGGTAAGTGCAGCCTGATTGTAGGGAGGGTGCGGGTGAAAGAGCCGCATACAGACTATGCGTGAATGCGTATCTTGGCGGCGCAGCGCTTGCAGCAGCGGGCTTATATCGTTGCGCGCAGGCTGCTTATAAGCACCAGCGCCTTGCTGGCGGCAAAGCCCTGCGCTTAATCTGGATTGACCCCAGCAGCCAAATACCGCCCCATGCTTCTTGCCATTCAGACGCTGTCCAGCCTTGATCGCGCTACCTTCGTCGCCATGCTCGAAGGCGTGTTCGAGCATTCGCCCTGGGTGGCCGAGCGGGCCTGGGCGCAGCGACCTTTTGCCGACTTGCCGGAGCTGGAACTCGCTTTGATCAACAGCATGTTGTCGGCGACTGCGGCCGAGCAACTGGCCCTGATCCGTGCGCATCCCGAACTGGCCGGCAAGGCGGCGATTGCGGGTGAGCTGACCGCCGAGTCGACGCGCGAGCAGGCTGGCGCGCGGCTCGACGCCTGCACCCCGGCGGAGTTCGCCCGGCTGCAGGCGCTGAACGCGAGCTACACGGCGCGCTTCGGCTTTCCCTTCATTC
>NZ_JBEWZI010000038.1:0-18934 GCF_040566545.1 Uliginosibacterium flavum
CAGTGGTTTTTCGACAACTCCACTTTGGCACTTCGATGCCGTTGCAGGTAGGGGCGTCCATGTCATTACCCTACCCGACTCAGCGGCCGGCCGTGCGCAAAAAGTGCGTCAGGCGCACATCCACAGTCAGCGTGATTTCAGTCAGCGCCGCCGCCCTGGCACGGCCCTCGGCGCTCGCGCGGTACAGATGCGGCGTCATCGCCAGCAGGTCTGCAATCGGCTCGACACCGGCAATCTCGATCGAATACTGCACGCACTCCGTCTTTCCACGCGCAAAGCCCTCCGGCGACGAAGCATCCGGCTCGCGCGGCGGCTTCAGGCTGGGATAGATGATCTCGCGCAGCTCGCGCAAATGATCCGACCCCGAATCCACCTGCAGCAAAAGTCCGCCCGGCGCCAGCACGCGCGCGAATTCCGCATACACCGGGAAGCCGAACATGCACAGCACCCGATCCAGCGTGCCCGGCAACACCGGCAGCGCCGCGTTGCTGCCGACCACCCAGGTGGGCAGCTTGTCCTGCTTGGCCGCCGCCAACACCGCCCATTTCGAAATATCCAGGCCCAGCAGCGCCAGCGTCTGCCCTTCACGCTCTGCGGCGGCCGCCAGCTGGCGCAGGTAATAACCCTCGCCACATCCGGCGTCCAGACAAGTCGTCACCGCCACCGCAGGCAAATCCGCCAGCGTCGCCCGGGCGACCGCCGCCGCAATCGGCGCGTAATGGCCGGCATTCAGAAAACGCCTGCGCGCCGCCACCATCTCCTTGCTGTCGCCCGGATCGAGCGATCGCTTCTTCTGCACCGGCAACAGATTCGTATAGCCCTGACTGGCCACGTCAAAACAATGACCGGACGCGCAAACGAAACTCGCCCCGACGCGATGCAGCGGCTCACCATCAAGCGGACAGGCCAGCGCCTGGAAAGGAAAAATATTCATGACAATCAAGTGACCACGGCCAGCATGGCTTTCGGCAAGGCAAAAGGAGTGGGCGCAATTGTAAAGCGGTGCAATCCCCCGTGCGGACAAAACCACCGCCCACGGCAGATCGCGATGAAAGCGGCTGTCGTAGGGTGGGTTCGCGCAGCAACCCACCGTGAGCCTTGCCAAAATGCGACGGTGGGTTGTCGCTGCGCTCCGAACCCACCCTACGGCCTGACCTACGCCTCCCAACAAGCACCCTGTAGACCCACATGCAGCAAAGGTCTTCAGACAGGCATGCTGCACAAGCACGGATTGATTCGCTGCGCACCAGACATATCTGTAGAAGCCCGCTCCACGCGGCTCTCCAGGCATCGACCATCAGACTCACAGACCATCGGACGTTCACGCGCCACCCGAAAACGCAGGCAGAACGCTGCGCAGCGAAACGCGCAGAGGATTTAAATGCCACATGGCTTATGATGCGAGCAATCCAGCGCGTCCGTGACGCCTTAGCGGCGGGCGAGAAGATCGGTCAGCTGTTGGCCAAGAGCGTATGGTCAGACAAAACATAAGAAGCGATCAAGGGTGGGGCAGAGCTAAGCGACAATTTGCCATCACTTTTTGGTAAGACTCATAGTAGGTTGCTTCGCTACCTCAGCCTTGCTCAAGTGTCTGACTACCTCAATAGTCTAGAGGCGAGTGAGATATTTCGTACGATTTTTAAATCCTTGGGAGGACGACTTGGCAAATGAAATGAAAGATATCAAATATTCTAAGTCGTACTCGACACAAGAAATACATTTTACCGGAGGTCTTCGCGGATCCCTCACGAACCGTGGGTGGGCATTATTCCCGGCATCTGAGGATCCTGATTCAGACGCTCTAGTGTTTGAAACACCTGAAGCCCACTATATATTTGCAACGCGAGAATGTGGTTTGCGTCATATCGGTACATGCATTCATTATAGGAATGGTGACAATTCGCCTCCTATGAGTGTTTGGGAACCGGGAAAGCGCGATCCAAGCAATGGTTTAAATGCAGCGGACTCTTGGAGAGCTATCGCTCATCAGGCGACCGTGGCAGGCGACAATCTGTACTCCGAATGCGCAACCTATATAAGCGTTTGCCTGAAAGTCTCAGGACTACGTCTTAGAGACGTGTCAAACAAGTACCGCGACCAATTAAATTGGGCTCTGGCAGAAAGAAGGGAGTCTGGAGCTTGGTTTTCGAATATTGCCCTACTAGATCTCTATGCAGACTTCCACTCGCTTGTTTCTGAATTGTCCTCGGCCCGCGATCACCTAGCTAAACTAGCTGCAATCCATGCCGGAGCACCAGATCGAATCGATAGTTTGGCTCGTTTGGAAGATTGGCTGGAAAAGCCTGCCAATCTTGTTTGTGTTAACCAACCGCTAATCACTCTTTTGCTATCTGCATCCGGGACTGCCGAAAAGCCTAACTGGCTCCGCAGGCTTGGGGCTCTCCGTAACGAAATGCTTCATCGCATTCCTATGGGAGCCAATAAATCCGTATCCGGACTCATCTTGCAAGATGTTAGTACGAGTCAGGGGACCATCAAAACGATTCGGCTAGCAGAACCTCCAAGCAATAATGCGGTAGCCAAGCAAGACCCAGATTCATTAATCGAATTCTCGCAACTGTGCACAAACCTAGAACATCTATGTAGAACTGCGCAGCGGATTGCTAAATACCCTGCGGAGATTCCACGGTTTACAAACTCGACTACCAGCTAACGAATAGCGTTATCAGCTGCAATGAAAATTCAGCCCCGTACCGCCAGTCCAATAAGGAGCGCAAATAGTTTTTCATTTTCGCAAGCAGATGGCCACCCGATCATTATCCAACAATGCTCAATCGGCATAACAATGCGCAAGCCTTCGGCTTTCACACCCTACATTCCCGCCACCCCGTCGCCTGTAGACCCTCACCCAACGGACCTCTGCAGCCAGCCTGCCTGAACAAGTCCGCCAGGTGCGGCTCTGCAGGCAGGGATGAAAATGCTTTGAATTCACCTCCGCGCGGCAGCCACCGCGCCAATGCAAAGGGCCGCTGGATCAGCGGCCCTTTGCATTTTGGTGATCGACGAAAACTACTCCTTCATGCCGCCACCAAGCACCTTGTACAGCGTGACCCGGTTGCTCTGCAGCGCCAGGCGGGTGCCGATCAGGCCTTGCTGGGCGGCGTACTGACTGCGCTGCGAATCGAGCACGCTCAGATAGCCGGCCACGCCTTTGTCATAGCGTGCTTGCGACAGGCGATAGGCATCGTCACTCGCCGCGTTCAGCGCGCTTTGGGCTTCAAACTGTTCGCCCAGCGTGGCACGCTGCGCGAGGGCGTCGGCGACTTCGCGGAAGGCGCTTTGCACGGCTTTTTCATACTGCGCGACCTGCGCGACCTTGCTGGCCTGGGCGGCATCCAGATTGGCGCGGTTGGCACCGCCATTGAAGATCGGCACGCTGATCTGCGGGGCGAAGCTCCAGGTGCGGGCGGCGCCGGTGAACAGATCATCCAGCGCGACGCTGGTGAAGCCGGTCGACGCGGTGAGGCTGATGCGCGGGAAGAAAGCCGCACGCGCTGCGCCGATGTTGGCGTTGGCGGCAATCAGCTGCTGTTCGGCTTGCAACACGTCCGGGCGGCGCAGCAGCGTTTCGGCCGGCAAGCCGGCGGGCAGCTCGGCCTGCGTGGTGACCTGGGCAACCAGCACTTTCGGCTGCAAATCCGCCGGCACGCCGGCACCGACCAGCAGGGTCAGGGCGTTTTCGTCCAGTGCCACCTGGCTCGTGTAGCGCGCAGCATCGACGCGTGCCGATTCGACACTGGTTCTGGCCTGCGCCAGATCGAGGCCGGAGGCGCTGCCCACATCGTAGCGGCGCTGCGCCAGGCCCAGTGAGTCGCGCTGCGCTTGCAGGGTGGCTTGCGCCACTTGCAGACGTTCGCGATCCGCGCCGAGCGTCAGCCAGGCATTGGCGACTTCGGCAACCAGACTGATCTGCACGCTGCGACGCACTTCTTCAATCGCCAGATATTGGGACAAGGCCTGATTCTTGAGGCTCTGCACGCGGCCGAAAACATCCAGCTCGTAGGCGGCAAAACCGACCCCGGCCGAATAGGTGCGGCTGATGCGTTCCTGCCCGGTGGTGGACATCGCGGCCGGGGTACGCATGGCGGTTTCGCCTGCCGTGGCGCTCACCGCCGGCAACAGGTTGGCACGCTGGATCTGGTACTGGGCGCGGGCCTTGTCGATGTTGGCAATGGCGACACGCAGATCACGATTGTTGGCCAGCGCCAGTTCGATCACGCCACGCAACTGCGCATCGGCGAAATACTCCTGCCAGCCGATATCGGCAGCGGCGCGGCCTTCTGCCCCGCCGGCTTGCCAGTTGGCGGCAACCGGCGCGGCCGGGCGCTCGTAGGTCGGGGCCATGGAGCAGCCCGCCACCAGACATGCCAGCGCAACGGCCAGGCTCATGCTTGTCTTGTTCATCATTATTTTTCCTCCTGCTGATGGGCCTGCACCGCGCGCGGCACCTTGCCCTTGAACAGCTTGCGCACCGCCACAAAGAATACCGGCACCCAGAATACGCCCAGCACGGTTGCAGTGATCATGCCGCCGAGCACACCGGTGCCGATGGCATTCTGCCCACCCGAGCCAGCGCCGGTCGCCACCACCAGTGGCACCACGCCCAGACCGAAGGCCAGCGAAGTCATCAGGATCGGACGCAGACGTTGCTTCACCGCCAGCATCGTGGCTTCGATGATATCCATGCCCTGGTCCTGCAAGTGGCGCGCAAACTCGACGATCAAAATCGCGTTCTTGCATGCCAGACCCACCGTGGTCAGCAAGCCAACCTGGAAGAACACGTCGTTTGACAAGCCACGACCACTTGCGGCCAGCAGCGCGCCGATCACACCCAGCGGCACCACCAGAATCACCGAGAAGGGCACCGACCAGCTTTCATACAAGGCCGCCAGACACAGGAACACGACGAGCAGTGAAATCGCATATAAAGCCGGGGCTTGCGCGCCAGCACTGCGCTCTTCATACGAAATCCCGGTCCACTCGTAGCCGATGCCTTCGGGCAGACTGGCAGCGATGCGCTCGACTTCGGCCATTGCGTCGCCGGTGCTCTTGCCCGGCGCCGGCATGCCGACGATTTCCACCGAAGGATTACCGTTGTAGCGCTCCAGACGCGGCGAACCAAAACTCCAGTGCGCCGTGGCGAAGGCCGAGAAAGGCACCATCTGCCCCTTGGCATTGCGCACAAACCACTTGTTCAGATCCTCCGGCGACATGCGCGAAGCGGCCTCACCCTGCATATAGACGCGTTTGACGCGGCCCTTGTCGATGAAGTCATTGACGTAGGAGCTGCCCCAGGCTGTTGCCAGCGTGTCGTTGATATCAGCCAGACTCAGACCCATGGCCGTCGCGCGAGCGGGATCGATGTCCACTTGATACTGTGGCGTATCTTCCTGACCGTTCGGACGCACGCCTGTAAGCACCTTGCTCTGCATTGCCATACCGAGGAACTGATTACGTGCAGCCATCAGCGTTTCATGGCCCACGCCGGTGCGATCCTGCAGCTTCACATCAAAGCCGCTGGCATTGCCCAATTCGGTCACGGCAGGCGGCACGATCGCAAACACCATGGCGTCGCGGATGCGCGAGAAAGCCATCATGGCGCGCCCGGCAATCGGCTTGACCCGCAGATCGGCGCGATTGCGCTCATCCCAGGGTTTGAGCTTGACGAAGGCCAATCCGGCATTCTGCCCACTGCCCGCAAAGCTGAAACCCGCTGCCGTGAAGATTGATTCCACGGCGTCGGTTTCCTTGTTCAGGAAATGATCTTCAACCTGCTTGAGCACTTCGACGGTGCGTTCCTGCGTCGCGCCCGCCGGCAACTGCACGATGGTGAACAACACGCCCTGATCTTCGTCCGGCAGGAAGGCGGTCGGCAGGCGCATGAAGAGCAGCCCCATGCCGACCACGATCAGGCCATAGACCAGCAGGTAACGTGTGCGCTTGCCGAGCATGCTGCCAACCATGCGGGTATAGCGCAGCACGCCTGAATCGAACATGCGGTTGAAGCCACGGAAGAACCAGTTTTCACTGTAGTGCTCACCCTTGTGAATCGGCTTGAGCAAGGTCGAACACAGCGCGGGCGTCAGGACCAGTGCGACGATCACCGACAGCACCATGGCCGAGACGATGGTGATCGAGAACTGGCGATAGATCACGCCAGTGGAGCCGCCGAAGAAGGCCATCGGAATGAACACGGCAGACAGCACCAGCGCAATGCCGACCAGCGCGCCGGTGATCTGGTCCATCGATTTCTTGGTGGCTTCGTAAGGCGACAAACCTTCTTCGCTCATCACCCGCTCGACGTTCTCCACCACCACGATGGCGTCATCCACGAGCAGACCGATGGCCAGCACCAGCCCGAACATGGTCAGGGTATTGATCGAGTAACCAAAGGCGGAAAGCACGCCAAATGTACCGAGCAGCACCACCGGCACGGCAATCGTCGGGATCAGTGTGGCGCGGAAGTTCTGCAGGAACAGCCACATCACCAGAAAGACCAGCGCCACGGCTTCGATCAGGGTCCATACCACTTCCTTGATCGATGCCTGCACGAAAGGCGTGGTGTCGTAAGGAATCACCGCCGTCATGCCCTTGGGGAAGAATTTCTCCATCTCGGCAATCTTGGCCTTGACGCCCTTGGCAGTCGCCAGCGCATTGGAATTCGCCGCCAGCTTCACAGCCAGGCCAGACGCAGGCTTGCCGCCGAAACGAGCAACCACGCCGTAGTTTTCACCACCCAGTTCGGAACGCGCTACATCATGCAAGTGCACTGCAGATCCATCGGCATTGCTGCGCAGGATGATCTGGTCGAATTGCGCGGGCGTCTGCAGACGGCTTTGCACGTTAATCGTGGCATTCAACTGCTGCCCCGGCATGGCCGGAGTGCCGCCCAATTGACCCGCAGAGACCTGCACGTTCTGCGCCTGGATGGCATTTTTCACATCGGCCGGCGTGAGCTTGAAGCTATTCAGCTTGGCCGGATCGATCCAGATCCGCATGGCGTACTGCGAACCAAACAACTGCACCTCGCCCACACCCTCAACCCGACTGAGCGGATCGATGATGTTCGCTACCATGTAGTCGGAAAGGTCGGTCTGGCCGAGGCTGCCGTCTTCCGACACGAAACCCACCACCATCAGGAAGCTGCTGGACGTCTTGGTAACGGTCACACCCTGCTTCTGCACTTCCTGCGGCAGCATGGACATGGCGGACTGCAGCTTGTTCTGCACCTGCACCTGGGCGATATCGGCGTTGGTACCCGCCGCGAAAGTCAGGGTGATGCCGACGGAGCCCGATGAATCGCTGGCCGATGACATGTACAGCAAGCCATCCAGCCCCTTCATCTTCTGCTCGATGATCTGGGTGACAGAGTCCTCCAGCGTTTTGGCCGAAGCCCCTGGGTAGTTAGCGGAAATAGCCACGGTCGGCGGCGCAATCGTCGGGTACTGCGAGACCGGCAGGGTCTCGATCGACAGCGCGCCAGCCAGCATGATGACCAGTGCGATCACCCATGCAAAGATGGGACGATCAATGAAAAAACGTGCCATGAATCGTCTCCCTCTCAGCGGTTGGAAGCAGAAGACGGGGCCGAAGCACTTGCCGCGGCAGGCGCCGATGCGGCAGCCATAGGCACGGGCTTGATCACCACGCCAGGGCGCAGACGCTGCAGGCCTTCGACAATCACCTGTTCACCCGGCTGCACACCTTCACTGACCAGCCACTTGTCACCAACGGTTTGCACCGTCTTGATCACACGCGGGGCGAACTTGCCCTCGGGCGCGACCACCATGACAATGGCCTCACCCTTGGTGTTGCGGGTTACCGCTTGCTGCGGCACCAGAATGCTCTGCTCGCGCGCACCAGTCTGGAGTACGGCCCGCACAAACATGCCCGGTAACAGCTCCTGTTTCGGGTTCGGGAACACCGCGCGCAGGGTCACGCTGCCCGTGCCGGCATCTACCGTCACATCCGTGAACGCCAGTTTGCCTTCGAGTGCGTAGGGCGTGCCATCTTCGAGCAGCAAGCGCACCTTGGCCTGATTGGCGCCCGCATTCTTGAGCACACCACTGGCCAGATCGCGCTTCAGGCGCAACAACTCGGCAGTGGATTGGGTAACGTCGACATAAATCGGATCCAGCTGTTGCACCGAGGCCAGTGCCGTCGCCTGATTGGCGGTAACCAGCGCCCCTTGTGTCACGGAGGAACGACCGATGCGCCCGGAAATCGGCGCCGCTACGTGGGTGTAGCCCAGATTGATGCGCGCCGTTTCGGCAGCAGCCTTGTCAGCTGCCACGCTGGCTTCGGCCTGCTTGAAAGCGGCCTGGGCATCATCGAAGTCCTGCTGGCTGACAGCCTTGATCGTCACCAGATCCTTGTAACGCTCGGCTTTCAGTCGCATCGAAGTGAGGCTGGCCTCGGAACGCGCCAGTGCGGCCTTCGCGCTATCCAGCGCGTTCTGGAAAGTTGCCGGATCAATCTGGTACAGCGTCTGACCGGCTTTCACATCACCGCCTTCGGTGAAGGCGCGCTGCTGAATGATGCCGCCCACCTGCGGGCGAATCTCCGCCGCGGCGTAAGCAGCGGTGCGGCCAGCCAGTTCGGTACTCAAGCCCACTGTCGCGGCTTGCAGTGTCACCACGCCCACCTCGGCCGGCGGCATCTGGCCTGCCCCGCCAGCTTGAGCGCCCTGCTGGCCCTTGTTGCAGGCACTCAGGCCCAAAGCGGCCAAGGCCGCGACAGACAAAACCAGAACTGTTTTTCGGGGGATGTGATGCATGTTTTTCTCCACTGCGCACAAAAAGACAGGCTGCGCCTGCCGGGATGTTTTTTTGGGGGTGTTCAGACTTCAGACAATGGTTCGCACCTCGAACCATTGCAGATGAAGCGAACTATACATACATTCTTGTATGTATGTAAATGATCCGTTAAGATGTTTTACATGAATTCACGCTCAACACATCAAGATCAGTATGGCTCGTAAAACCAAGGAAGAAGCCCTTGCGACACGAGGGCAATTACTCGACGCGGCGGCACGCCTGTTTTGCGAGCAAGGCGTCTCCAGCACCTCGCTGCACGAGATCGCCGAAGCCGCCGGGCTGACGCGCGGCGCGGTCTACTGGCACTTCGACAACAAGGGCGATCTGCTCATGGCGTTGTGGGAGCGCGTCGCCCTGCCCATGCAGCAAGCCTTCGACGAAGTCGCCCGCGAGCAGGCCAACAACCCACTGCAACGCATCCGCAGCAAGGCCTGCTGGATCGCCGAACACATCGAGCACGACGAGCCGATCCGCCGGCTCATGACCATCATGATGCTGCGCTGCGAATTCACCCAGGAACTGGAATCCACGCGCGAGCATTTCCTGCGGGTGCGTGAAGACTGCCTCACCCAGATGCGGAGCGAAATCCAGCTCGCCATGGATGTCGGTCAGCTCACCCCGACACTTTCCGTCGAGCAAATCGCCATCGGCCTGTTTGGTCTGGTCGATGGCCTGTGCTTTCACTGGCTGATTTCGCCCACCCGTTTCCAGATAGCCAACGTTACTCGTCTGAGCGTAGAGGCTTATCTGGCGGGCCTTAACGGGAAGGCATAGCGCACAACAAGCATTGACAAGGGTCTTCAGGCTATCGGCCTGAAGACCCTTGCTGCTGGCTGCTGGCTGCTGGGCAGCCTCAATTTGCAGTGCAACCTCAATGCCGATCTGGTGTTAGAGGGTGTTTGCAATGCGCTTAACGATCATGACTTTGAAAGTCGCCCATGAGCTTGAAAGTCATGACCGTTTCCCTCCCCCCAATCCGTCTCCCAAAATTGGAGAGGGCGCTTCGAGAAGTCGGTCTGCGACTTTCACGCGGAGCATTTGCCAGAAGCGCGAGAACACTGCTGTCATGGTCTTCCCTGGGTACGGCAACTTATACATGAGCCCCCACAGGATGCCGACGCATTGCGTATACCCGCCCATTGGACAGTTTCGTTGATTCGGCATAAAGCCGCGATGATTTTTTGTCGCAGGTGCGCCGAGCAGCAAAAACTGCCGCCGGTCTGAACTGATGAGACCTGTCGGGCAAGGTCGGAGGCGAGGGTGAAGCCTCTGCATATGCTGCCCGGGCAAGTCTTTTTTGGCACCAACCCTTGAGAGGACGCAAACGATGATGAGCCCTGACTGGTGGTGGCTAGCCTATGCCGTGCTCGGCCTGTTTTCCGGCTACGTGGCGGGATTGCTCGGAATCGGCGGTGGCGTACTGATCGTATCGGCGCTGACCATGATTTTTGACGCGCAAGGCGTCTCACACGATCACATCCTGCATCTGGCACTAGGCACCTCGATGGCCACGATCATCTTCACGTCCATTGCCAGCCTGCGTGCCCATCATGCGCATGGCGCGGTAATCTGGCCGGTGGTGCGCGACGTGATTCCTGGTGTCATCATCGGCACATTTTTTGGCACTCAGATCGCAGCCCACGCGGCAACCCGGGGGCTGGCCTTGTTCTTCGGCCTGTTCATCCTGTGTATCGCCGTCCAGATGGCCTTCAGCCTGCGCCCCAAGCCGGGCCGCGAACTGCCGGGACGTCTTGGCACGACCACAGCTGGCGCCATCATCGGCGGCATCTCCGCCTTGGTCGCCATCGGTGGAGGCTCGCTGACGACGTCCTGGCTGAGCTGGTGCAACGTGCGCATTCAGCATGCCATCGGCACGGCCTCGGCCATGGGTCTGCCGGTGGCCATTTTCGGTACGCTGGGCTATCTGTGGAATGGCTGGAATATCGAGGGATTGCCTGGCGGCAGCCTTGGCTATGTCTATTTGCCGGCCCTGCTCTGCCTGATGTTCAGCAGCATGCTCACCGCGCCTCTGGGGGCGCGCATGACACATCGCATGCCGGTAACGATGCTCAAACGGATTTTTGCCGTACTACTGGTTATCCTGGCGGCGAAAATGCTCTGGAGCGTATGGCACTGAAGCTGCGCACAGAACACACAAGCAGTCTCCTCTACTGCAGACTGACCACCAGGGCAGCCTCCTGCTTATGCCAGCGCAAGGGAATAATGTAAGCCTTGACGCTGCGAGGGACCTGAATCGCATGCGCCCCGCCTTGCACGATGACCGGCACGGAAATCATGAAATCGGCGCCAAAATGCACGCGTGCATTGCCTGACAAGGTATTGGCAATTTCACCAGCCAGATCGGCCAGGTTGCGATCCGAAACATCCGTCTCACCAATCTGCAGCAACAAGGCACGCAACATTTCGCGACGCGCGGTGACATAGACACAGCCCTGACGCGTGCCGGAAATACCGATGACGCCCGTGAAGTCATACATAGGCAGCGCAGCAGCGTCGCCCAGATGCGGGCTGCCCACTTCCGCCGGACGCCCGGTCTGGCGCTCGAAGTATTGCTGGACGAGTTCAACGAATACCCGCAGTTGTTCTTCATCCATGGTGATCTTCCTCCAGCAGTTCCGTTATAGCATCACTCAGATCGGACTCGGAGAATGGCTTGCACAGAAAACCCTGCGCGCCCTCCTTGAGCGCCTGAATGGCGGTCGCCTTGTCTGCCAGCGCAGATACCACCAGCACCCTGACCCGAGGATTCATGGCCTTTAGCTTGCGGATGCACTGAATGCCATCCATGCGCGGCATGGTGAGATCCATGGTCACCACGTCAGGCTGATCTTCCATGAACCGTCGCACCGCCTCCTCACCGTTGCCGGCAGTCGCGACGATCTCCAGATCGTGTTGCGACAGCGTGCGCGAAATCATGCTACGGATGATGTTGGAATCATCCACAATCATCAGGCGGCGTTTCATCAGGCGGCCTCCTCACCTAGATTCACAGCATCATCCGTCCTGGGCTCTGCAATCTGAGGCAAGAACACACGGAAATGACAATACTCGCCAACCGTGGAACCGATCCTGATGCGCCCGCCGAGGCGAGTCACCATGAATTTCACGACATCCAGCCCCACGCCTTGTCCGGAGTCCTGATCGACAGATTCACTCGTGGTAATGCCCGGCTCGAAGATCAGAGCAATCAGTCGTCGTACATCGGTCGTCGCACGCGCAGCCTCCGCCGTAATCTGACCTGAACGCACAGCTGCCGCGCTCACCTTGGCCGGATCAATCCCGGCGCCATCATCGCGGAAGCTGAGTTCAACACCGCCGTCACCGCTATCCGAAATATAAACGGCGATCCGGCCGGCCTCGGACTTACCGCGTTGCTTGCGGATTTCAGGAGCTTCAATCCCGTGAGCAACCGCATTACGCACAAATTGATTGACGATGCTGGTAATAACCTCGCGCAGGCTTGGCACCAGATCATCCAGCGCAAGCCCTTGATAGCTGAGCTCGACTTTCTTGCCCGCACGCTCTGCGATTTCTTCAGCCAGCGTGCGCCAGGAGCGCACAAATGGCAGGCCAACGGCCAATGGATCGTGCGGCTGCTTGGGAGCTTCGACGGTGATCACGCCGCGAATCTGCGCGACCCGGGCCAACGCGGCCTGAATCGCGTTAACTTCACCGTACAAGGCCTTGACCCGCACAGCGACATGTAAAAAGTCCTCTCCGCGCAGGGTTTGGCGTCCGCGCAAACCTGCCAGCAACTCCTCCATGACATGCAGGGACTTGCTCACCGCATCCAGCTTCAATCCGGCAGCATCACCCTTCAGTCGGTGCGAAATACGGAAAATCTGATCGACGCGCGGAGACAAGCCACCAGCAGCCAGATTGTTGTCGCGCAGAGCCTCGTTGATTTCATCCAGACCTTCAACTGCATGCTTGAGGAAGTCCTGCAACTGAATCGGATCTGCTTGCAGGATGTGCACCATCATACCCATTTGATCCTGCACCTTGCGTTCGCTATCAGCGAGCTCGCGTTCCAGACGTACGCGTTTGGTGATGTCCGTCGTCGTAACCAGCAAATGAGTGACCTTATTTCCATCCAGCACACGATTGAATCTGAACTGCAGGAAACGCGTATCCATGCTGCCATCAGCCTGGTTCACGCTGATTTCAACACTATCGAGAGGGTTCAGGCTGGTGACGAGCTTTTCCTTAACGTCATGACGCAGCAGCAACTCGATGTATTCCTTGGTGGTATCAAAGGTTTTCGTCGTCACCAGAGGCTTGAGAATGTCGAGGAAATTCTGCCCGGCCACATCGCTGCGTCCAATGATCTTGCCCAGCACCCGTGAGGTCTGGGTACCCATCCGGAATTCCGTATCCAGCAGGAACAGGCCTTCCTGCGTGGTCCGCAGGATGTCTTCCGTTTCCTTGCGCGCACGCTCCAGCTCACCATCACTTTTGCGCAAATGACGGACAAAGTGAAACATGATGATCAGAAAGTTCAAGGTCGCCAGCAGCATGCCACTCATCTGCACGCGCTGCAGGGTTGTGGCTTTGGCTGCAGCCAGTTCCTCGATCCGTGTCGTCAGGTCATTGGACAGAGATAAGAGCCAGCCATTTACAACTTCGGACTTCCGCGCCAGTTCGACCGCGTCATCCACCGTCTGCTTGTCGGCTCGAACAAAGACTTGAATCGCATCGCGATAGGGCATCCACTGCTCCAGCGTATCGGTCAGCAAGGCCTTGGCTTGCTCATCCGTTACCGCCTTCACATGCACCTCTGCCGCGCCCGTCCCCGAAATCACACCGCCATTGATATAGGCCTGCAAGGTCTGGTCAAACACCCCGGCAGAACGATCCAGCTCAAGCAACAACTCGCGATAAGGCTGCTCGGCGCGTAAGCGATCCCGGATCTGCAAACTGGTCTTGGCCATGCGCTGGCTGAGCATGCGCTGCCGCCCGACGATATTGACGTTGAGTGCATCCTCCCGGATTTCACTTGAAATCAGGAAGTTGAGGCCCAGAACGCTCAAGTCAAACAACAGGAACAGCCCGATGGCGAAGACCATCGTGCGGTACTTACCCAAGCCCAGATTAAACATGACATACCTCCACGCGCGCGCGAATCCTGTCGAGACAGGACGGCCCCTCGGCAAGACTTCTTGCCATTAACGGAACAAACAGAACTCCCTGCACCAGCCCTTTGTTTCGACGCCGAGAACGGACTCGCTACTTACCGCCACCTGCGGCAATTACTTCGCGATCCAGCACCTTCATGAAGTCGGCTCCGACGCGCAACTCAGCCTCTTTGCGCACAGGCAGCAGGGCTTGCTGCCAAGCCTTGCGTTGCACTTCATTCAGACGAGTGACGCGCGTTCGCCCGGATCGCTCAACCACAGCCAGGGCATCATCATTTTCCTGCTGCGCAATCGAATTCCCATAGCGGGTCGCATCACGCAGAGCCTGCTCAAGCAGCGTTCGGATATCTGCGGGGAGGCTGTCCCAGAATTGCCTGTTGGTTACCACGGCATAGCCCAGATAGCCGTGATTGGTGTCAGCGGCATATTTCTGCACCTCATGAATCCGCTGTGAATACATGTTGGAGGGGGGATTCTCCGTGCCGTCCAGCGTGCCGTTTTGCAAGGCTGCAAAGGTTTGCGCAAGCGTCATGACCTGAGGAGCAGCCCCCAGTGCGCTCATCTGCGCAGCAATCACCTTGGAATTCTGAATCCGCACCTTCATGCCTTTCATGTCAGCAGGCGCGTTCAAGGGTCGATTGGCGCTCATTACCTTGAACCCATTGTCCCAGTAGGCCAACCCATGAATCCCTTTGGCATCAAGCTTCTGAAACAGTTCCTTGCCAACGGGGCCCGCCAGTACCTTGCGCACGATCAGGCGGTCAGAAAACATATAAGGAACGTCAAAAACCTCGAACTCCTTGACGCCCGCCGAACCAAATTTTGACAGCGGCGGCGCCAGCATCTGCACCAAGCCTTGCTGCAGCGCGCTGAACTCATCGGGATCCTTGATCAGCGTGGCGTTGGGATAGACCTCGACGCGCACCCGTCCCTTGGTCAGATCCTCAGCACGCATGCGAAACAAATCCGCCGCACGCCCTTTGGGCGTATCAGCAGTCGTTACATGGCTGAATTTGATGATGATGGGTTGCTGCTGCGCCCAACAAACAGGGAGAAAACAAACCCCTAAAAAAAGCGCAACGCTTCGGACGAAAAAGGCACTCATGATTTCCCCTGTCCACAAAAGCTCTCGATTCACGCTCTTGTTACGGCGCAGCAAGGCCGGTCGGACAGGGGGACAAACGGGCAAGGCCTGAAATTCTAATCTCGTTTTGAGCGCGTACGAGCAGAGTACTACACGACGCTCAGGTAAGGCACGCTGCTACAAAAGCCAGCCTACAGCTAGCTCACGGCAGCGTTGGAGATCAATCCGCCGGCCTAAGTGTTACTTCGCATCCAAGCCGCGCGATGACTTTTTGCAACCCCCGCCGGTTAGCGCCATTTATCACCAACGGAGCGGTCAGGTTCGCGCGCAAAGTGGCGTCTCCTGCCCGGCGCTGCAGCTCATCATCTGCTTCGCGGCGCAAAATCAGCAGGACGGCCACATCTTCAGCCCTCGGATTCCCAAGAAGACTCTCCTCCTCTGCAGAAAGCGAGAATTCATATTGCAAGCCCAACAAATCCGGTGTCGTGACCGAAAAGGCCACGTCCGGCTGATCGACACTTTGCAAGACGGCAACTTGCTGCGGACGATCTGCGACTTCGATCAAAGTGAAATGCTTGCAGGTCTCAAAGCCTGGAAGGCCCGCGGGAAACTCGATCAATTTGTTGGAGTCGACTTCGAGGCTACCAAAACGGGGGCTGTCTATTTTCATTTTTTTCTCCTTGCGTTGGCAGATCATGGAAAAGCTCGGTTTTCACACCCTTGACGCGGTAAAGCGGCAAGTCAGCGCATATCGGGACGATCCCGGCCCCATAGGCAAAGCTCAAGTAACGCAATCTACGCCTGATTGCAAAACACCAAACCCGAAAAATAGACTCACTAAGGACCTCAAATCAAGGCTTTTTAGGCAGCACCAGCATTCCACCACCAAGACCCAATGTGCGTAATTTTTCCTGTGCTTTAACTGCTTCATCCTTGCTGGCAAACGGGCCTACCTGAACGCGTGTTTCGAGTTGTGAAGGAATGCCTGCCAATTTCAGCTTGGCACGCAACTCCTCTGCGTTCGTACTGTTATTGAAAACGCCCAACTGCACGACAAAGCCACCGCTCGCAAGAGCCGCAGCGGGTGCGGCAGTCGCCACCTTGACAGAAGAAGCAGGCGTAGATGCGGATGCAGCAGGGAGCGGCTTTGGCACATCAATAAGCAAGCGATCGCCGTTTGCGGGTTTGCCTGTTCGTGGTTCCGTCCTTAATGCCACGGGCTGCGGAGAGATACTCAAAATTGGCTTGACGGAAACATCTTTGCTTCCCTCCGGCACCACGGGTGCCGCAAGCGTAACAACTGGTGACTCAACAGACGAGGACATCGATGCAAGCTCGGCTTGGGCCATGTCGGGCGCGGCCTGGATCGCGGCCTGCACATCTTCGGACAAGGAAGCTGCGCCACCACTCACCGCAACGCCTATCTCCGGAGAGCTTGCCTCCGGAGGCTGTGGGACGTCGTCCGCAAGCTTTGGTTGTTCAAACATAAGCAAGCTGGCCAGTAACGCAGCAATCAAGCCCGCAGTTACGGCCGCGCGTACGACAATTTTACGTCGCGCATGCGCCCTGTCTCCTTCACGCCCCTGAACACCTTGATCAAGCATGACTCGTCTCCCCATCCTTGGAATCGCCGCTCAATGATCGAACCAGCTCAGCCTCCGCCACCGAAATTCCACACCGCTCGGCGATTGCCTGCACATCATAGCCACGCCGAGCGAGTGACACAGCCTCGCTATACAAGGGAGACACCTGACTCGCCGCTCGCAGCTCAATCATGGCTTCCTTGATCTCCACCAACTCATCCCGCAGAGCCTCATGGCGGGCATTAAGTTCGTCCAGCAACACTCGCGTCTGACGCATTTCCAACAGTGCATCAAACCCGAACGCACTGGCATCCGGCTCGGAAATTCGGCTTAAATGCGGTTCTGCTCGATCATTGGACGAACCAGAAGTTGTCGGCGCACCATCATAAACCACACTGGAAAATGACTTGTCCGGATCCCCTCCGAGTATTTGTGAATGAATCGTTTCAGATGCAGCATTGGAAAAATCCAGCGAATCTGATATCCCCTTGCTGCGTCCAAGTACTACAAAACGCAGCAACAGCCAAGCAATATATGCCAGCAGCAGCCCAACCAAGCCATAAATGATGTCGTGCCGCGTCAAATTCGCTCCTTGCTTTTAGTCCAACTTGACTTACAGGTTAATCGGCTTTCCCCGATGATACTGGGAGACGGCTTTAGAATGGAAGACTGTCGTCCCCAATAGGCGGCTTTGTCATAACCATAAAAAAGACGTCCCTCCAACCAACGAAGGGACGCCTTGCTTGCAATACGAGCAGCCACAGATCAGAAAGTCTTTGTGACTTGCGCACCAAAAATCATGATACTGCCATCGTACGAGCCGACAACATGACCACGCCCTGGTTGATTTGCATCGATTTTTGATTTTGGAATGTAAAGATAGGCTGCACCGATATCAATTACTGACGTCTTGTCCAGCTGCCACTGCACGCCGGTCGAGAACCAATAACGGTTATTGTCAGGTAAGGAAACCAAACGTTCTTCAGTCCCGCGCACCGGTGACTGATCATAAGCTAGCCCATATTTCCACTTCCAGCTATCGTCAATTTTGTACTTACCCCCAAAAGCGATACGCCATGTGTCGCGGAAATTCGCGTCCAACGTCTGCGCAACCTGCCCGCTGGCAACTCCGCTTGTCCTGACAATATCCACCTTATCAACAGAACGCCAGTTCGTACGAGACACGTCCCCGAGCATCTCCCAGCGGTCACTGATTTGTTGTGAAACGCTGAAGATATACATGTCCGGCAAAGTAATATCAGCTTTTGCAAAAACATTCGCAGCGACAGCCTGATTACTTGAGTTCAGTGTTCCTTCCAAATGATGAAACATCTTGGAACGGTACGAAAGCCCGAGATCTGTCGTTGGACTCACTTTGAAAGTAAGACCTGTATTCCATCCGTAAGCCTCGCTGGTTGCCTCCAAGGTCACCGTCGTATTTTGCACAGTGGTGTTCGCGGCAGGGATCGTCGGGTGCTGTGTAGCAGCTTGTCGCTGATACATCGCCTCCATGCGCTGGTAATTCAGACCGAGCCCTACAGATATCGAGTCGCTCGCCTTAACCGCCAAAGACGGATTCACGTTGTACGTTTTGATATCAAAAGTACTCGACTGAAAACGACCGACCCAATCGTTTTCATATTCGGTTTTCAGACCAAAGGGTGAGCCAACACCGATCCCTGCCACCCAGCGATCACTGAATTGCCAGGTTCCATAAAGATTTGGCAGAGCGGCCCATCCACCAGCATCGCCGCCCTGCGACCCAGTTACAGCAGGCGCATTTGACGAGCCGTCATTATTAAATTTATAGCTAGGCTTGATAATCGACAGCCCGGTAGAAAAATTTCCGCCACTAAGCTTTGTCATCGCAGCAGGGTTATAAAACACCGTACTTGCATTCTCGCCAATCACTGCCGAACCGGCATACGCATTCCCTAATCCGCTAGCATTCTGCTCCAGCAACTGGAATCCAGAGGCTCCGGCACTACCAACCAGCCCCAAAGTGAATGCGGCGAAAAGCGCCTGAGCAACCGATTTTTGATGCATTTATGTCCCCTAGATCTCAAAAGTCACAACGCCCGTCTGCGCGTCGCACAGCACAATGGCAATAGCTGCATGGTATTGCTGAACATCGTACAGCGCCAATTTGCAGCGCAGCATATGTGGTGAATTTCACAACATGTAGAGCACAAAATAAAACGCCCCAATCAGGGATCTGATTGGGGCGTTTTGGTTGAGGTAGTCTGACGATGACCTACTTTCGCATGGGCAATC
>NZ_JBEWZI010000039.1:0-15059 GCF_040566545.1 Uliginosibacterium flavum
CTCAGTGGTTTTTCGACAACTCCACTTTGGCACTTCGATGCCGTTGCAGGTAGGGGCGTCCATGTCATTACCCTACAAGGCTCAATTCGAGCAAACCGTCCGAGCCCACTAGTCCACGGTGCTTATTTACCTTTTTTTCCAGATGCAAACTCATAGAGCAAGCCCCCAACAAAACAGATAAGCACAATCGAAGCACCCAGATTTTCGCAAGAAGCTCCTTCGGGCAATAGCCAACAAACAACTCCAGCCAGAACGACGCCAACGATCAAACCAAGCGTTGCCGAAGAAAACAGAAGATCAAGAAAGAAATCCACGGTAGTCCCTGACCAAAAAATTTGGCAGAAATTTTGTGCTCTGATCTCGCCGGCGGCTGCCAGATCCGGCGAGAGGTGAAGTGAAGATTTCAGAGCACTATGGCGAACGCTTTCATACGCACAAAAAACAGGCTTTTCTATGTACGTCCTTAGACGTGTATAGAAAATGTCTGTTTTCTATACATTTCCCGCAAACGTGTATAGAAAATCGCCTGCCTGAAGATCCGCACCTAGATTGCCTATCAGGTCGGGCTGCCCGAAGAAGTCCGCCACAAGCGGCTCTTCAGGCAGGCCTGCTAATAACTACTTTCCGACCGGTTTCTGGATGTTTTCGAGCTTCAGGCCCGGGGCGTTCTTGATCGAGACGGCTTCGTCCTTGCCCTGATAGCCCTCGAAACGCACGTTGCGCAGTACGCCTTCCTTGAGGCCATCGATCTTGATCGAGGACGTATTGATCAGCAGCAGATCGTCCACCGTAATGCGCTCGTGAAAGGCCTGGGTCTTCATGTCGCCCTGCACTTCGAGGGCCTTGAAGTCGACGACCGCCAGCTCGCGTTTCGGTCCGCTGGGCACGGGCGTGGGCTTCCAGTCGGCGGTGAATTCCAGGCTGTTGTGACGGATCTGGATGTCCTGAAACGCGCCGGGCACTTTGGCGGCTTTGTAGTCGAGCAGCAGGTTGATGTCGGAGTATTCGAGGGTGAGGATGAAGCCTTCGCGCTGCAGATCGCGGTGGGCGTTGTCGCGATAGACGATGCGCCGGGCGCCGCCGCCGTTGATGTTGTTGCTCTTGCCGCGCAGACCGATCCAGGTGAGATTCGCCACATTGTCTTCGGCCAGGATGTCTTCGATCCAGGCGCCGGTGTGGCTGCCCAGCACGACCATGCCGTGGCCGCGGCGGGTGTAGTTATTGAAGATCCAGGCCTCGCGCTGCGGTTCCTGCCTGGCGGCTTCCTCGCCGGTGCCGGCGGCGAAGTTGATGCAGTCATCGCCCGTGTCGAAGAAGCTGTTGAAGACGGTGATCTGCTCGCTGTTGCCGAACTCCAGCCCATCGGCATTGTTCACGTCCCAGGTTTCGAGCTTGATGCCATTCACGGCGACATTGCGCCCTTCGAGCACCATGATGCCGTGGAAGGCCGGGTTCTGCCCGGTGATGCCGCCAATGTAGAGGTTTTCGACGCCGCGCAAGGTCATCAGACTGCTGCGGCGCTGGCTGTAGGCGGCGCCGAGTGGCAGGCCTTCCGCCTGGGCGGTTTTGACCTGATCTGCCGCGAGAATGCCGAACTTGCCGACCGAGGCGTTGGTGCCGAACTGGTATTGCGGCAGGATGCGGCCGGTCTCGTCCTGCAATTCGGGGGTGGCAGCGCGTTTCCAGCCGCTTCCGGTGATTGTGCCCTTGCCGACGATGCGGATGTTGCGGAAGGCGCCAGCCGTGCGCTGGCTGCGGTTCAGCGCATTGACCAAGGACGGCGGGCGCTGGGTAGTCGAATAAGTGTAGAGCGTGTAGCCGAGGCTGACCGGGTAATCCTCGGCGCGCTCGGAGCCGAGCAGGGTCGCGCCTTCGGTCACGTCCAGAGTCAGGTCACTCTTGAGGAAGAGCGCACCGCTCTTGAACACGCCCTTGGGGATGACGACCGTGCCGCCGGCCGGGCAGGCGGTGATGGTGTCCTGGATCGCGCCGGTGTTCAGGGTCTGGCCATCGCCGACCGCGCCGTGGGCGGTGATGTCACAGCGCGGCGAAGGCTTGGCGCTGCGCTGGGTAATGACTTTGCTGGGCGCGGAGAGCGAGCCATCGGCATGCACGGCACGGACGGAAAAACGATATTCGGTATCGGGCTTGAGGCCGTCAGCGGTGAAGTTGTGCTGATCAATCTTGACATGGCGCCCGGCCTTGTCGGCCGCGTGGAAGGCTTTCACGTAAGGCGCTGCCGGCGAGAACTTTGCCGCGTTCTCGCGCGCACTGCCGATGGCCTTGCCGTTCAGATAGATCTTGTAATCGACGACTTTGGCATAGTCAGCAGGCTTCTGCCAGACCAGGACGATGCTGTGATCGTCATACGCCAGCGCCGGCACGCGCAGGCCGGTCGGCGCGATGCCAACTGCGGCGGCGAGGCCTGGCAGGGCGAGGATGAAGGCGGCCAACAAGGCCTTGGGAGCGTGGGTGCAGATAGGCAAACGGCAGCAGTGCGACATGTCATCCTCCTGTTTTTTGTAGGCGGATGTTAAGGCCTGGCTGCGCGTCTGTCAGCCCGTCATTTTTTCAGCAAGCCTTTGAGGGCGGCGAAAGGGTTATGCGTTGCGGCCTCAAGGCCATTCTCGCCGCCGCCTTCACCGGAATCCGCCTCCAGATAGCGCGAGTGTTCGTTCTCATGGCAGTAGATGCACAGCAGTTCCCAGTTGCTGCCGTCCGGGGGATTGTTGTCGTGGTTGTGATCACGGTGGTGCACGGTGAGCTGCTGCAGATTCTCGCGGACGAATTCACGCGTGCAGCGACCGCAGATCCATGGATAGAGCTTGAGGGCGCGTTCGCGATAGCCCTGTTCGCGTTGATCAGCCGTGCGCCGCGCCTCGGCAACGATGCGATCCAGGCGGGCGGAATCGGGGGTTTTGCTGGTGGCCATGGTGATCCTGTAAAAAGTGCGGAGGGAGCGGCTTTTGCAGGATTGATTCTATAGAGTCAGTACGACGAAGTTTGGATTTTTGCACACACGCCGACGAACCTGACCCGGTTCGCAGCGCAGCCGAATCCACGGAGCTTGTCAGTGCGGGAGGGGCGGATATCGCGGATCCTGCTGCATCCAGGCTAACTTCAGACTTTACCTGTCAGGCATCTGGTACGGCTCGGTGCCCCGCCCCTGCATGCGGTAAGCGGTGGCGCCAAAGGGACTTTCGCCCTGCTCGATGTGCAGCGTTCCGCTGATCCAGAACGCCTCCATCATGCGGCCCTTGAAGGGCTTGTCCATCTTCACATGGATGGCCTGGTTGCTGGGCGGCGGCGGGGTGTGGATGCAGGCGCCGAAATAAGGAACCAGCAGAAACTCGCGCACCGTATTCCGATCGGCGTCCAGCGGCACCAGAAACCCGGCAATGCGCACGGCCTGCTTGTCCAACTCTGGCACGGTCGGCGCATTCTTCCAGGCATCTTGCAGCTTTTTCAGCAAGGCCGTTGCGCGCGGATCGCCATCGCGCATCCTGGCGATGTCCTCGCGCTTCACGCCGGCCATCGGATCCCATTCTGCCGGGGTCAGCTGATACCAGGTGAGCTCGCGATAGGCCGGTGTCGCCTTGCCGCCGGCCGGGGCAAGACGATCACCGAGCTTGAAGGGCGCATCGGCGGCGCAGGCCAGCGGCATGGCCATGAGCAAGAGCAGGCTGAGCACAAGGGGTTTGAGGGTGCGCACGCGGGCAGGCCGTTCAGAATTCATTCTGCAGGCGCTTGTAACCGGCGACCAGATCATTGTTGGTGCGCACCACGTCTTCCGAAAACTCGGCCGCCGAAGCCGTCACTCTAGGGATGCTGGCCAGATCGGTGCGGGCGTTGATATAGGTGGTGGAGGGCACGTAGAAGCCGGCCGGCAAGTCGCAGCCATCGACCACCGAGTTGTGGCGCACCACGCAACCGTCGCCGACCTTGCAGTTGAACACCACGCTGTTGAAGCCGATGAACACGCGCGTGCCAACCTCGCAGGGGCCGTGCACGATGCTGCGGTGGGCAATCGAGGTGTGCTCGCCAATGCTGACGGCCGCGCCTGATTTGGAGTGAATCACCACGCCATCCTGAATATTGGAATGCGCGCCGATCGTGATCGGCTCCATGCCGCCGGCTTCATTCACTTCATCGGCGCGGATCACGGCATACGGGCCGATGAAGACGTTTTCGCCGATCACGACCTTGCCGCAGATGATGGCGGTCGGGTCAACGAAGGCCGACTCGGCAATCACGGGCAGGTCGCCACTGGGATTCTTGCGGATCATGGAACGGATTCTCCGGGGTTTGAAAGGATGATGATTTCCTCACCCTGTACGGCATTGTAAAAGCAGGATGAGCGTCCGGTATGACAGGCTGAATTTGCGCAACACGCCGCAGGATCGCATCGCCATTGCCATCCAGACACGCCCCGATCAAATGCTGGCCTGCGCCGGAAGTTTCACCCTTGCGCCACAATATCTGGCGCGAACGGGACCAATGCGCCGGGTCGCCAGCGTTTCCTTCGCAGGTATCGCGCAGGGGCCGGGGCGCCGCACGTCGAAGCCCCCTGTCACCGCGGGCTCAAGCCATCCGCCAGCGAGATGCGGTAGGCCCGCCAGGCCGGCAACAGGCTGGCCAGCAATCCTGTAAGGAGTATCGCGCAGAGCCGCGCCCACTCTTGCTCGCCGGGCAGGCTGCCGGCCAGGCCAATGCCGAAGCGGCTCTGCAGCCATGCCCCACCCAGCCACACCGCCAGCTGCAGCAGAGCGAGCCCCAGCAGACAGCCGGCGAGCGTGATGCCCAGGCCTTCAATGAGCAGCAAGGCCAGCACTTCGCGCGGCCTTGCACCCACCGAGCGCAGGATCGCCAATTCACGCCGGCGCGCGTCCAGCCCGGCCAGGATCACCGCCATCAGCCCGGCCAGGCTCACCGCCGCCACCAGCGCCGAGACAGCCTGCAAGGCGCGCTCGCCGATGGCCAGCATCTGCCACAGCTGATCCAGCACCACGCCCGGCATCGCGGCGGTGAGCGCCTCGCCCGGTGCTTCGTTGAGTTCGCGCTGCAGGGCAAACACGTCGCTGCGGCGCTTCAGGCCAACGAGTTGGGCGGTAATGGTTTTGGGGCTGAGGTCGAACTTCTGCACCAGTTCCGGCGGCACCGAAAAGCCTGGCACCGGCATGCCGCCCTGCCAGTCGATGTGGATCGCCTCCATCGATTCCAGCGACACGTACACGCTGCGATCAACAGGGGTGCCGGTCGGGGCGAGAATGCCCACCACACGGAAAGGCTTGTCGGCGTGTTCGGCCAGTTCGAATTCGGGGCTACCGTGAGCCAGCACGATGCGCTGATCCAGCGTGTAGCCCAGCTTGCGCGCCACTTCCGCGCCGATCACGGCCTCAAACAGGCTGTCGAAGGCACGCCCCTGAGCCACCGCCAGGGAGAGTCCGTCACCATACTGATAATGCCGGAAATAGCCCGTATTGGTGCCGACCACGGCAAAGCCGCGATGGGCGTCGCCCAAGGAAATCGGGACGCTCCAGGCCACGGCCGGATGCGCGGCGATGCGCTGCGCCGAAGCCCAGCTCAGGTTCGGGGTCGCCTCGCCAAGCCGGAACACGCCGTAGAGCAGCAACTGCACGCTGCTACCGCGCGCGCCCACCACCAGATCGGTGCCGGAAAGCGCGCTGGAAAATCCGGCGCGGGCACCGGCGCGCAGGCGTTCCACGCCCAGCAGCAAGGCGGCGGCCAGGGCAATCGAGAGCAGCGTGAGGCCCAGTGCGTAGCGCCGGTTCCAGGCGCTGGCGAGTGCCAGACGGGCCAAAGTCAGCAGGTTCATGCTCGATCCCCGGCATTGAAATCACCCAGCGCCTGCACCCGGCTGAAATGCGCGGCCAGGCGCTGATCATGGCTGACGAAAATCAGGGTGCTGCCAGCCTCATTCGCCTCGCGCAGCAGCAGATCCAGAAAATCCTGCTGGCGTACGGCATCCAGTGCCGAGGTCGGTTCATCGGCGAGCAACAGTTCGGGCTGACCGATCAGAGCGCGGGCGGCCGCCACGCGCTGTTGCTGGCCGACTGAGAGGGCACCGACCGGGCGCAACCAGTCCGGCGCGAGCAGATCCAGATGTGACAACAGCCGCTCCGCCTCGGCCTGCAGCGAACTCGCGCCGCGCGCCAGCGCACGTTGCTGGCGACGCCGCGAGAAGCGACACGGTAGCAATACGTTATCGATGACAGAAAGGTAAGGCAGCAGATTGAACTGCTGGAAGATGTAGCCGATATGCTCGCCGCGCAGACGATCCCGCGCCGTGGCAGGCAGGCCATCGATGCGCTGACCGAGCAGATGCACCTCGCCGGCCGTCGGGCGCAGCACCCCCGCCAACAGGCTCAGCAGCGTGCTTTTGCCGGCTCCGCTGGGGCCGTGCAGGAACAGATGCTCGCCCGCCTGCAGCGCAAAGCGGGCGATGCTCAGGCAATCGCTCTGCTGCCCCGGCCAGCGCTGGCGCAGATCAAGCAGCTCGACCAGCGGGGTGCTCACCAGACGAGGCTACGCGACTTGGCCGAGAGCCTTGCCGCGCGCTGGGTCTTGCCGGCGACCAGCTGGGCGTTGATGAAGCGGATGCGCTTGAAACTGTCGAAAAGCCGCACCTCCACGTTCTTCAGCTCGGCGGGTTTGGCGCATTTGAAACGGTAGCTGGCGTCCAGATCGGCATGCTCATGATCCGTCCTGGCCGCTGCTGGCGCGGCCTTCTCGCCAAGCAATTCCGGGCTGATTGCATCAGCGCTCAGGGTCACGCCGAGCAGCGTGCAAGCCGCCGCGGCGGTCGGCACGAACAGCTTGTCACCCGCACGCAGCACCGCCGCCACCTCGCGCACCTTGGCGAAATCCTTCTCGTACTGCGGGATGCGCTCGAAACCGAGCAGGTTATCCAGCGGCGATTCCAGCGCCAGGCTCAGGACATCACCGTCCACACTCACTTCGAGTTCGGCCGTGCCGTGGCTGTGAGCCTTGGTGGCGTGGGCCGGTGCGGCGATGAACAGAGTAAGCAACAGTGGCAAGAGGACGCGCATGACAGAATCCTTTCGAGGCGAAGCAGAGTGAAGTAGCAGGATTGGAGCACGCGCGGGCGCCTATTGCAACAGTGTTGCGAATAAGCGCGCACTCGATCCCGGTCTATTTAACCGACGCTTGTAGACTGGCTTCTAACAAGTCTCTGCAACATGCCTGCCTGAAGACCCTTGGTGCATGCTGCTCTTCGGGCAGGCTACCGGTGGGGTCTGAAGTACAGCACGGCATCGACAAAACCAGCGTCTGCCGGGCCGGATCAACTTAAGCCGCGCCCCAGATCTGTTCGAAATTCACGCCGATCATGATCTTGTCGCGCGACAGTGCCATGCCGACCGCCGTGGCGGGATCGTTCGCGGTGTTGCGGAGCACCGGTTTGAGCATGGGCATGCCAGTTGCGTTGGTCAGCACGGCAACGAGGGGAGACTTGGCGGTCGCGCCGCGCTTGTAAACCACCCCGGTTTCACCGTTGACCAGACGTACGATAGCGCCGGGTGGGTAGATGCCGATTTCCTTGACCAGCATCGACGGGAAAGGATTCTTGCCGCCGTGGGCGAGCTTCATGAACACGGATTTGGTGGCCTCACTGGCGATCATCGGTTTGCGATGCTTGCGCGGGCTGACTTTGGCGGCAAACACGTCAGCCGTATGAAGCAGCATGGCCGCTTCGCTGGGGGTTTTAACCTTGCGCGGATAGCCGAGGCCATCCGGCGTTTCGTGGTGTTCCAGCACGGCACGCAACCACTCGTCATCATTCACGCCGCACATGATGAGCTGGCGGGCGCTGGCGGCGGGGTGATCGTCGATGAGCTTGCGCTGCTCGACTGACAGCGCGTCTCGCTGATTGCACAGGCGCAACTGCAGATCGAGCATGGAGATGTTCATGGTCAGCGCGGCGCAGGCCAGGCTGATGCGCTCGGCTTTTTCCCAGCGCGCCGCGCGCGCCACCAGATCGGCGACCAGTGCGGTGTGCAGGCAATGGGCAATCGGGTAGTTGCGCTGATCCAGCAGCATGATCGCGGCCAGTACCAGATCCGGGCTGCGTTCGGCCAGCAACATCACCTGCCGCGCCAGCCGCGCCACTTCGTCCTGCAACGTGCCATCGCGTGGCATGGCTTCCGACACATAGGCCAGATGCGCCTGCACGCTTTCCCACAGGGACAGGGCGTCATAGCGCGCCGGCACGTCGCTGGCTTCGTGCACACGGAATTCAGCGGCATCGACGAACATGCCGCGCTCGATCAGGGTGGCGATCTGGTCATCACGGTCGATCACGAAACCCTTGCGCAGCAGTAAGTGCCCACCGCTGTCATACACGTTCCAGGGCAATGGCTGATCCAGCTGCAATTGATTCGGCGCCAGCCGGTGCATTTCGGCCATAAGCACGCACTCCCATAGGTGCAGCGCGCCGGGCACTGCGTGTGTGGGTCTACGACTTATGAGGCAGGAAGTTGAGTTGGCCGGGTGGACAGGAAGATGCCCGCGATGATCAGCGCCATGCCGGCAAAGTGGTAGGCCTGTGGCGCCTCGCCCAGAAACAGGGCCGAGAGCAGCGGCGTGGCGACCGGCATCAGATGGATGAAAAGCCCGGCGCTGGCAGCGCCGACCCGGGCCACGGCGCGATTCCAGAATACGTAACCGAGAAAGGCCGGGAAGATGCCGGTATAGGCAATCCCGGCCAGCGCCGGCAGGGTGGCGTGAATGACGCGGCCCTGCGCCAGTTCCCACAGGTAAAAGGGCAGCAGGCCGAGCAGGCCGATGGCGGTCAGCAGGGCCAGCAACAGCATCGGTGCGAGGCCGGCCGGACGGCGTTGCAGCAGCAAGGTGTAGCCCGCCCACACGAAGACTGAAACCATGATCCACAGATCGCCGGGATTGAAGCTGAGCGTGGCCAGCCGCACCAGTTCGCCATGCGCCACGATCACCGTCACGCCGGCCAGCGAAACGCTGACGCCCAGGCTCTGCAAGGCATGCAGGCGCTTGCCGAGAAAGGCGCAGCCCAGACCGATGATCACGATGGGGATGAAGGAATTGAGCAGCACCCCGTTGGTCGCGGTGGTGGTCTGCAGGCCCAGATAGGCGAGGGTGTTGTAGCCGGTAATCCCCAGCAGACCCAGCGCCAGCAGGATCCGCCAGTGCGCGCGCAGCGCCGGCCAGGCCTCGGCACGATGCGGCCAGGCAAAGGGCAGCACGCAGGCCAGCGCGATCATCCAGCGCCAGAAGGCCAGTGCCACCGGCGGCACGTCACCGCGAAAACCGCGCCCGACCACCCAGTTGCCGGACCAGAACAGCACGGTCAGCACCAGCAGCAGCCAGGGGTTGTCGAGACGGGGGATACGGGAGCGCATGGGCGCAATGATAAGGGTTGAAGGCTGGGAGGTGGGCTGTCCGGAGAGCCGCGTCTGGTCTGGCTCCTGGCCGGGGGGTGCTGCAGAGGCCCGCGCGGCGCGGCTCTTCGGGCATGAGCAGGCCGCGGCCTGCGCCTCAGCCGCAAATCGTCAAAACTGTTTATTTTGATAATTCACTTTATAAATCAATCGCTTGTGAGCATTTTTTCTTGTGTGTTACCCGTAGCAGGATTAGCATCCCCGGCGTAGTTTTCATGCATAGCACATCATAAAAGAGCCGGCTCACTGGCTCATACAAAGGAGACAGCAGCATGCAGCACATCTTTCGCAAGGCATTCCTCGCGCTGGCGCTCGTCGGCACGGCACTGACGGCGTCTGCCGAACACTGGGCCCTGAGCGGCGACCTCGGCGTCCATGACCCGGCCATCATCAAGGAAGGCAATACCTGGTGGACCTTCTCCACCGGTGACGGCCTGCAGGTCCTGTACTCGGCCGACGGCAAGGCCTGGAATCGCGGCAGCAAGATTTTCAGTTCGCGTCCGAGCTGGTGGAAAACCTCCGTGCCCGCCCACACCGGTCTGGATGTGTGGGCACCGGATGTGGTCAATTACAACGGCAAGGTCTGGCTGTACTACTCGATCTCCAGCTTCGGCACCAATACCTCGGCCATCGGTTTGATGTCTGCCACCTCCATCGCCAAGGGCGACTGGAGCGACAAGGGCAAGGTCATCAGCACCAAGGCCGGCAGCAACGACTACAACGCCATCGATCCGAACCTGACGTTTGACGCCAGCGGCCAGCCTTATCTCGTCTTCGGCTCCTGGTTCTCCGGCATCAAGATCGTCAAGATCGACAAGAGCACGATGAAGCCGACCGGCTCGGTGTCAACGCTTGCCAAGCGCAGCGGCGGCATCGAAGGCCCGACGGTTTTCTATCGTGAAGGCTACTACTACCTCTTCGTGTCGATCGACAAGTGCTGCTCGGGCACGTCCAGCACCTACAAGACTGCCTACGGCCGCGCCACCAAGATCACCGGCCCGTATGTGGACAAGAACGGCAAGAAGATGACTGACGGCTACTCGACCGTGCTGGATGCCGGCAACGCGCGCTGGGTCGGCCCCGGCGGTCAGGACATCTACCGCGAAAACGGCTTCAGCATCATTGCCCGCCATGCTTACGACGCCACCGCCAACGGTGCGCCCAAGCTGCTGATCAGTGATCTGAAGTTCTCGGGCGGCTGGCCGACGTACTGAGTCAGTTGAAATCTGGGGAAGGGGGCGCTGCGGCGCCCTTTTTGCATTGTATTCGGCACATCCCCCAAGACCCGCCCCCCACCAGCCTCTCCAGCCTGCCTGCCCGCACAGCGCCACTTCATGGGCCTCACCAGCCACCCTTTGTGGGCAAGCAACATGGCGGCCGGGGCGGCGGTAGCGCACAATGGCGCCTCGTTTTTGATCCCCGATATGAAGTTGATTCGCGCCCTCCTCCTTTTTGCTTTGATCTGCCCGCTGGCTGCGCGGGCCGCACCTTTCGTGCTGCCCAGCTTCGAGCAGGTGCGCGCCGCGCACGTCAGCTCCGACGCAGTCCTGCTGGATCGCAACGGTCAGCCGCTGGCGGATTTGCGCCTCGATCCGACCATACGACGCCTCGACTGGGTACCACTGGCGACGCTGTCACCGGCCATGCGTGTAGCACTGCTGCGCGCGGAGGACCGGCGCTTTTTCCAGCACAAGGGCGTGGACTGGCTGGCCTTTGCCGGGGCGGCCTGGCAAAACCTCTGGTATGACGGCAAGCGCGGCGCGTCGACGCTGACCATGCAACTGGCCGGCCTGCTCGACCCGGCGCTGCGCATGCCGCCCAAGCGCGGCGAACGCCGCAGCTACACGCAGAAATGGGATCAGGGCGAGGCCGCGCTGCAACTCGAACGCAAATGGAGCAAGCCGCAGATTCTGGAGGCCTATCTTAATCTGGCGCCGTTTCGCGGCGATCTGCAGGGCGTCGGCGCGGCCAGCGAATTGCTCTTCGGTTTGCCGGCCAATAATCTGACGCCGCGCGAGGCAACCTTGCTCGCCGCCTTGCTGCGCGGGCCGAATGCCAAGCCCGCCAGAGTGGCGCAGCGCGCCTGCAAGCTTGCAGCGGTGCTCGAACAGGCGCGGCTATGCGCCGAGATCACGCGTCTGGCCAATGACCGCCTGGATGCACCGCGCAGCCCGCCGCGTTACAAGCTGGCGCCTCATCTGGCGCGGGGCCGCCTGCTGCAGCCGGGTCAGCGGGTGAGCACGCTGCTGGATGCCAATCTGCAAACTCGCCTGCTCTCTGCCTTGGTTTCGCTGAACGATGCACAGGCCGCTGCCGTGCTGCTGGATAACAGCAATGGCGAAGTGCTGGCCTGGGTCGGCGCCAGCTCTGCCGCCGCGCCCGACGGCGTGATCCTGCGCCGCAGCTTGTCCGACTGGGCCTGGCCGGCGATGGCGGCGCTGGCCATCGAGCAACGCCAATACACGGCGGCCAGCCCCTTGCCGCTGGGCTGGGCGGTCTTCGATGCACGCGATGCGTGGGCTGCCACGCCTGCCTGGCTGTCGCTGCGTCCGGCTTTACAAGCTCACCAGCCGGGCGCGCTGCTGTTCCTGCAGCACGTCAATGGCGGCGATGCCTGGCTGGAGCGCGTGCGCGGCCTCGGCTTTGCCTCCGCCGGGCTGGCTGCTCAGCCTGATGTGCCGGCAGACGCCAGCCTGCTGCAGCTGGCCGCGGCCTGGCGCAGCTTTGCCGCAGGAGGCCAATACCTGCCACCACGGACCTTCCCCAACGATCCGCTGACGCCACCGCATCGCGTATGGCGCAGCGAAACGGCCTTCATCCTGCAGGACCTGCTCGCCAGCCCCGCACCGGGAGCCTGGAGCGCCAGCTGGCAAAGCACCGCCAGTGAAGATGGCAGTGCCGTCATCGTCGGCAGTTCCGAACGCCATACCCTGGCCGTCGCAACCCGCACGGCCCAGCCACAAGTGGCCTGGCGCAGTCTGCTGGCTGCATTGGGAGCCGAATCGAAAGCACCCGTGGCGCCGGAAGGCGTCATCAATACGCAGCTGCGTTTTGAGCCGCCCGGCGAACCGGCGCGGCGTGAATGGTTTCTGCGCGGCACCGAACTGGAGCTGGTGAGCGTATTGCCCGGCGGGCAGCGAGCGCGCATCGGCTTCCCGGCGCGCGGTGAAAGCTACACTGTGGCGACAGGACTGGCCGAGCGCGACCGCTGGTCCCTCTCTGCCGACACCGCCGTGGCGCTGCGCTGGCAGCTCGATGGCAAACTGCTGGGTGAAGGCAGCCGTCTGGTGTGGATGCCCCAACCGGGACACCATCGCCTCGTCATCACCGACCCGGCCGAAGTGCCGCTCGACAGCATCGAATTCGACGTGCATGCTGGGGAGCAATGAACCGGGCTGAACCCGGCTTTGAATCAGGAAAGCGGATGGCCGGCCCGGTGATTTCAGGGCAAGCGGAGCTTGCCCTTCGGCATAGGATTTACGTTAGCCAACTGCACGACTACGAAACGAACCCCATGAAATTCGCTGCCAGCGCTACCCTTGAGCTCATCAATCGCCCCGCCACCGGAACGGCCCGCCCGACGCCGCTGCTCTTCCTGCATGGCGCCTACGCCGGCGCCTGGCTGTGGGACAAGCATTACCTGCCCTTCTTTGCCGAACGTGGCTGGAACACCAGCGCCTTCTCCTTTTCCGGCCACGGCAAGAGTCGGGGCACCGAACAGCTGAATACCCTGAGCATTCAGGATTACGTCGACGATCTGGCCGAAGTGGTCGCCGCCATGCCGGTGCGCCCGGTAATCATCGCGCATTCGATGGGAGGACTGGTGCTGCAGAAATATCTGGAAAGCGCTGAAATCCCCGCCGCCGTGCTGCTGTGCTCGGTGCCGCCACAAGGCCTGCTCGGCTCCACCATCAGCCTGCTGTTCTCGCGCCCGAACGTGTTGATGGATCTGAACCGCATCATGGGCGGCGGCGAGCCGCAGCTGGAAACCGTGCGCGAAGCCCTGTTTCATCAGGACGTGCCGCGCGCCGTGCTCAACGAATGCTATATGCACATGCAACCCGAATCGATGCGCGCCCTATGGGACATGAGCGGTTTCGACCTGCCGCGCCCGGCGCGCATGCGCCGCCCGCCGATGCTCGTGCTGGGCACCGAACACGACACCCTGATTCCGCCGCAACAAGTCGAACAAACCGCCAAGGCCCTCAGCCTGCCCTTCGAAATCCTGCCGAATCTGGGCCACGCCCTGATGCTGGAAAAGGACTGGCAAGCCGGCCCTGAACGCATCGCGGAGTGGCTGCTGGCGCAGGGGTTTTGAGGCTCAGGCCACGGCACCGAAAACAGTTTTCGTAGGGTGGGTTCGGAGCGCAGCGACAACCCACCGTCACGTATCGGGAAGGCTCATGGTGGCTTGCTTCGCGAACCCAGCCTACTTTCTATTACGCCGTACGCGGTCATATAAACCGAACATTGGAAAATACATGAAAGGAATTTATGTAAGCGCTGCGGTATCACTCATCTTGGCTGCAATGCCCGCTCAAGCTGAGAAGACATACACGCCAGAGCAGCTACGAAAGATGGTCCAGTCTGGCAAGTACCCGGCACAAGGTCCGTTAGCAAGAGAGGAAACAACAAGGATGAGTTGGGTAGATTGCTTAGCAAAAACAGAAGCGATCATTGGAGCTGTGACGCCAACATATCCATCAACAAAGCTGGTTGATACAAAAATCATGACGTCAACCAAAGTATGGGTCAATGATTCGGCGATGACCGTGAGTTGCTATGCAGATGGTCGTCTTCATCTAACCTCAGCTCCGTACAAATGAGAGCTAACCCAGCCACCAAGAGGATTGCCACAAGCTGCGCTTGTGATTCTTTCCACGCTTCGCTGTCCGACGTCCGCTTAGTGCTCATCTAGAGTCAGCTCAATGCGTAATCGCACAATCGCAGACTATAGAGAAGCCACTTTTATGAAGATTATTCGCCCGCAAGCGGCTCCGTGCGGGAAGGTGTTCGACATATGGATTACAGGATCATCACCGGACTGGCAACGGGCGGCAGTTGTTCAGCTAACTCGGTACATGGCACTAGAGACTGGGAATAGGCAAGATCTTGGTGAGCAAGCAACATCGTGGATTAAAAACCAAACGTCTGTCTTCGCCACAACAGATAAGGTTCTAGGAAAGGATGGGAACGAACGGGAATGTTTGGTTGGCATCGCAACATTCCACACGTTCCAACAAAATCCCGTTCTCTACCACTGCTACCTGCATCCTTTCTATCGAGGCAAAGGACTCATGGAACGTGTTTGGCGTGAGGTGCATGCCCGGTATCCAAGATTCGAACTTGAGCCTCCCCTCTCTCCTGCAATGTCACGATTCCTGAGCAAGGTTGACCATTCTCATGTACTTTCCTCAACGTGAAGAAATGAGCCAGATAAGGTGCGCACCGCGCACGCGGTACCTGATTTCGTACCCGCATATGACCATTCAACCGGCCCGGCGTTGATGATCCACCGGAATTCTGCGCAATGCGCATACATGGACGCCCCCGTTTGCAAAGCCAATCTTTTCATTGATGACGACTCACGGAGTCGATTGCAGCCAT
>NZ_JBEWZI010000040.1:0-13481 GCF_040566545.1 Uliginosibacterium flavum
AGTCGCAAGTCGCAAGTCGCAAGTCGCAAGTCGCAAGTCGCAAGTCGCAAGTCGCAAGTCGCAAGTCGCAAGTCGGGAATAGTGTGTTGATTTGCTTACCCGAGTTGCAATAGGCGAAATGTAGATCTCCGGCCCGCACGGCTCCCTCTCCCTGTCAGGGAGAGGGCTGGGGAGAGGGTGAGTCGCCCAAAACCACCCACCTGCAGAGCCGCGCCCCGCTTGCCCCTCCAGAAAGGCATCCCAAAGGCCCAAGCTGCGCGCGCCTCTCCAAGGCCCAAACGGCGACTTGCGACTCGCGACTCGCGACTCGCGATTACTTCGGCCGCAGCCCGAAACTCACCCCACTCGCCGCGTTCTCGTCCAGCGTCAGCCGGTACCCCGCCGACTCGGCCAGCCGGCTGGCCTGATACAGACCGATCCCCAAGCCCGAATCCGACGCCAGCGGCTGCACGAAGAGCCGCGCGGCGCGGGCCTCTTCGATCGGCACACCATCGTTCATCACCGTCAGACTGCAGCCTTTTTCTGCCGCCTGCACGCGCACCCGGATCACGCTGGCCTGCTTGTCCTGCGCGTTGCGCAGCAGGTTATCCGCCACACAATCAAACAGCGCCGCCGGCACGCTCACGCCCGCGAGTTCGCCCTCCAGCACGTACTCGATGCGCGCATCGACATGCCGCGCCTGCAGCGCCGCCCACCAGCGCAGTAAAGGCTGCGGGCGCAGATCATCGGGGCGTGGCTGGCGAATGCTCAGCATCGCCTCATTCAGGCGCTCGCGAATCGCCGGCAACTGCTGGCCGAGCAAGGCCTGCACCGCCACCGGATCGCGCCCATCATCTGTGAGCACGGCGTGACACAGCATGTCCAAGGACTGCAGCAGGTTCTTGATCTCGTGCGTCGTGCGTGCGCCGGTCTCATGCACCGCACGCAAAAAAGACAAGGCCTGCAAGCGCTGCGCCTGCAACTTGGCGGCATGAAACTCAGCCAGGATGCGCAGCATCAGATCGAACTGCCAGGCCGCCGTCGGCGTCAGTGCTTGCTCGGTAAAAACCTCCAGCTGCAAAGCGCCATGCGTCAAACGCGTCACGTGCAGCGAGGTACTACCCAGCCGCTGCAGCCCGGAACCGGCCGATCCATCATCGGGCCGCGCCTGCCAGCTCAGCCCGCACACCCCGCGCCAGGTTGCCAGCCGCGCCAGTGCCGCCGCCACCAGCGCCTCCGGCAAATCCTCGCGCAGCGCCAGATCCGCCACCTCGCGCAGCCACAACTCAAAAGTCTGCCCACCGCCCAACAGGCGCCGTGACACCTCCAGCCCCAAACCCGCAAAGCCCCGATGCGGCCCCCACACCAGCGCCAGCAACAACAATGTCAATGCCATCGACCCCAGCGCCTGCAGCAGCGCCGTCAGATAATCACTGCCCGCCACAAACATGAAGGCCAGCGCGCCCAGCAGCACCCCCATCACCACCAGCACCAACACCACCGCGCCAACCACATCGACTTCCGCCGACTCCCGCTCCGGCGCCGGCCCGAGGCCCAGCACGGCAATCAGCCCGCACACAGGCAGCGCAAACCAGGCCGCAAAGCTCCGCAACATCGTCGGCAATTCCGCCACGCCCGCCAGCATCTGCGGCAGCATCAGCCCCACCAGCGCCACCACCACGTACATCAACGCCAGCCAGTAACTCAGCCGCACCCGCAGCGTCGGATGGTGAAACACCTTGCCGCCAAAAATCCCCACCAGCACCAGGCCCCACAGCATCAACACGCCCCAGGACAGGAACACCCCCAGCACGCCCAGCACCAGCACCAGCACCAAGGTCCCCGCAGGCGAAAACTCGCGCTCGCCACTCACCAGCGGCTGCCACAACAGCACCGCGCCAAAATGCCCCAGCAGCAAAGCCTTGCCCGCCAGCGTCAACGGCCCCTGCAGCAAAGCCGCATGCAGCAGCAAGAGCAGCAAGAGCAATAACGCCGGCCGCGCCAGACTCGACCCACGCCCGGAGGGCTTCAGGAAAGTGAACATGGTGAAAGGCTCATGCTTGAAAACCCAGGAAAACCCACATGCGTGCGACTTTCGTCACAGTGCGTTGAAAATCTGACAGATAAGCTTGAAAAACAAGACTTTATTCAAAGAAAGGTCCAGAAAGCCGGACAATTTCAACAGGCACCATTATTGCTCAAGGCAGGGCAAGAAAACGAACACCCACGGAGACCATCATGAAACGCCCGATGAAACGCCAACAGTCCGGCTTCACCCTCGTAGAAATCGCCATCGTCCTCGTCATCATCGGCCTGCTGCTGGGCGGAGTGTTGAAGGGGCAGGAGTTGATCAATAGCGCCAGAGCCAAAGCCATGATCAACGACTTCCGCAATACCGCCACCATGATCGCGGCCTATCAGGATCGCTTCCGGGCACTGCCAGGAGATGATGCAGGAGTCGTGGCCCACCTCGGGGCAACCGCAGTACTAGCTACAACTCCAGCAGTCCGAACCGGTGGCCTGATTGACGGTGATTGGGATTCGGTCGTCCTCACAGATGAGTCTCTACTCTTATGGCAACACCTGCGCTTAGCCAACCTGACTGGTGGAAATAGCGCAGCGCCCGCTGCGGGCAATATTGCCGACTGGCCCCCACGCAATGCAGAAGGCGGACGCATTGGCGTACAAGGTGCCACGCCCATTGCAGGTTGGCCTGGACGCATGTTTATTTGCCAAAACAATGTTTCCGGCCGAATCGCTCAGCAAATCGATACCACCATGGATGATGGCAATGCTGCTACAGGTTCAGTTCGTTTTGGTGCTTGGGCAACGCCGGTTTTAGTTCCGGCCGTTCCTGTTGTCGAAAATACGCTTTATGTCGCCTGCGCCAGCTTCTGACCATAGCTTGCCTAGACGACCAGCCCCGCCCCGCGCGGGGCTTTTTCGTTGACGGTAGTTTTACGAGCAATGGCTGCAGAGCCTCGCGCAGCGGACCTCTCCAGCAAGCCTTCCCGAAGAACCAAGCCCGGCGCGGCTTTGCAGGAAGAAGCCGGCGCGCAGCGAATTCGTAGGTCGGGCTTCAGCCCGACAAAACAGCGGATACGGGTGGGTATTTTGCATACGCCCTGCGTCGGGCTGAAGCCCGACCTACGCAAACCTGGCTGGGAGCCCAAAACTACCCGTTTCGGCAGCCTACGAAACCCAACTTGCTCGCAGAGCCGCATGTGATCTGGGTCTTTGGACTAACCTCCTGAAGACCTAAGCCCGGCGCGGCTCTACAAGCAGGCCGGCGCGTGGGTTGCGACCCTCTCCCCAGCCCTCTCCCTGCCAGGGCGAGGGGGCCGTCCGGGGCCGCGCAAGGGTATTGCGACTTGCGACTTGCGACTTGCGACTTGCGACTTGCGACTTGCGACTTGCGACTTGCGACTTGCGACTTGCAACTTGCGACTTGCGACCCGCGACCCGCGACTTGCGCAGAAGCTCAAGCCCCCTTCAGCAGCTTCTCTTCCGCCACCGCCAGATCACCCGGTACGCCGAGCAGCACCAGCACGTCGCCTTCCTCCAGCAGCGAGGTCGGTGCGGGATCCAGGCTGCGCACGCCGCGTCGGCGCACGGCGGCGACTTTGACACCCAGCGCTTCCAGGCCGAGATCGCCCAGCGCCTTGCCGGCGGCGGCTGCGCCGGGCAGCAGTGACACCGAATGCAGGCGCGCTTCCTGCGCATCGGAGCGCTCGTCCGCATCCGAAGCGCCCAGGAAGAAGCCGCGCATCAGGTTGTAACGCTCACTGCGGATGGTGCGCACGCGGCGGATCACGCGCGCAATCGGCACGCCGATCAGGGTCAGGGTGTGGCTGGCGAGCATGATGCCGGTCTCCAGCATTTCGGGTACGACCTCAGCGGCGCCCAGGTCGATCAGCTTGTCCATATCGCGCTCGTCGTGCGAGCGGGCGATGATGGGAATATCCGGCCGCGCAGCCTGCACGTGATGCAGCACCTTCATGGTGGCGGCCAGGTCGTTGAACGCCACAACGACGGCACTGGCGCGCATCAGGCCGGCCGCGACCAGCGTTTCGTGCCGTGAAGAATCGCCGAACACGACCGGATCGCCGGCCGTAGCGGCCTCGCGCACGCGGTCGGGGTCCAGATCCAGCGCGACGTAGCCGACTTTCTCCTGCTCCAGCAGACGCGCCAGAAACTGCCCGGTGCGCCCGTAACCGCAGATGATGACGTGCTTGTCGGTGGCGATGGATTTGGCCGCCACACGGGTCAGCTCCATGGAGCGCAGCATCCATTCCGAGGCGACGAAACGCAGCACGATCTTGTCGCTATACTGGATCAGGATGGGTGCAAGGAGCAGCGAGATCACCAGCGCCGCGACCACCAGTTGCAGCACATGCGCCGGCACGACGTTTACGTCCGAAGCCAGGGTCAGCAACACGAAACCGAATTCGCCGCCCGCGCACAGCCACAAGCCGGCACGCACCGCCGTGCCGTCCAGCCCTTCCATCCAGCGTGAGGCGGCAGCCACCACGACGAACTTCAGCACGAAGATGCCCGTCACGATCAGCAGCACCCATTGCAAGTTGCGCAGGATCACACCGACGTCGAGGAACATGCCGACGGTGATCATGAACAGGCCCAGCAGCACGTCGCGGAAAGGCTTGATGTCCTCTTCCACCTGGAGGCGGTATTCGGTTTCCGAGATCAACATGCCGGCCAGAAAAGCGCCCAAAGCCAGCGACAGGCCGGCCAGCTCGGTCACCCAGGCCAGACCCAAAGTGGTGAACAGGATGTTGAGCATGAACAGCTCGGAGGACTTGCGCCGCGCCACCAGCAGAAACCAGCGGCGCATCAGGCGCTGGCCGATGAACAGGATCAAGGTCAGCACGACCACCGCCTTCAAGGCCGCGACGCCCAGCGTAGGCAACAGCACATCAGCCGGCTGGGCCAGCGCCGGAATCAGGATCAGCAAGGGCACCACGGCCAGATCCTGAAACAGCAGCACACCGATCACCTGGCGACCATGCGGACTTTCAAGCTCCATGCGATCGACCAGCAGCTTGGAAAGCATGGCGGTGGAGGACATGGTGATGACGCTGGCCACGGCGAAACTGGCCGACCAACCGAGCCCGAACAACTTGCACAACAGCGTGAACAGCGCCAGCGTACCCAGCACCTGCAGACCACCAAGGCCGAGCACGATGCGTTTCATCGCGAACAAGCGCGGCAGCGAGAACTCCAGACCGATCGAGAACATCAGGAAGACCACGCCGAATTCGGCCAGATAGCGTGCCTGCGCGCTGTCGGGCACCACGCCGAAGGCATGCGGGCCGAGCACCGCGCCGACCATCAGATAGGCCAGCACCGGCGGCAGGCTGAACGCACGGAACAAGGCGACCGCGAACACGGTCAACGCCAGCAACATCAGAGCAATCGTAAAAGAACCGTGCATGGTGGGTAGTTTTTGCGCCTTGAACGGCGCCCGGACAAGCGGCGCGCCGGGTGGCTTTGTTATACTCGCCCACCAGTTTAACCGCAGCCTGCCATGAGCCCAACTGCCCCGACGAACACTCCCGCCAGCAATGCCCGTGGCGCACTGGCCACCGCGCGCCGCGTGCTGGCCATCGAATCGGCCGCCGTCGCCGCGCTGACGGATCGGCTCGGCGAAGATTTCGAACGCGCGGTTGCGATGATCCTCGCCGCCAAAGGCCGCGTCGTCGTCAGCGGCATGGGCAAGTCCGGTCACATCGGCCGCAAGATTGCCGCCACTCTGGCCAGCACCGGCACCCCGGCCTATTTCGTCCATCCCGGCGAAGCCGCGCATGGCGATCTGGGCATGATCCAGCCCGATGACGTGCTGATCGCCTTGTCCAATTCGGGCACCGCCGAAGAACTGCTGATCATCGTGCCGCTGGTCAAGCGCATGGGCGCCGGCCTGATCGCCATCACCGGCAAACCCGACTCGCCACTGGCCAAGCTGGCGCACGCTCATCTGGACGCAGGTGTGGCCGAGGAAGCCTGCCCGCTCAACCTGGCCCCGACAGCCAGCACCACCGCCGCACTGGCCATGGGGGATGCGCTTGCCGTGGCCCTGCTGGAAGCGCGTGGTTTCGGCCCGGAAGATTTCGCCCGCTCGCACCCCGGTGGCTCGCTGGGCCGCCGCCTGCTCACCCATGTACGCGACATCATGCGCAGCGGCGAGGCCATTCCGCGCGTGCCGCTGGCAGCCTCCTTCACCGACGCGCTGCTGGAAATGTCACGCAAGGGTCTGGGCATGACAGCCATTGTCGATGCCGCAGACCGCGTTGCCGGCATCTTCACCGACGGCGACCTGCGCCGCCTGCTGGCGCAAAATATCGACTTCCAGCGCATCAGCATCGCCGAAGTGATGCACCGCAACCCGCGCCACATCAGCCCGGATGCGCTGGCGGTGGAAGCCGTGGAAATGATGGATCGCCACCGCATCAGCCAGGTGCTGGTGGTGGACGCCGAACAACACCTGGTCGGTGCGCTGAACACGCACGACCTGATGAACGCCAAGGTCATCTGATGCCCAAAAAATCTGATCTGGTCAGCGAAAGCGCCAGCCGCCTGCGCCTGATGGCCTTCGATGTCGACGGTGTGCTCACCAATGGTGATCTGTATTTCACGCCGAATGGCGACGAGATCAAGGTCTTCTCCAGCCTCGACGGCCACGGCCTGAAGATGCTCAAGGAAGCCGGCGTCGAGATAGCCATCATCACCGGCCGCAAATCGGAAATGGTGGCCAAGCGTGCGGCCAATTTAGGCATCACGCATCTGTTTCAAGGCGTGGAAGACAAACGCGCCGTCATGCGCGATCTGCGCAGCCAGCTGGATCTGAGCGCCGACCACTGCGGCTACATGGGTGACGACGTGGTCGACCTGCCGATCCTGCGCGCCTGCGGTTTCTCCGCCACGGTCGCCGACGGACACGATTTCGTCAAAGAACACGTCGACTACATCGCCCGCAAAGGTGGCGGTGCCGGTGCCGTGCGTGAAGTGTGCGATTTCATTCTCACCGCGCAAGGCAAGCTCGCCGCCATGCACAACGTTTACCTGACCGCATGAACCGCCTCAGCGCCTACTTCCCGCTGATCATCGTGGTCTTTCTGGCCGGCACGACCTTCTGGCTGGAACGCATCGTGAGCAACGAAGCCCGCAACGGATTGGGCAACAAGCGCCATGACCCGGACCAGATCGTCAATCAGGTCTCCATCGACCGTTTCGACAACACCGGCCGCCGCATCTCGCGCATCACCGCCAGCCAGTTGCAGCACTACCCCGATGACGACACGGCCGAGCTTGCCAACCCGGTCATCACCCTGACGCGCGATGAGCGCCCGACCGTGTTCTCCAGCAAGACAGCCCATGCCGACAACGCCAGCAAGGTGGTGGTGATGCGCGACACGGTACGCGGCAATCGCGCAGCCGGCGTTGACTCAGCCATGCAAACGCTGGAAACCGAAGAACTTACCGTGCTGACCGATGACGAAATTGCCCGCACCGACAAGCCTGTTCGCATGACCCAAGGGGCAAGCACGCTGTCCGGCATCGGCGCCGAGTGGAACAATCTGAGCGGCATCTTTACGATTCATCACGAAGTGCGCGCCGTCATCATGCCCAAGGCCCCTCAACCCTGATCAACGCGAGACCAAACATGCCCACCGCCCACCGCCTCAGCCTGCTCGCCCTGCTCCTGATCGCCCCGCTGGCCCACGCCGAACGTGCGGACCGCGAGAAACCGATCACCATCCAGTCCGAACGTGGCAGCGCAGATGACCGCAACAAGGTGCAAACCTTTGAAGGCCGCGTCACGCTGACTCAAGGCACCCTGGAAATCACCGCCAACAAACTCGTTGTCACCCAGGATGCCGAGGGCTACCAGAAAGGCATCGCCACCGGCGGCAAGGATGGCCTGACCCGCTTCCGCCAGAAAAAAGAGGGCAAGGACGAATACACCGAAGGCGAAGCCGAGCGCATCGAGTACGACGGGCGCAGCGATGTCGCCAAGCTTTTCGACCGTGCCATCCTGCGCAGCGGCCCCAACGAGAGCAAAGGCCAGTACATCGAATACAACGGCTACACCGAGCTCTACACCATCACCAACGGTGCCAACAACAGCAGCAACAAGTCCGGCGAACGCCTCAAGGTCATCATTCTCCCTAAAGCTGCCGCCTCGCAGCCAGCGGGCAAGCCCTGATGAGTGAGGAGTAAGCGTAAAAACCGGCCCGCACGGCCTACTCTCCCTGCCAGGGGAGAGGATTGCTCGCAAACACACCGGCCTGAAGAAACGCTCCTGTATTGATTCTTCAGCACGGCATGCTGCACAGGCAAGCGGGGAGCGGCTCTTCAGGCAGGCCTCTAAAAAACATCGCACCCATGCCACACATCCGGCCTGAAACCTCCTCAGACATTGATGCCATTCGCCAGCTCACCGTGCAGGCGTTTGCCGGCCAGGCTCACAGCAATCAAACCGAACACCTTTTAATCGACGCACTGCGCGAAGCCAGTGCGCTGAGCGTCTCCCTCGTCGCCGAACAGAATGGCGAAATCATCGGCCACATCGCCTTTTCCCGCGTACGGATCGACGGTGCCGATTGCGGCTGGTTCGGTCTCGCCCCAATCTCCGTACTTCCGCAATATCAGCGCCAGGGCATCGGCAGCGCCCTGATCGCCGCCGGCCTGACCCGTCTGGACAAACTCGACGCGCAAGGCTGCGTGGTGCTTGGCGATCCGGCGTATTACCGCCGCTTCGGCTTCCGCCCCTATCCCGGACTGATCCTCGACGATGTGCCCGCCGACTATTTCATGGCCCACCCGGCCACTGACATTTGCCCGCAAGGCCGCGTAAGCTTCCACCCGGCCTTTGCTCTCTGCGATTGACTTCTTCGCCCCCGAAAGGAACGCAAAATGAAACTCTCCCGCCTCGTTTGCAGCGCCCTGCTCGTCTGCACCGCCAGCCTCGCCCAGGCCGGACTACTCGATGCCTTCTCCGACAAAGATGCCGCTGGCGGCATGCGCGAAGCCCTGTCGCAAGGCGCCGAACAGGCTGTCAAGCTGCTCGGCAAGGAAGACGGCTTCCTTGGCAATCCCAAGGTGCGCATCGAACTGCCCGGCAAGCTGCAGCAAGCCGAATCAGCGCTGCGCATGATGGGCCAGGGCCAGCGGATCGATGAACTCAAGACCAGCATGAACCGCGCCGCCGAACAGGCCGTGCCCGAAGCCCGGACCCTGCTGGTCGCCGCCGTCAAACAGATGAGCGTGCAGGACGTGAAGAACGTGCTGAGTGGCGGGGATGATGCCGCCACTCAGTACTTCCGCGAAAAAACCAGCGCACAGCTCAGCACCCGCTTCCTGCCGATTGTCAGCAAGGTCACCGGCCGCCTGCAGGTCGCCCAGCAATACAACCAGATCGCCGGCCAGGCCTCCAGCTTCGGCCTGCTCAAGGCGGAAGACGCCAGCGTCGAGCAATACGTCACGAAGAAGGCGCTGGACGGCCTCTACCTGATGATCGCCGAACAGGAGCGCGAAATCCGTCAGAACCCGGCACAGGCGGCGGGCTCATTGGCAAAAAAGGTGTTCGGGGCGCTGGGGAATTAATCAAGGGGTGTCAAACACGAATGCTTCACTGCCTGAAAACTTGAACATGAGCGACCCTTGGTCCATTTATTTATGCCTTGCCATCGCCGCGTACTGCCTCATTGGCATTTTCGTGCCAAGGCTCCGCCTAAGCTGGGAGGATGAAGAGGCTGGCGTTCGTGTGGGTGCGGCGGGAAGCTTGGGCTTCGGCCTGATTTTCGGGAGCGGAGGTCTCACCTTGGGCGGCTACTGCGATTTTTTCGTCGCAGTATCAATCGGGCTGATTGGTTTTGTACTCATCTTCGTCGGCCAAATAGCGGATCGAAATAGCTGATTTTCGCTGCGGCTACGCCGACTCAAGCACAACTCGTCTGGATTGGCTGAATCAAGGCATCGCCGGGGAGCGCGCAAATATCTCTCGTGTGAACGCGTAATCCGCCACAAATTTCACACCTTGCTTGAAGCGCTACGCTTACTCTCCGGCACCGCCAATTGCTGATCCCCGAACACCCAGGGCAGCAACCACGATATCGCGATCGCATCATTCAGCGCACGGTGATGGGCGCCAGGGACTTCGCCGAGGCGGGCGAGTGCGCAGGCTTTGCGCAAGCCGACTTCCTTCTCCAGCTGCTGGCTCTTGGCGAACCTTTGCTTGGCATTGAGATGCGGCAGGGCGAGTGGATTGCCGATCCGGTGGCGCGTGCATTCCTGCTCCAGCTGACGCAAGCCAGTACTACCCCAGCTGATCCAGTGTGAGTCCGGCGCGCTGTGTTTGCGCGCAAAGGCAGCAAGCTGGGCGGCGACCACAGGAAAAAGCGGCGCGGCATCTACTTCGGACTGGCTGATGCCGGTCTCCCGCACACAGGCGGCGCTCAGACGCGGTTGCTCGGCCGGCCGCACAAAAGACCGGAAGGTGGCCAGGATGGCACCGTCCTGCTTGATCCAGGCCGCTCCGACCTCGATGATTTCCGGGCGCGAGACGGCGCCGCTCCGGCCTTCGCTGCGAATACTCTCGATATCGACGACGAGAATTCTCTGACTCATTCCACAATCCTGCGCTGATCAATGACCGAAGGCTTTCCTCGGGGCTGCAAAGGATAAACCACCACCATCCAGATTGAGCCGCTCCTCTGACAAGGGGACGGCGGCAAATGCTTTCCGGCTTTCAGCCGAGCACCGCAATCAGCGTCAACACTACCGGCGTTGTCACTGCCGCGAGCACGGTGGACAGCACCATCGCCGCCGCTGTCGGACCCTCGAAGGCCTGGAACTGGCGTGACATCAGATAGACATTCACCCCCATCGCCATCGACGAGAGCAGGACCACGACCTGGGTTTCCATGCGCGGCAGCCCCAGCAGCCAGGCCAACGCCCACACCACCATTGGCAGCACGATCAGTTTCATCAGGCACACAGTCAGGCTCTGCCCAATACCTTCACGCACACTGTATTCGGCCAGGCCCATGCCCAGGACCACCAATGCCATCGGTGTCGCCGCAGAACCAACCATTGAAAGCGGCTGAGCAACGATGTGTGGCAAGGGCCAGCCGGTCAGGCCGTAAAGCGTGCCGGAAACAATCGCGGCAACGATGGGATTGGTGATCACACTGCGTGCGGTCTTGGCGAAGCCCTTGACCGAGAATTCGCCATGACGCGCCCATTCGATGGAGACCGTCACCAGCGTCCACAGAATCAGCGCGTTGAACACCAGCACCAGCGCGACGCTGGGCACCGCCGCGTCCCCCAGCGTGGCCTTGGCCAGCGGCAGACCGAGCATGACGTTGTTGGAGAAGATGCTGCCCAGCGCGAAGATTGAGCCGGACACGCCATCGAGCTTGAACACGCTAGCGGCAACGAGGCGCCCGAGGATGAAAACGATCAGCGCACCGCCGAAGAAGGCAATCAGGAGGCGCGCATCCACCGGCGGCAGCCGGGAAAAGTCGCTCATGGTGAAAAACAGGAAGGCCGGCAGCGCCAGACCGAACACGAATCGGGTCAGTGCATCGGCCACTTCCTTGGACCAGCCACCCCAGCGCACGATGGCGTAGCCGGCGAAGATCAGCACGAAAAGCGGGGAAGCGGCGGCGAGGCGATCAAAGAAAAGAAGCATGGTGCAGTCAGGCGGCAGTGGCACGGCAAGCCCGCATTCTACGCTGCGCCCCGGAGGCGGCGCGGCATGCAACAAGCTTACACAAAGCCGCAGGATTGCTTGGGATTTTTGCCGAGTCGCGACGGCGCCGTGCTGCAGCGCAGAAAACGGCGCTAAACTGAGCACAATGCCCCCTGTCCGGAGATTCAAAATGTCCTCACGCACCATCCAGGTAAGCGCCTTTGATCTTGTCGTTTTCGGCGGCACCGGCGATCTGGCCGCGCGCAAGCTGCTGCCCGCGATGTTCCAGCGCGACCGCGCCGGCCAGTTGCCGGATGCCGGACGCATCATCGGCGTATCGCGCCGGCCGCTTGGCGACGAGGGCTATCTGGATTTCGTGCGCACTTCGCTGCGTGATCATGTCAAGGCGGCAGACCTGGAGCCCGAAGCCCTCGCCCGTTTTCTCGCCCGCATTCATTTCCTGCCGGTCGACGTCACGGGTGAAACCGGATGGGCAGAGTTGGCCGCGCTCCTCGCCAGCGGCGCCGATCACGTACGCGCCTTCTACTTCGCCGTGTCGCCGGATCTGTTCGCACCGATCAGCCAGCGCATCAAGCAGTTCGGACTGGTTACGCCCAAGAGCCGCGTCGTCGTGGAAAAGCCGCTGGGCAAGGATGGCGAAAGCGCGCGCGAAGTAAATGCCGCTGTGGCCTGCGTGTTCGAGGAAAGCCAGGTCTTCCGCATCGACCATTATCTGGGCAAAGAAACGGTACAGAACCTGATGGCGCTGCGCTTTGCCAACCGCATGTTCGAACCGCTGTGGAACAGCACGCATATCGATCACATCCAGATCACCGTGGCCGAAGACATCGGTGTGGGCGAGCGCGGCGGTTATTACGACACCTCCGGCGCGGTGCGCGACATGGTGCAGAACCACATCCTGCAGTTGTTGTGCCTGACCGCGATGGAACCGCCAGATGCCTTCGAAGCGGATTCGGTACGCGACGAAAAACTCAAGGTCCTCAAGGCACTCAAATGTATCAACGACCGCAATGCCGAGCACTGCACCGTACGCGGCCAGTACCGCAGCGGCTCGGTAAATGGCCAGCCCACCCCGGGCTATCTGCTTGACATCAGCAAGGAAGAAAGCGACACCGAAACTTTCGTCGCCATTCGCGCCGAAATCGCCAACTGGCGCTGGGCCGGCGTGCCCTTCTTCCTGCGCACCGGCAAACGTCTGGGTGGACGCACCTCGGAAATCGTGGTGAATTTCCGCCCGATTTCGCATTCCATCTTCGACCACACTGCCGGGCGCATCAGCCAGAATCGCCTGGTCATCCGCCTGCAACCCGATGAAGGCATGACCCTGGAGGTCATGATCAAGGATCCCGGCCCGGGCGGCATGCGCCTGCGCAGCATCCCGCTGGACATGAGCTTTGCCGAGACTTTCGGCGTCTCCAATCCGGATGCCTACGAGCGCCTGCTGATGGACGTAATCCGCGGCAACCAGACCCTGTTCATGCGCCACGATGAAGTCGCCGCCGCCTGGCGCTGGGTCGACCCGATCCTCGCCGCCTGGAGCAACACCGCTCAGCGCGTACACCATTACGCCGCCGGCACTTGGGGGCCATCCGCCTCGGTGGCACTGATCGAACGCGACGGGCGCACCTGGCTGGAAGATTCGGAGTAGGCGCCTGCGGCGCAGTGCTGAGCAATGAGAACGAGTGCTGAGTGCTGAGTGCTGAGTGCTGAGTGCTGAGTGCTGAGTGCTGAGTGCTGAGTGCTGAGTGCTGAGTGCTGAGTGCTGAGTGCT